>NZ_JAQGJD010000027.1 GCF_028290785.1 Tardiphaga sp. | reverse complement strand
TGCACGCGATCATCCGCCGCGACCACGGCCAGGCGCTGGCGGCCAAGGTCAGCGACTGGTTTCTGCAAACCACCGTGCGGCTCGGCGACGACAAGCAGCGGATCTCGCTGCGCGAGCGGACCGGCACCGGCAATCGCGCGGTGCTGTCCGCCATCGCCGTGATGGAGCGGCAGCTGGCGAGCCCGGCATCGCGCGGCGAACTGGCAAAGGCGGCCGGCGTCTCGCTGCGCCAACTCGAGCGATTGTTTGCGGGCCATCTCGGGGTCGGCATCGAGCAGCATTATCTGTCGCTGCGGCTGGCCAAGGCCCGCGCGCTGCTGCGGCAGACCAGCCTGCCGGTGCTCGACGTCGGCGCCGCCTGCGGCTTCTCCGGGGCCAGCCATTTTTCGCGGGTCTATCGCCGGCGGTTTGGCGTGTCGCCCTCGCAGGACAGGATGCCGGCGAAGAAGGATCGCAAGCGCTAGCAGCCGTCATTGCGAGGAGCCCTTGCGACGAAGCAATCCAGTCTTCGCTTGTGGCCCTGGATTGCTTCGCTCGGCGAAAGTCGCCTTCGGCGATTTTCGCTGGCTCGCAATGACGGTGAGAGGTCATCGCGATGCGTCGCTCAGCTCCGCCTCGGATAGATGATCACCGACAGATAAGTCATCGGCGCCTTCACCAGTTCTTCCGGGCCGTGGCGGGCGGCGGCGTCGAAGAACAGCGTGTCGCCGGGCTCCAGCAGATAGGTCTGGTCGGCGTGGCGGTAGCGCACCTTGCCGGTCAGCATGTAGATCATCTCGACGCCGGCATGGCGGAAGTTGGTATAGGCCTCGGCGTCCTCGTTCAGCGTGATCAGGTAGGGCTCGACGGCCAGTTCGCCATGCACCGATTGCCCGAGCAATTGATAGTTGTGGCCCGACTTGGTGCCGCGGCGTTCGATCTTGACGCCCGACCCGGCCTTCACGAACGAACAATCGCGCTGCTCCTCGGTCTCGCGGAAAAAGCGGCTGAGCGGCACATTGAGTGCTTTGGATAGTGCATTCAGCGTGCCCAGCGATGCGGAAATGCTGCCGGTCTCGATCTTCGACAGCATGCCGGTGGAAATGCCGGCGGAAGCGCCGAGTTCGGCCACCGTCAGCTCGAGCTCCTTGCGCAATGCACGCACCTCGTTGCCGATCTGTGCTTCGAGCGAGCCGCTGACGTCCACGGGCGCGTTGGAGCCGGTCCGCAGATCTTCCGTCCTCGCACGCGCAGGCAATGATTTTGTGGTCTTCGTTTTGGCTTTCACGGACATGCCTTTGGCGAGCGGACGATTTCCCGACAATAGCAATGTTTCCTGTAAGGAAAACATATTTCTCACGAGTTGACAGGGAGGTTTGTTGTCGGGCAAGGTCCGCTCCGATTTCAACACGCGAGACGCGAGCCATGTGCGGCATTGCCGGTCTGTTCCTGAAAGATCAAAAGCTGGCGCCCGATTTGGGCGGGCTGCTCTCCGGTATGCTGGAAGCGCTGAGCGATCGCGGTCCGGATTCCGCGGGCTTCGCCGTCTATGGCGACGGCGACGCAGGCCAGATCAAGCTGACGCTGCGCGCGCCGGCCGGGTTCGATTTTGCCGAACTGATGGCAAGTCTTGGCCGGACCGCCGGCGCGCCGTTGACCTATCAGATCCATGACACGCACGCGGTGCTCCACGTTCTGCTGGATCGCGAAGCGGCAGTAGCCGCGGCGCTCGCCGCTCACGGCGCGGTCGATGTGGTCGCGCGCGGCAGGCGCATGGCGGTGTTCAAGGAGGTCGGGCTGCCCGCCGATGTCGCCAAGCGCTTCGGCCTCAGCGCCATGACCGGCACCCACGCGGTGGGCCACACCCGCATGGCGACGGAGTCGGCGGTCACCACCAACGGCGCGCATCCTTTCACCACCGGCACCGACCAGTGCCTGGTGCATAACGGCTCGCTGTCGAACCACAACGATGTGCGCCGCGAGCTGATCCGGCGCGGCATGACGTTTCGCACCGAAAACGATTCCGAAGTCGCCGCCGGCTATCTCAGCGACCGCATGAGCCACGGCGCCTCGTTGCAGGAGGCGATGACCTCGTCGCTGTCGGCGCTCGACGGCTTCTATACCTTCGTGATCGGCACCGAGACCGGCTTCGGCGTGTTGCGCGATCCGATCGCCTGCAAGCCCGCTGTGATGGCCGAGACCGATCGCTGGGTGGCGTTCGGCACCGAATATCGCGCGCTGGTGGACCTGCCGGGCATCGGCGCCGCCAAAGTATGGGAGCCGGAGCCGGCCAAAGTCTATCTGTGGGAGCGGCACTGATGCCCGCGGTCGATCTCGCGACGTCGCCGCTGCGCGAGCTGAACGGCGCGCTGCATGCGCTTTCTCCCGATACCAATGCCACGCACTGGACCGTCACCAACCCGCGCGGCCAGCACAACATCGCCGTCGGCCTGGACGCGCCGGTGGAGATCGAGGTCGAGGGCCATGTCGGCTATTACTGCGCCGGCATGAACAAGCAGGCCCGCGTCACGGTGCGCGGCAATGCTGGCCAGGGCCTGGCCGAGAACATGATGTCGGGCCGTGTGCACGTCACCGGCGACGCCTCGCAGGCGGCCGGCGCCAGCGGCAATGGCGGGCTGCTGGTGATCGACGGCAATGCCTCGGCGCGCTGCGGCATTTCCATGAAGGGAATCGACATTGTCGTGAAGGGTTCGGTCGGCCATCTCTCCGCCTTCATGGCGCAGGCCGGCAACCTCGTGGTGCTCGGCGACGCCGGCGAGGCGCTCGGCGATTCCATCTACGAGGCGCGGCTTTATGTGCGCGGCTCCGTCGCCAGCCTCGGCGCCGACTGCATCGAGAAGCCGCTGCGCGACGAACACAAAGCCGAGCTGAAGCGGCTGCTCGATGAAGCCGGCATCGACGGCGTCGATGTCAGCGAATTCAAGCGTTACGGCTCGGCGCGCACGCTCTATCATTTCCACATCGACAACGTCGGATCGTATTGATGACCGCGCAGGACCGCTGGATCCACACGCCGCCGCGCAAATCAGCGACGTTCGACGACGCCGCCATCGCGGAGATCCGCCGCGCCGCGGCGACCGGCATCTATGACATCCGCGGCGCCGGCGCCAAGCGCAAGCTGCCGCATTTCGACGACCTGCTGTTCCTGGGCGCCTCGATCAGCCGCTATCCGCTGGAAGGCTACCGCGAAAAATGCGCCACCGACGTGGTGATCGGCGCGCGCTTCGCCAAGAGACCGATCCATCTGAAGATTCCCATCACCATCGCCGGCATGAGTTTCGGCTCGCTGTCCGGCGCCGCCAAGGAAGCGCTCGGCCGAGGCGCGTCGGCGGTGGGCACGTCCACCACCACCGGCGACGGCGGCATGACTGCGGAAGAGCGCGGCCATTCCAGCCTGCTGGTCTATCAGGTGCTGCCGTCGCGCTACGGCATGAACCCGGATGACCTGCGCCGCGCCGATGCCATCGAGGTCGTGGTCGGGCAGGGCGCCAAGCCGGGCGGCGGCGGTATGCTACTGGGCCAGAAGATCACCGAGCGCGTCGCCGGCATGCGGCGGCTGCCGGTGGGTATCGACCAGCGCTCGGCGTGCCGGCATCCGGACTGGACCGGTCCGGACGATCTCGAGATCAAGATCCAGGAGCTGCGCGAAATCACTGACTGGCAGATCCCGATCTATGTGAAGGTCGGCGCGTCCCGGCCGTATTACGACATCGCGCTCGCCGTGAAGTCCGGCGCCGACGCCATCGTGCTCGACGGCATGCAGGGCGGCACCGCGGCGACGCAGGATGTCTTCATCGAAAACGTCGGCCTCCCCACCATGTGCGCGATCCCCCCGGCGGTGAAGGCGCTGCAGGATCTCGGCATGCACCGCAAGGTGCAGCTCATCGTCTCCGGCGGCATCCGCAACGGCGCCGACGTCGCCAAGTGCCTGGCGCTCGGCGCCGACGCGGTGTCGATCGGCACCGCCGCACTGATCGCGCTCGGCGACAACGATCCCGCGCTGGAAGCGGAATACCAGAAGCTCGGCACCACCGCCGGCGCCTATGACGACTGGCACGAAGGCCGCGATCCCGCCGGCATCACCACGCAGGACCCGGTGCTGGCGGCCAGGCTCGATCCCGTCGTCGCCGGCCGCAAGCTGGCGAACTATCTGTCGGTGCTGACGCTGGAGGCGCAGACCATCGCGCGCGCCTGCGGCAAGAGCCACGTCCACAATCTCGAGCCGGAAGATCTGGTCGCGCTGACAATGGAGTCGGCGGCCATGGCACGGGTGCCGCTGGCGGGCACCAACTGGATACCGGGCAACAACATCTAGCGGCCGCAACGGCTGGTCATATCTTCGGAGAGAGTGTCAATGGCGACCTGGACCGAACTAGCCAAGCAGCATGAGATCAAATATTTCCTGATCGCCTTTGTCGATCTGTTCGGCGGCATGCGCGCCAAGCTGGTGCCGGCCACCGCCATGGACAATGTCGCCAAGTCCGGCGCGGGCTTTGCCGGCTTCGCGGCCTGGTTCGACATGACGCCGGCCGATCCCGACGTGCTGGTGATGCCGGATATGGACACGCTGACGCTGCTGCCGTGGAAGCCCGGCGTCGCCTGGGTCACCGGCGATCTCTACATGGGCGGCCAGCCGGTGGCGCAGAATCCGCGCCAGGTGCTGAAAGGATTGGTTGCGAAAGCGGCAGCGCAGGGCGTCGAGCTGAAGACCGGCGTCGAGTGCGAGTACTTTCTCATCACGCCGGATGGCAGCGCGATTTCTGATCCGGCCGATCAACAGGCAAAACCGTGCTACGACCAGCAGGCCTTGATGCGGCGCTACGAGATCGTCGCGGAAATCTGCGATGCCATGATTGCGCTCGGCTGGAAGCCCTATCAAAACGACCACGAGGACGCCAACGGCCAGTTCGAGATGAACTGGGAGTTCGATAGCGCGCTGAAGACCGCCGATCGCCACGCCTTCTTCAAGTTCATGGTGAAGTCGATCGCCGAGAAGCACGGCTTCAAAGCGACCTTCATGCCAAAACCCTTCGTCAATCTCACCGGCAATGGCTGCCACGTCCACGCCTCGCTGTGGTCGACGAAGGACGGCAGCAACGTGTTCGCGGACGAGGGCGGCGAACTCGGCCTCTCCGCGATGGCCTATCACTTCATCGGCGGTCTCATTCATTCCGCCGAAGCGATGTGCGCCATCACCAATCCCACGGTGAATTCCTACAAGCGCATCAACGCGCCGCGCACCGTCTCCGGCGCGACATGGTCGCCGAACACCGTGACCTATGGCGGCAACAACCGCACCCACATGATCCGTGTCCCCGATGCCGGCCGCTTCGAGTTGCGGCTGCCGGACGGCGCGGTGAATCCGTATCTGCTGCCGGCGGCGCTGCTGGCGGCGGGGCTCGACGGCATGGCGCATGCGCGCGATCCCGGCCCGCGGCTCGACATCAACATGTACACCGACGGCGACAAGGCCGCCCACGCCAAGCAGTTGCCGCTGAACCTGCTCGACGCACTGCGGGCGCTGGAGAGCTCAGCGGTGTACAGGGAGCAGTTCGGCGAGGCCGTCGTGCAGTCCTATCTGAAGCTGAAGCACAACGACTGGAACGAGCACTGCCGCCAGTTGACGGAGTGGGAGCGGCAGACCACGCTGGATTGCTGAGACCGGCGACAACCGTGTCCCGGACGCGGTGCGGCATACTTATGCCGCTCCGCAGAGCCGGGATCCCGGTGTCTTCATTTCGCAAGCAACCGGGACCCCGGCTCTGCGATGCACTACGCCGCGACGGCGCGGCGCAATGCATCGCGTCCGGGGAACGATTTCCGCGACTTGAATTCGAAGCTATGATGGGGACCGCGCCTCCACCGTCTCCATTGGGCATCGCATCATGACCACCAGCGAAAGCTATTTCTACGGCGGCATTCCGGTGTTTCGCGGCTTCGGCAGCCTGATGGATCCGGCATTGTACGTGCCGTTGCCCGACGACTGGACCATCGGCCTCGCCGATATCGTGCAATCCACCAGAGCCATCGAGCGGCAGCGCTACAAGGCCGTCAACATGGCCGGCGCGGCGGTGATCGCCGCGGTCACTAACGCGCTGGACGGCCGCGAATTTCCGTTCGTGTTCGGCGGCGACGGCGCCAGCTTCGCCGTGGCACCGGCCGATCTCGATCGCGCCCGCGAGGCGCTGGCGGCCACCGCGGCCTGGGTGCAGGACGATCTCGATCTGGCGATGCGCGTCGCGCTGGTGCGGGTCGCCGACATTCGTGCGCAGGGGCTCGACGTCCGAGTCGCCCGCTTTGCGCCGTCGCCGAACGTTTCCTATGCGATGTTTTCCGGCGGCGGGCTGGGTTGGGCCGAGGTCGCCATGAAGCGCGGCGAGTTCGCGGTGGCGCAGGCGCCATCCGGCACCTATCCGGATCTGTCCGGCCTGTCGTGCCGGTTCGAGGAAATTCCCTCGGTGCGCGGCCTGATCCTGTCGGTGCTGGTGGTGCCGACCGCCGCTGCCGATGCCGGCGCATTTCGCCGCGTCATCGAGGAAGTCATCGATCTGGTCGAGCGCAGCCCCGAAGCCGGGCGGCCGGTGCCGGCCAACGGCCCGGCGATCAAATGGCCGCCGGCCGGACTCGATTTCGAGGTGCGCGCGCAGCGCGACGGCCTGAAGGCGCTGCGCCGCGCGCGCGTGCTCGTCCGCACCTTGCTGGCGTTCATTTTGATGCGGTTCGGTATCAGCGTCGGCGGCTTTGTGCCGCAGGTCTATGTGCGGCAACTGGTGGAAAATTCCGACTTCCGCAAATATGACGACGGGCTGCGGATGATTCTGGATTGCACGCCGGAGCTAGAGCGCGCGCTGCAGCAGCGTCTGGCGGCGGCGGTCGCAGCGGGCACGATCCGCTATGGGCTGCACCGCCAGGACGCCGCGATGATGACCTGCTTCACGCCGTCGGCGCTGCGCAGCGATCACGTTCACTTCATCGACGGCGCAAGGGGAGGGTATGCCTCGGCAGCGACGGCGCTGAAGGCGATGAAAGCGTAATTGTAGGGTGGGCAAAGCCCATCGCGCATGGCGCGACGGGCGTGCCCACCGCGGCGCTGGATGGTGGGCACGGCGCGAGAGCGCCTTTGCCCACCCTACGAAAATTAGCGCCCGACGCGGGACCAGTTTTCGCCGCCGCAGAAGGCGCCGACGCAGCCTTCGACTTTCAGCGTATCGGGACCGGCCAGCGAGACGTTGCTGGCGTAGGTCTTGCCGTCATCGGCATTGTAGATCTGGCCCGACCACCGGTTCGGTCCGGCCGGCTGCATGTCGATGAACAGGTGCACGCCGATCATCGAGCGGGTGGCCTTGGCGGGATCGGGGTTCTTGTCGTCGATCGCCGGCTTGCCGGTCTTCGGGTCGATCTTGTCGCGCAACGAGGCCACGGTCGCGCACAACCCGCCGCCGCATTTGCTGACGCGCACGCGGGCGTCTCCGGCCTGGGTCTCCCAGAGTCCGATGGCCTCGCTGCTCGACTGGGCTTTCGCCACCGGGGCGGCAAACAGCGCGCCAAGCAGCGCAATCATGACGGCAGAGCGAAAAGCCATGGGTATCTCCTCGAGAATGAGCGCCTGCATAACAAAAAATCGGATTTGTGCAATGCCGGTCAGGGGTCGCGATAAATTGAACGTGCCGCGCCCCGTTCGATCAGGCGGTGTCCGGACCGCTCACCACGGCAAACCGCAGAGGTCGATCTCGCCTTCATGCGGCGCCCGCTTGAGATAGGACACCATGGGCAGCAGCGCGTCGAAACGGATGCGCTCGCCGTGTTGTTCGGCGTAGACCTCGCCGGTGAACGGCTTCCAGCCGCGGCTTGTGTAGAAATCCACATTGTGCGGTCTGCAGAACAGCAATGCGAAGTCGGTGGCGCGTTCGTCCTTCAGGGTCTGCAGCGCGGCGTTGAGCGCGACGCTGGCAAAGCCGCGGCGGCGAAAGTCCGGATCGGTGCCGACGCCGCCGATCCCGCCGATGCGGGTCTTGCGGCCTTTCCAGATGCCTTCGCGACGGCAGATGCCGACATGGCAGACCGGCTGATCGTCGGCCTGCACGATCACCCTCAGCTCGGCAGGCGCGTATTCGATGGAGTCCCCGGGGCGTTGTTCCCCGGCGTTGGGTGGCCACACCCTGTCGAACAGCGGCTTCACGCTCGGCCACGACGCATCGCCGGTCAAAACTTCGATCTCGACGTTCATGGCGCGATTCCTCTGCGTGTGGCGCATCTCTTACAGGTCGGAGCGTGGATGGTCAGCCTCGTATCCGGTGCCGGATGAGAAAAATGTTCTCTGCAGCGCCGTCGTCGGCCGGGGACGCGGCATAGGGCGCCGGTGGGCATGGCCGAGCATGATGGAACCGTCTATATAGGTGGCCGTTAGCCTGCGCATCCCATCAATTTTGTGGACGACACCCATGACCTTCACGCTTCCCGAACTGCCTTACGCCTATGACGCGCTTGCGCCGCATATGTCGAAGGAGACGCTGGAATTCCATCACGACAAGCATCACCAGGCTTACGTGACCAACGGCAACAACCTGCTCAAGGGCACCGAATTCGAGGGCAAATCCCTTGAGGAGATCGTCAAGGGTTCGTTCGGCAAGAACGCACCGCTGTTCAACAATGCCGGCCAGCACTACAACCATCTGCACTTCTGGAACTGGATGAAGCCGAACGGCGGCGGCGACAAGCTGCCCGGCCGTCTCGAGAAGAAGATCACCGAGGATCTCGGCGGTCTCGAAAAGTTCAAGACCGATTTCGCCGCCGCCGGCGTCGGCCAGTTCGGCTCCGGCTGGGCCTGGCTCTCGGTCAAGAACGGCAAGCTGGAAATCTCCAAGACCGCCAACGGCGAAAGCCCGCTGGTGCACGGCGCCACGCCGATCCTCGGCGTCGACGTCTGGGAGCACTCCTACTACATCGACTACCGCAACCGGCGTCCGGATTACTTGAAGGCGTTCGTGGATCATCTCGTGAACTGGGAATATGTTGACGAGCAGCTCGGCAAGGCCGGCGTGTAGGCGTCTGTCGTGCCGAATTAAACGCGAGGGCGGTGGCGCAAGCCGCCGCCCTTTTGTTTGAGTGGTGGTTATGCGACGACGCCAATGGCCTCCCTCCCCCCGCGCGAAGCGAAGCTTCGCTGGGTGGGGAGGGTCGGCCGAGCGAGGCGATGCGTAGCATCGGAGGAAGTGGAGGCCGGGGTGGGGGGCGGCCACGGGCTCTGGAGCATGTGGCACCCCCACCCGACCGGCCTTCGGCCGGCCACCCTCCCCACAAGGGGGAGGGAAAGAACGGCGCTTGTGGAGCGAAGTCGATGCTGAACTATCTTCTGGTGTTTATCGGCGGCGGCCTCGGCTCGACCCTGCGCCACACCATTAACGTCACCTGCGCGCGCTGCCTCGGTACCGCCTTCCCGTGGGGCACCTTCCTCATCAACATCACCGGCTCCACCGTGATGGGCCTGATCGCCGGCTACCTCGCCTTCAAGGGCCAGGCGTCGCAGCCGTGGCGGCTGTTCCTGATGACCGGCATTCTGGGCGGCTACACCACCTTCTCGGCGTTCTCGCTGGACGCCGCCCTGCTTTACGAGCGCGGCGAACTGGGGCTGGCGCTGCTCTACGTGCTGGGCTCGGTGGCGCTGGCGATCATCGGCCTGTTTGCCGGGCTGGCACTGGTCCGGCATTTCGCCTGACCGGGCGTTGCACCAGGTTATGTTATAATATAACAATCTTGGGCAGGCGGCTTTCCGTCGCTCGATGTCTTTTCGCCCAGGTTCCCGATGGCCCACTCCCACGACCACCCGCACGGCCACGCCCATAGCCATGGCCCGGCAACGCCGCATCCGGCCCAGCCAGCGCCGTGGTCGATCCTGCGCATGACCCTGCTGGCACGGCTGGGGGCGGCGCTGGCGGTCAGCGCAGGCCTGTGGACGGTCGTTCTATTGGCGATGCGCTAGATGACCGCCCAATTGAAATTCTCCAACGTCACGCTGGGCTATGACCGCCATCCCGCGGTGCACCATCTCAACGGCGAAATCGCCGCCGGCTCCCTGCTGGCCATCGTCGGCCCCAACGGCGCCGGCAAATCGACGCTGTTCCGCGGCATCGTCGGCATCCTGAAGCCGCTGGCCGGCACCATCGGGCTCGGCGACCTCAAGCCGCGCGAAATCGCCTACCTACCGCAGAGTGTCGATATCGATCGCACGTTCCCCATCTCGGTGTTCGACTTCGTTGGCACCGGGCTGTGGCGCTCCACCGGCCTGTTCGGTGGGCTGGGCAAGAAGGCGGGGCGGCAGATCGCCGACGCGCTGGCCGCGGTCGGCCTTAATGGCTTCGAGAACCGCACCATCGGCACGCTGTCAGGCGGCCAGATGCAGCGCATGCTGTTCGCCCGTGTGCTGCTGCAGGACGCCCGCGTCATCGTGCTCGACGAGCCGTTCAACGCCATCGATGCCAAGACCTCCGCCGACCTGATCGGACTGGTCCGGCACTGGCATGCCGAGCGACGCACCGTGCTGGCGGCGCTGCACGACATGGATCTGGTGCGTGCGAATTTTCCGGAGACGCTGTTGCTGGCCAGGGGCGCGGTGGCCTGGGGCGCGACCTCGCAGGTGCTGACGGCGGACAACCTGCTGGAAGCGCGGCGGATGTGCGAAGCCTTCGACGATGGCGCCCATGCCTGCGCCATCGATGCCGCGCGACCGCGGGCGGCGTGATCGCATGATCTACGACGCGCTGATCGCGCCCTTCATCGACTTCGAATTCATGCGCCGCGCTTTGGCCGGCGTGATCGCGCTGGCGCTCGGCGGCGCGCCGATCGGCGTGTTCCTGATGCTGCGGCGGATGAGTCTGGTGGGCGACGCCATGGCGCATGCGATCCTGCCCGGCGCCGCCGTGGGCTTTCTGTTCTCCGGTCTCAATCTTTTTGCGATGACCTTCGGCGGGTTGATCGCCGGCTTCTCCGTCGCGCTGCTCGCGGGCCTTGTCTCGCGCGTCACCGAGATCAAGGAGGACGCTTCGCTGGCGGCGTTCTATCTGGTCTCGCTGGCGCTCGGCGTCACTATCGTTTCGATGCGCGGCACCAATATCGACCTATTGCATGTGCTGTTCGGAAATATCTTGGCGATGGACGACCAGACCCTGCTGGTGATCGCGTTCAACGCCACCATCACGCTGGTGATCCTGGCGGTGATCTATCGTCCCCTGGTGATCGAATGCGTCGATCCGGTCTTCCTGCGCACTGTTAGTCGCGCCGGCGCACCTGCGCATCTGGCGTTTCTGGCGCTGGTGGTGATCAACCTCGTCAACGGCTTTCACGCGCTCGGCACGCTGCTGGCGGTGGGGCTGATGGTGCTGCCGGCGGGGATCGCGCGGTTCTGGTCGCGCGATATCACCGGCATGATGATGATCGCCGTCGCCAGCGCCGCGATCTCCGGTTATCTCGGCCTGGTGCTGTCGTTCCAGACCAAGGTGCCTTCGGGGCCGGCGATTATTCTCGTTGCCGCGGCGCTCTACGTGGTTTCGGTTCTGTTCGGCACCGTCAGTGGCCTGGTGCGGCAGTTGTTTCCCGGCCGGCATCTGGAAGCATGAGAAATGCGGGTCTTGCGGCAACTTTGTGTTCTCGTAGTTGCTTTATGCGCACTGATCGGTGCCAAGCCTTTGTACGCGCAAAACAAAATTGACGTCGTCGCGAGCTTCTCGATTTTGGGCGATTTTGTGAAAAACGTCGGTGGCGAGCGCGTCAGCGTCACCACGCTGGTCGGCCCGAATGGCGACGCGCACGTCTACACGCCGTCGCCGCAGGATGCGAAGAAAATCTCCGATGCGAAACTCGTGGTCGTCAACGGCTTCGGCTTCGAGGGCTGGCTGCCGCGGCTGGTGAAATCCTCCGGCGGCAAGGCGACCATTGTCACCGCCACCAACGGCATCTCGCCGCGCGAGCTCGACGCCCATGCCGATCCGCACGCCTGGCAATCGGTGGTCAACGCGAAGGTCTACGTCGGCAATATCCGCGACGCGCTGGTCGCCGCCGATCCTGCCGGCGCCGACGTCTACAGGGTCCAGGCGAGTGCCTATCTGGCGAAGCTCGATGCGCTCGACAGCGAGGTCCGGACCGCGATTGCGGGAATCCCCGAGGCGCACCGCCAGGTGATCTCGACCCACGACGCGTTCGGCTATTTCGCCGCCGCCTACGGCGTCGCTTTCATTGCCCCGCAGGGTGTGTCCACCGAAGCCGAGCCCAGCGCCCGCGACATCGCGAAAATCATCACCCAGATCAAGTCCGCCAGAATCCCGGCGGTTTTCCTGGAAAACATCAGCGATCCCCGCCTGATGCGCCGGATTGCCACCGAGACCGGGGCGAAGATCGGCGGCACGCTGTATTCCGACAGCCTGACGCAGGAAAACGGCGACGCCCCCACTTACATTGATATGGTCAGGCACAATATAAAGGCGCTGACGAGCGCGCTGACCGACTAGCGCAGGGGCCTCCCTGCCGCGGGCGCGCGCCCATATCCCGCCGGAGTGACCATGTCTGAAGCGACTGCCGCCAAAATTCCCGTGACCGTGCTGACCGGCTATCTCGGTGCCGGCAAGACCACACTGCTGAACCGCATCCTGTCGGAAAACCACGGCAAGAAATACGCCGTGATCGTCAACGAGTTCGGCGAAATCGGCATCGACAACGACCTGATCATCGGCGCCGACGAGGAAGTGTTCGAGATGAACAACGGCTGCGTCTGCTGCACGGTGCGCGGCGACCTGGTGCGCATTCTCGACGGCCTGATGAAGCGCAAGGGCAAGTTCGACGCCATCATCCTGGAGACCACCGGCCTCGCCGATCC
>NZ_JAQGJD010000388.1 GCF_028290785.1 Tardiphaga sp. | reverse complement strand
AGCAACGCTTGAACGAAAGTACGGTTTCGTGATCGGGGACGACAGCAATTTTTCTTTATCACGTCTCAACTGCCCGCAGCCGTCATTGCGAGGAGCCCTTGCGACGAAGCAATCCAGTCTTCGCCTGTGGCTCTGGATTGCCGCGTCGCTTCGCTCCTCGCAATGACGGCTGAGGGGCCGTTCATCCGAAAACGCTCTACGTTCCATCCATACTGGGCGCCACCGCCACCGGCGGCGGCAATCGCCGGCTGAACAGGATGCGCTGGTACAGCCAGCCGATCGCTACCAGCACCAGGCCGAGGCACATGAAGGACAATGCGCGGTACACGCCGGTCAGCACCGACATGTCGATCAGGAACGCCTTCAGCACGGTCAGGCCGATGACGATGGCCGAAGCCAGCCGCGCGCGCTGCGAATGGACCAGCACGCCGATGCCCAGCAGCACGACGCCGAAAGCGAGCCACGTCAGCGAATAGGTGTACTGCTCCGCGTCGCTGGTGATGCCGCGGCTGAGCACCGGTCCGTGATAGAAGCGGCGCACCTGCAGCGACACGTAGGTCAGGGCCAGCACCAGCGCGAAGCCGGCGATGGTGTTGGCATAGGAAACGGCACGACGGCCGGCGACCGCATAGGACAGCAGCAGCGCCAGCACCGCCGGCAGCGCGTAGCCGAGCAGGATCTCGTTGAAGATCAGGCCGCCGACGTCGTGCGGCCAGAACATCGGCATCTCCAGCAGCAACAGCCCGCCGATGGTCGCGGCACCGGCGAACAGCGTCAGCAACACCGCGCTGACATTGTGCACGATGCTGCCGCTGCGAATCCGCAGCCGCTCCAGCCCGATCGCCATCGCCAGCGCGACGCAGACCTGCAGCGCCACTTCGACCAGGCCGGCGGAGGCGCGGTAGACATTGCCGCCGTTGACCAGATGGCGGATTTCCATGAAGGCCAGCAGCACAGTGAACAGGATCGCGGCGGATTCCACCATGCGCAACGGCGCGTCGTCGCCGCGCCGGCGCAGCAGCACGCTGGCGCCCCAGAACGATGCGGCCGGCACGCCATAGCCCCACAGCAGCCAGTTGAAGATCGGCGTGGTGCCGACGAGATCGCCGACCACCCGCGGTTCCCACGCCATGCGCGCCACCACAATGCTGGCGAGAATCGCGGCGAGCCAGCGCAGGAACGGGATCGGCCGCTGCATCGAAATCCATGCCGTGCCGAGCGCCATCAGCGACAGCGCGATGGTCAGCCAGCCCTTTTCCAGCGCAAAGGTCAGCGCCAGCGCCAGCGCGCCGAGCGTGCCGGTGGCGAACAAGGCGATCGAGATCGACAGGCCGGGCCGCGTCTCGCGCTTGCTGAGGATTTCGGTGGCGGCGGCAAAGCCGGCAGCGATGATCACCGCCAGGATGGCGAACGGAATCGAACGGTCGAGATGGGCGATCCGCGCATACAGCGCGATCAGCAGCGCCAGCGGCGTGAACACCGCGGCGGCCGACCAGATCACCGGCACGATGGCGCTGATCGAGCGTCCCTGCGCCAGGAAGCCGAGGATGCCGAAGCCGGCGGCGAAGATCGCGGCGGTGACCAGATGCAGCGATACCGACGATTCGATCGGGCTGGCGCCGATGCCGGCCAGCGGTCCGCCGGGCAGCACCAGCATGTCGGGATTGCCGCGCACCGCCCATTCCAGGAATACGAGGGCGACAAAGCCAGACGCCACCGCGACTGCGGCGGTCGCGGCCTGCGCATACCACGCCACGAACAGCGTGGCCGCGACCAGCAGGCCGAACGTCGTCATTCCCATATCCGAGTGAAAGCTGCTCACCGCGACCAGCATGCCGCCGAACAGATAGGCCGACAGCGCGCCGGACGAGATCGCTTCGATCTTGCCTTGCTCGGCCGGCGGTCCGTACAGGAAGCCGCAGACCACCAGCAGCGACGCCAGAAGGAATCCGGCGAGCACATGGAAGGAATTCGGGCCGACATACTTCAGGCCCTCGTTGAGGCCGGGCAGCGTCCACGCTATCGCGAACACGATGGTGGTGACGGCGAGCCAGCGCCATAGCCGGATCCGCGCCAAGCCGAACGACGCCGCCGTGACCACCGCGAGATACAGATACAGCGCCCAGAAGTCCGGCCTGTCGGACGACACCAGCACCGGCGTGACAAAGGCGGCGACGATGCCGAGGCCGGCCAGCGCCGGGCCGTGCAGCAGGGCTGCGGCCATCGTGCACATGGCGACGATGCCGAGCAGGATGAAGGCGGTGGCCGGCACCAGGAAGTCGTACAGCGCGTAGGCGGCATAGACCGTGGCGAAGGCCACCGCGGTGCCGGCGGCGGTGAGGATCGCCGGGATGTTGGCGATTGGCAGCGGCGCGATGGAAGAGAGGTTTTCCTGGCGACGGCTCCATTCGCCGGCGACGAGCAGCGCCAGCGCGAACAGCCCGCCGAGCAGCACGCGGACGCCGGGGCCGAGCAGGCCGGCCTCGATGGAATAGCGCACCATAAAGAAGCCGCCGAGCGCCAGCGTCAGCCCGCCGACCCACACCACCCAGCGGGTGCCGATGCGTTCCTCGAAGCCGGGACCGGCGGGCGGCGCGGTGACGGGGTCTGCTTCGGCCGCGGGCCGTTCGAAAACCGGCGGCGCGACCGCCGGGGCGGGCCGCGTCCATTTTTCTTCCTTGACGGGCTGCGGCGCCGCGGCGGCGATGTCCGGC
>NZ_JAQGJD010000381.1 GCF_028290785.1 Tardiphaga sp. | reverse complement strand
CGAGCCCTACTCGGCGGACTACGTGTTCTTACGCAAGAGCTAAGGTACACGCTTCGTCATTGCGAGGAGCCGTTGCGACGAAGCAATCCAGTTTTTCGGAGCTTGGGATTTCTGGATTGCTTCGCTTCGCTCGCAATGACGGAGAACGATCAGCCGCCCATCGCTGCTTCGATCGCCGCCAGCGCCTCGCCCGCCTTCGCGCCGTCCGGACCACCGGCCTGCGCCATGTCGGGCTTGCCGCCGCCGCCCTTGCCGCCGAGCACTTCGGAGGCTTTTCGCACGAGGTCAACCGCCGAGAAACGCGTCACCAGATCCGACGTCACGCCGACCACGACACTGGCCTTGCCATCCTCGCTGGTGGCGATCAGCGCCACCACGCCGGAGCCAAGTTCCTTCTTACCCTGATCGACCAGGCTCTTGAGATCCTTGATCTCGATCCCCTCCACCGCGCGCGCCATCAGCTTGACGCCGGAGACCTCGCGCACGCCGACCGGACCCGCATCGGCCGCGCCTGCCGCAGCACCGCCGCCCATCGCGAGACGCTTGCGCGCTTCCGAGAGATCGCGCTCGAGCTTCTTGCGCTCTTCCATCAACGCCGCGATGCGCGCCGGCATGTCTTCCAGCGTGGTGCGGAGTTCACCGGCCGCGGTCTTGGCGAGCTGCATCGTCTCGTTGGCATGATGGCGGGCGTGGTTGCCGGTCAGCGCCTCGATACGGCGCACGCCGGACGACACCGCGCTTTCCGATGTGACCGAGATCATACCGATGTCGCCGGTGCGGCGCACATGGGTGCCGCCGCACAGTTCGACCGACCAGCCAAGCGCGTTACTGCCGCTCTCGCGCGCCGTCTTGCCCATCGACACGACGCGAACCTCGTCGCCGTACTTCTCGCCGAACAGCGCACGCGCACCGGCATCGCGGGCGTCATCGACGCCCATCAGCCGGGTGGTGACTTCGTCGTTCTCCAGCACGATGTCGTTGGCGATGTCCTCGACGCGGCGCAGTTCGTCCGCGGTGATCGGCTTCTGATGCACGAAGTCGAAGCGCAGGCGATCCGGCGCGACCAACGAGCCGCGTTGGGCGATGTGATCGCCGAGCACCTGGCGCAGCGCCTCGTGCAGCAGATGGGTCGCAGAGTGATGCGCGCGGATCGACGAGCGCCTGGCGTGATCGACGTTCAGCGCCAGCGGTGCGCCGAGCTTCAGCGTGCCCTCTTCCACCGTGCCGATATGCACGAACAGGTCGCCGGCGCGCTTCTGGGTTTCGGTGACGCGGAAAGTCACGCCGTCGCCGGTGATCACGCCGGTATCGCCGACCTGGCCACCGGACTCCGCATAGAACGGCGTCTGGTTGAAGACGATAGCGCCGGACTCGCCGGTCTTCAGCACGGATACTTCGGCGCCGTCCTTGACCAGCGCGCCGACCACGCCTTCGGCGGTCTCGGTCTCGTAGCCGAGGAATTCCGTGGCACCGAGCTTTTCGCGCAGCTCGAACCAGACCGCCTCAGTCGCGGTCTCGCCGGACGAGAAGCGCGCCGCGCGCGCCTTGGCCTTCTGCTTCTCCATCGCGTCGGTGAACGACGCGATGTCCACCGAGATGCCGCGGTTGCGCAGCGCATCCTGCGTCAGATCAAGCGGGAAGCCGAAAGTATCATACAGCGTGAACGCCGTCTCACCGTCGAACATGTCGCCCTTTTTAAGGGTCGCGCTCTTGTCGTCGAGAATGCCGAGGCCGCGGTCCAGCGTCTTGCGGAAGCGGGTTTCTTCCAGACGCAGCGTCTCTTCGATGAGCGATTCCGCGCGCACCAGTTCGGGATAGGCCTGGCCCATCTCGCGGACCAGAGCCCAAACCAGCCGCCACATCAGCGGCTCCTTGGCGCCGAGCAACTGCCCGTGGCGCATGGCGCGGCGCATGATCCGGCGCAGCACGTAGCCGCGGCCTTCATTCGACGGCAGCACGCCGTCCGCAATCAGGAATGAGGATGCGCGCAGGTGGTCGGCGATGACGCGCAGCGACGCCTTCATCGGGCCGTGCGGGTCGGCGCCGGTCAGTTCGGCGATGGCGCGGATCAGCGAGACGAACAGGTCGATGTCGTAATTGTCGTGCTTGCCCTGCAGCACCGCGGCGACGCGTTCCAACCCCATGCCGGTGTCGATCGACGGCTTCGGCAGCGAGATGCGGTTGCCCGGCGCGAGCTGGTCGAACTGCATGAAAACGAGATTCCAGATCTCGATGAAGCGGTCGCCGTCTTCATCAAGCGAGCCGGGAGGGCCGCCGGGAATCTTGTCGCCATGGTCGAAGAAGATTTCCGAACACGGGCCGCACGGGCCGGTGTCGCCCATCTGCCAGAAATTGTCGGAGGTCGGGATCCGAATAATCTTGGAATCCGGCAGGCCGATCTTCTTCCACAGGTTGAACGCTTCGTCGTCCTCGGAATAGACGGTGACCAGCAGGCGGTCCTTGGCGAGGCCGTATTCCTTGGTGATCAGGTTCCAGGCCAGCTCGATGGCGCGTTCCTTGAAGTAATCGCCGAACGAAAAATTGCCGAGCATCTCGAAGAAGGTGTGGTGCCGCGCGGTGTAGCCGACGTTGTCGAGGTCGTTGTGCTTGCCGCCGGCGCGGACGCATTTTTGCGAGGTGGTGGCGCGCTGGTAGGGACGCTTTTCCAGTCCGGTGAAAACGTTCTTGAACTGCACCATGCCGGCGTTGGTAAACATCAGCGTCGGGTCGTTGCGCGGCACCAGCGGCGACGACGACACGATCTCGTGGCCGTTGGCCGCAAAGTAATTCAGAAATGCCGACCTGATCTCGTTGACGCCGCTCATATCAGTCCCAATCGCACCAAAATCGTCCACCAGCGCCCCAAAGCGCGCCCGGAACGCCATTTCCCAGCCGAACGCTTTTAGACAAGGGGGCTGGCGCTGTCCAGAAAGCGTGCAGGGAGAACATGTAGCCAGATCATGGGCTTGCCGCGGCAGCACAGGGCCGTGGATGGCGGTCGTGGCCACGTTGACAGATTTGGGGCGGGCGTGGTTTCCTCTGGCTCGTTGAGTGACGTCACGTCGGGAGAGATCGGCCAAGTTCATCTTTGAGCGAGGCCGGCGCCGAAGGAGCAACCGCCCCGGAAACTCTCAGGCAAACGGACCGCGTGACGCGTTAGCATCTGGAAAGAGACGCGCTGAGCCCGAACGGGCCGTGGCGTCCGCCGACGGGATAATACTCTCAGGCACAGCGACAGATGGGGCTTTGGCTGGTTTTTCGGGATGGTCCCGGGGAACCGCGAGGACCCGTCAGCATGCTTGCGCCCGATATCGCTTCAACTTTGAAAAAAACCCCGCTGCATGCCCTGCACCTTGCCCGAGGTGGCAAGATGGTGCCATTCGCCGGCTACGACATGCCGGTGCAATACGCCGCCGGTGTGCTCAAGGAGCACCTGCAGACCCGCACCGGTGCCGGCCTGTTCGACGTCTCGCATATGGGCCAGATGACGTTGCGGGCAAAGTCCGGCAAGGTCGAGGACGCCGCGCTGGCGCTTGAGAGACTGGTGCCGCAGGACATCCTCGCGTTGCCGCCGGGCCGGCAGCGCTACGCCCAGTTCACCAGCGCGGCCGGCGGCATTCTCGACGACCTGATGGTGGCAAATTTCGGCGACCATTTGTTCCTGGTGGTCAACGCCGCCTGCAAGGACGCCGACGAGGCGCATCTGCGCGCGTATCTGTCCGACACCTGCGTTATCGAGACCCTGCCCGACCGCGCGCTGATCGCGCTGCAGGGGCCGAAGGCGGCCGAAATCCTGGCGGCGTTCTGCCCCGAGGCGCCCGAGATGCGCTTCATGGATGCCGGATCGCATCAGGTGCATGGCATCGCCTGCTTCGTGTCGCGCTCCGGCTATACCGGCGAGGACGGCTATGAGATTTCGGTGCCGGCCGATCGGGCCGAGGCACTGGCCGGTGCGCTGCTCGAAGCCGGCGTCGGCGCTATCGGGCTCGGCGCGCGCGATAGCCTGCGGCTCGAAGCCGGACTTTGTCTCTACGGCCACGATATCGACACCACCACCACGCCGGTGGAAGCCGGGCTGAGCTGGTCGATCCAGAAGAGCCGCCGCAGCGGCGGGGCCCGCGCCGGTGGCTTCCTCGGTGCCGAGAAAATCCTCGCGCAGCTCGATCATGGCGCGCCGCGCAAGCGCATCGGACTGCAGCCGGAAGGCCGCGCGCCGGTGCGCGAAGGCGCGTTGCTGTTTACGGACACCACCTCCACCAACTCGATCGGCAGCGTCACCTCCGGCGGGTTCGGTCCCAGCCTCGGCGGACCGCTGGCGATGGGCTACCTGCCCACTGATCACGCCGCCGATGGCACCATCGTTTTCGCCGAATTGCGCGGCCAGCGCCTGCCGATGCGCGTCTCGCCCATGCCCTTCGTCCCCCACAGCTACAAGCGTTGAGGAATTGATATGACCACCTTGTTCACCGAAGACCACGAATGGCTTGATATCGACGGCGACGTCGTCACCGTGGGGATCACCGACTACGCGCAGTCGCAGCTCGGCGACGTCGTGTTCGTCGAACTGCCGAAGGTCGGCCGCGCGCTGAAGAAGGCCGAAGCCGCCGCCGTGGTGGAATCCGTCAAGGCGGCGTCCGACGTCTACGCGCCCATCACCGGCGAAGTCGTGGAGATCAACGAGGCGCTGGCCGCCGAGCCGGCGCTGGTGAATTCCGATGCCGAAAGCAAAGCCTGGTTCTTCAAGATCAAGATAGCCGACAAGAGCGAGCTCGACGGGTTGATGGATGCTGAAGCGTACAAGACCCATACGGCGTAGTTCTCGCCGTCATGGCCGGGCTTGTCCCGGCCATCCACGATGGCGCGCGAGAACGTGGATGGCCCGGCACAGGGCCGGCCATGACGAGCTTCTAAATTATCGTTCGAGGAACAACAAATGACCCTGAGCAGCAAGCCCGCCGCCGACGTCGCCACCGATTTCGTCCGCCGCCACATCGGGCCCTCGCCGTCCGACATCGCCGCGATGCTGGAGACCGTGGGCGCAAAATCGCTGTCGGCACTGATGGGCGAGACGCTGCCCGCCTCGATCCGGCAGAGCGCGCCGCTCGATCTCGGCCGCCCGCTGAGCGAGACCGAAGCGCTGGCGCACATGACCGAGATGGCGGCGCAGAACCAGGTGTTCACCTCGCTGATCGGCCAGGGCTATTCCGGCACCATCCTGCCCGCGGTGATCCAGCGCAACATCCTGGAGAATCCGGCGTGGTACACGGCCTACACGCCGTACCAGCCCGAGATCAGCCAGGGCCGGCTGGAGGCCTTGTTCAACTTCCAGACCATGATCTGCGATCTCACCGGGCTCGACGTCGCCAATGCCTCGTTGCTCGATGAGGCCACCGCCGCCGCGGAAGCGATGGCGCTGGCCGAGCGCGCCTCGACAGCGAAAACCAAATCCTTCTTCGTCGATCATGAAGTGCATCCGCAGACGCTGGCGGTGCTGCGCACCCGCGGCGAGCCGCTGGGCTGGACGCTGGTGGTCGGTGACCCGCTCACCGAACTCGAAGGCGCCGACGTGTTCGGTGCGCTGCTGCAATATCCCGGCACGACCGGCGTGGTGCGCGATTTCCGCGCGGCTGCCGCCTCGCTGCATGCCAAGGGCGGGCTGGCGATCGTCGCCGCCGACCTGCTGGCGCTGACGCTGCTGGCCTCGCCCGGCGAACTCGGCGCCGATATCGCCATCGGTTCGGCCCAGCGCTTTGGCGTGCCGATGGGCTATGGCGGCCCGCACGCCGCCTACATGGCGGTGCGCGATGCGGTGAAGCGCCTGATGCCCGGCCGGCTCGTCGGCCTCTCCATCGATTCCCGCGGCGAGCCCGCCTATCGCCTGGCGCTGCAGACCCGCGAACAGCACATCCGCCGCGAAAAGGCGACCTCGAACATCTGCACCGCGCAGGTGCTGCTGGCAGTGATCGCCTCGATGTATGCGGTGTATCACGGCCCCGAAGGCCTCACGCACATCGCGCGCACCACGCATCGGCGCGCGCTGGTGCTGGCAGCCGGCCTGAAGAAGCTCGGCTTCGCGCCCACCAGCGACACGTTCTTCGATACCATCACGCTGAACGTCGGCGACAAGCAGAACGACATTGTCGCCCGCGCGCTGAACGAGAAGATTAACCTGCGGATCGGTAAT
This sequence comes from Tardiphaga sp., assembly GCF_028290785.1. GTDB lineage: Bacteria > Pseudomonadota > Alphaproteobacteria > Rhizobiales > Xanthobacteraceae > Tardiphaga. Next base: position 35,379 of record NZ_JAQGJD010000381.1, on the reverse strand, counting down.
GGCGAATTGGGGATCGCCCTCGACGAGACCACCACGGATGCGACGGTGGAAGCGCTGTGGCGCGCCTTCGGCGGCACGCTCGCTTACGCTGACATCGCGCACGGCGTGAATGACGCCCTGCCCGCGGCGCTGAAACGCAAGACGCCGTTTCTCACCAACGCGGTGTTCCACGCCCACCGCTCCGAAACCGAACTGCTGCGCTACATGCGCAAGCTCAGCGACCGCGATCTGGCGCTCGACCGCGCGATGATTCCGCTGGGCTCCTGCACCATGAAGCTTAATGCCACCACCGAGATGATCCCGCTGACCTGGCCGGGCTTCGGCAGCCTGCACCCGTTCGTGCCTGCTGAACAGGCCGCCGGCTATCATCAGCTATTCAAGACGCTGGAAAAATGGCTGTGCGACATCACCGGCTATGATGCGGTGTCGCTGCAGCCGAATTCCGGCGCGCAGGGCGAATATGCCGGTCTCCTGGCGATCCGCGGCTATCACGCCGCGCGCGGTGAAAGCCACCGCACCATCTGCCTGATCCCCTCTTCCGCGCACGGCACCAATCCGGCCTCGGCCAGCATGGTCGGCATGGATGTGGTGGTGGTCGCCTGCGACAAGCGCGGCGACGTCGATGTGAACGACCTTCGCGCCAAGGCCGAGAAGCATTCGGCCAACCTCGCCGCCATCATGATCACCTATCCCTCGACCCATGGCGTGTTCGAGGAGCACATTCGCGATATCTGCGAGATCGTCCATGGCCATGGCGGCCAGGTCTATCTCGACGGCGCCAACATGAATGCGCAGGTCGGGCTGTCGCGCCCCGGCGACTACGGCGCCGATGTCAGCCATCTCAACCTGCACAAGACGTTCTGCATTCCGCATGGCGGCGGCGGACCGGGCATGGGACCGATCGGCGTCAAGGCGCATCTCGCCTCCTTCCTGCCCGGCCATCCTGCGGCCGATGGCCACGCGGCGGTCGGTCCGGTATCGGCAGCGCCCTATGGCTCGGCGTCGATCCTGACGATCTCCTACATCTACATCCTGATGATGGGCGGCGCCGGCCTGACTTCGGCCACCGAGATCGCGATCCTCAATGCGAATTACATTGCCACGCGGCTGCATCCGCATTTCCCGGTGCTGTATCGCAATGAAAAGGGCCGCGTCGCCCATGAGTGCATCGTCGATCCCCGCGCGCTGAAGACGTCTGCGGGCGTGACGGTGGATGATATCGCCAAGCGGCTGATCGACTATGGCTTCCACGCGCCGACCATGAGTTTCCCGGTGGTGGGCACGCTGATGATCGAGCCGACGGAATCGGAATCCAAAGACGAGATCGATCGCTTCTGCGATGCGATGATCGCGATCCGGAAAGAGATCGCGGAGATCGAGAGCGGCCGGTGGAAGGTGGAAGCCTCGCCGCTGCGCCACGCGCCGCATACGGTACACGACATCGCGGATGACAGTTGGGCGCGGGCATACACCCGCGCGGAAGGCTGTTTCCCGGCCGGGACATCGCGCACCGACAAGTACTGGTGCCCGGTCGGCCGCGTCGATAACGTTTACGGTGACCGCAACCTGGTGTGCTCGTGTCCGCCGATGGAAGATTACGCGGAGGCTGCGGAGTAGTAGCGCAGGCCTCTCCCCGAGTCATCCCCGCGAACGCGGGGACCCATACCCTCCGTCTCAGAGGAAAGAACGCTGTGGAATCCACAGCGTTCTTTTAGAATCTACAGCGGTTATGGGTCCCCGCTTTCGCGGGGACGACGCGGAGAGATCGGAGCCGTGCCGCTGACTTCGAATCAGCGACGCCATATCCCGACTTCAGCCTTAGGCCGCCGCGGCCAGATTAACGGCGGTCTCCGCCAGTTTCGTCAGCGACTCGTCGGTGGTCTTTTCCTGCTTCAGCGTCTCGTCAAGCAAGCGCACCGCGTCCTTCATGCCGAGTTCGTTGGCCCAGGTCTTCAGCGTGCCGTAGCGCGAGATCTCATAGTGTTCCACGGCCTGCGCCGCGGCGAGCAGTCCGGCGTCCAGCGCGTTGGTGCCCTTGTACTCGTCCATGATTTCCTTGCCCTCGTCGAGGATGCCCATGATGGCATCGCAGGTCTTGCCGCGCGCCGGCTTGCCGAGCAATTCGAAAATCTGCTCGAGGCGTTCGACCTGACCTTCGGTTTCGCCTCCATGCTTCTCGAACGCGGCGCGCAGCTTGTCGGAAGTGGCGGCCTTCGCCATCTTCGGCAGCGCCTTCAGGATCTGCTTCTCGGCGAAGTAGATGTCCTTGAGCGTATCGAGAAAGAGGTCGTTGAGGTCTTTATCCTTGGTAGCCATGACACACTCCGTTGAAGGTAGGGGTTGTTTCCCGCTCCTCCAACGTGATGTGCCAAACCTTGTTCCCGGTCTTGTGATAGCAACCGGAAATATCGACTCCGCAGAGTCGCCGCACGGACAGATGCGCTGGTTCTCAGGCCGCCAGCGTGGTCTCCACGAGCTTCACCCAGTAGGACGTGCCGAACACGATGGCGTCGTCGTTGAAGTTATAGGCGGGGTGATGCAGTCCGGCGCTGTCGCCGTTGCCGCAGAAAATGAAAGCGCCGGGACGCGCTTCCAGCATATAGGCAAAATCCTCGGCCCCCATGATCGGGATCATGTCGGTGTTGACGTTGGTCGCGCCTGCGATCTCGCCGGCGACGCGTACCGCCAGTTCGGTCTGCGCGGGGTGGTTGACCACGACCGGGTAGCCGCGGTCGTAATCGAGCGTGATCTTGGCGCCGGTCTGCTGGGCGACACCGGCGCAGACCTCGTTCATGCGCTTCTCCATCAGGTCGCGCACCTCGGCCTTCAGCGAGCGTACGGTGCCCTTCAATTCGGCGGAGGCCGGGATGACATTGCTGGCGTGGCCGGCATGGAACTCGCACATCGACAGCACCGCGGATTCCAGCGGATTGACGGAGCGCGACACGATTCCCTGCAGCGCCACCACCAGTTGCGACCCGGCCAGGACCGGATCGATGGTTTTGTGCGGATAAGCGGCGTGGCCGCCGACGCCTTCGATCTGGATGCTGATGCGGTCCATCGCCGCCATGATCGGGCCCTGCCGGATCGCGAACGAGCCGACCGGGATGCCGGGGCCGTTGTGCATGCCGTAGACCTGCTCGATCTTGAAGCGATCCATCAGGCCGTCATTGATCATGGCGAGCGCGCCGGCGCCGCCCTCCTCGGCCGGCTGGAAAATCACCACGGCGTCGCCAGCGAAATTGCGGGTCTCGGCGAGATATTGCGCGGCGCCGAGCAGCATCGCGGTGTGGCCGTCATGGCCGCAGGCGTGCATCTTACCGGGGGTTTTCGAGGCATATGGCAGGTTGGTCGCCTCTTCGATGGGCAGCGCGTCCATGTCGGCGCGCAGGCCGATCACGCCGCCGTTGCCGCCCGGCTTGCGGCCCTTGATGACGCCGACCACGCCGGTCTGCCCCAGCCCTGTCGCAACCTCGTCGCAACCGAACGCGCGCAACTGTTCCGCCACGAAGGCCGCGGTGCGGTGCACGTCATACATCACCTCCGGATGGGCATGCAGGTCCCGGCGCCAGGCCTGAATGTCCGGTTGCAGATCGGCGACGCGATTGATGATGGGCATGGATCAGTCTCGAATGGTGGGGAATGGTGGATGGATGGTGGCTTCTGTCTAGCACGCCGCGTGCCAGCCGCCCAACCGGGCGGCCATGGCTGTACAGCGCGCCGCCGCGCCGCTAGAGCGTTGCGGCGCGGCGTTGAGACCGCGAATAAGGCGGTGGAACGATGGCGACACGGCTCGAGGGGGATTTCGACTATATCGTGGTGGGCGCCGGCACTGCGGGCTGCATCGTCGCCAACCGGTTGTCTGCCGATTCCGGCAAGCGCGTACTGCTGCTGGAAGCCGGCGGCAATGACAACTGGATCTGGTTTCACATCCCGGTCGGCTACCTGTTCGCGATCGGCAATCCGCGTTCCGACTGGATGTTCCGCACCGAACCGGAGCCCGGCCTCAACGGTCGTTCACTGGCCTACCCGCGCGGCAAGGTGATCGGCGGCTCCTCGGCCATCAACGCCATGATCTCGATGCGCGGCCAGGCCGCCGACTACGACCACTGGCGCCAGCTCGGCCTAGCCGGCTGGGGCTATGACGACGTGCTGCCGGCCTTCAAGAACCTGGAAGATCATTTCCTCGGCGCCAGCGAGCATCACGGCAGCAGCGGCGGCTGGCGCATCGAGGCGCCACGGCTGTCGTGGCCGGTGCTCGACGCGGTCGGCGATGCCGCCGCCGAAATGGGCATCCGCCGGACCGATGATTTCAACACCGGCGACAACGAGGGCATCGGCTATTTCCACGTCAACCAGAAGCGCGGCCGGCGCTGGTCGTCCGCGCGCGGCTTTCTGAAGCCGGTGCTGCACCGCGCCAACCTGCGGCTCGAAACCAACGTGATGGTCGATCGCCTGATCATCGAGCAAGGCCGCGCCGTCGGCGTGCGCTTTTCGCAGAACGGTGAGGTTGTCGAAGCGCGCGCTAGGGGGGAAGTCGTGCTGTGCGCCGGCGCCATCGGCTCGCCGCATCTGCTGCAGCGTTCCGGCATCGGTCCGGCGGAGTGGCTGGCGCAGGCCGGCATCGACGTCACGCTGGACCGCCCGGGCGTCGGCCGCAACCTGCAGGACCACCTGCAGCAGCGCGCGATCTATAAGGTGTCCGGCGTGCGCACGCTGAACGAGACCTATCACTCGCTACTGCGGCGGGGCTGGATGGGAATCGACTACGCATTGCGCCGCAGGGGGCCGCTGACCATGGCGCCGTCGCAACTGGGCATCTTCACCCGCTCGGACCCGCATCGCGAACGCGCCAACATCCAGTTTCACGTGCAGCCGCTGTCGCTCGACAAGTTCGGCGATCCGCTGCACCGCTTCCCGGCCATCACCGTCAGCGCCTGCAACCTGCAGCCGACCTCGCGCGGCACGATCCGCACACGCTCAGGAAAGCCGGAGGAAGCCCCCGAAATCGCGCCGCATTATCTATCCACCGATGAGGACCGCCAGGTTGCCGCCGATGCGATCCGCACCACGCGAAAACTGATGCAGCAGCAGGCGCTGGCCGCCTATCACCCGGAGGAATATTTGCCGGGGCCATCGGTCGGCGACGACGCGGTGTCGCTCGCGAAGGCGGCCGGCGATATCGGCACCACGATTTTCCATCCGGTCGGTACGGCCAAGATGGGCACGGCCTCCGACCCGATGGCGGTGGTCGATGAGCGGCTGCGATTTTACGGAATTGCCGGGCTACGCGTCGTCGATGCCTCGGTGATGCCGACCATCACGTCGGGCAATACCAACACGCCCACCGCGATGATCGCGGAAAAGGGCGCATCGATGATCATCACGGATTCGCGATAAGCGCCAAATCCGGGAATAAACCGCCGCTTGGCCCGATCCAGTCCCCGTCACCCAATGCAGGGTGCAGGGAGATTGCGATGAGTGCATTCGATCACGACCATCATGACGACGACCCCCGCCTGAGCCGCCGCAAGGTGCTGGAGTGCATGACCTGGGCCGGCACCGGCGTGCTGTGGACCATTTCCGGCGGCGTGCCGCGTTCGCTGGGCCTGGTCGGTTCGGCCCAGGCGGCAGAGCCCGCCGGGCTGACCTTCCTGCAGATCAGCGACAGCCATGTCGGCTTCGACAAGCCCGCCAATCCCAATGCGCTGGGGACGCTGGAAGAGGCGATCGGCCGCATCAAGGCGATCCCGGTCAAGCCGTCCTTCATGATCCATACCGGCGATATCAGCCATCTCTCGAAGGCCTCCGAATTCGACGATGCCGACCGCATCATCTCGCAGGCCCGGCTCGACGTGCATTATGTGCCCGGCGAACACGACATGATCGACGAGGAAGTGAAGCTCTACAGGGAGCGCTACGGCCGCGGCAGCAAGGGCGCCGGCTGGTACTCCTTCGACGCCAGCGGCGTGCACTTCATCGGCCTCGTCAACGTGGTCGACCTCAAGGCCGGTGGACTCGGCAATCTCGGCGCCGAACAGTTGGCCTGGCTGGAGGACGATCTGCGCGGCCGCTCGAAATCGATGCCGATCGTGGTGTTCGCGCATATCCCGCTGTGGTCGGTGTATCCGACCTGGGGCTGGGGCACCGAAGATGGCGCCCGCGCACTGGATATGATGAAGGGATTTGGTTCGGTCACCGTGCTGAACGGTCATATCCACCAGGTGATGCAGAAGGTCGAGGGCAACGTCACCTTTCACACCGCGCGCTCCACCGCGTTTCCGCAGCCAGCGCCGGGCACCGCGCCCTCACCCGGCCCGATGAAGGTCGCGGACGACAAGTTGCGCACGCTGCTCGGCACCGCCAGCATCGTGTTCAAGCCAGGTACCGAGAGCCTCGCCATCATCGACACCCCGTTGCAGGGCTGAGGACACCACTCATGATGTTGAACTCCCTGCGCACGATCGGCGTCCGGCTCGCCATGGCGGCAGTGATGGCGTCACAGATCACGGCGGCGCGCTGCGAAGACGTCACCGTGACGATCGACAATTTCACGTTCTCGCCGGCCGAACTGAAGGTCAAGGTGGGCACCACCGTGACCTGGAAAAACCAGGACGACATCCCGCATACCGTGGTCTCGGCCGGCAAGTTCAAGTCAAAGGCGCTCGATACCGACGACAGCTTTGCGTTCACCTTCACGGCAGCGGGCGACTACAAATATTTTTGCTCGCTGCATCCGCACATGACGGGGATGATCAAGGTTGAGTAGCGACCGAAACCAAGGCATCACAGCGATGTCCGGCAGTTGGCCCGCCAGCCGCCGGACGTCGGTCACCAGAGGCTCGTCGATGCCGTCGCATGCGCCAGACGAAGATCCCGAGAGGACGCGGCGGTTTCGCGACGCCGCGCTGCCCTATCTCGATGACGTCTACACGCTGGCGCGCTACCTGCTGCGCGACCAAAGCGATGCCGAGGACGCCGTACAGGAATGCTACCTGCGCGCGCTGAAGCATTTCGACAGCTACCGCGGCGCGGCGATGAAGCCATGGCTGTTTTCGATTCTGCGCAATGTCTGCCACGCCGAGTTTGCACGTCGTGTGAATTCACCCGTTTCAACAATCGACGATTCCGCAGGCCAGGCGGATGACGTTGCTCCGATCTGGCACGAGACCCAGGCGTCGCCCGAGGCCCAGTTGCTGCAGCGACGCGATGCCACGGCGATCCGGCGCCTGGTCGATGCCCTCGCCGAGCCGTTCCGGGAAACCCTCGTGCTGCGTGAAATCCAGAACCTGTCCTACCGCGAGATCGCCGAGATCGTCGGTGCGCCCGTAGGCACCGTGATGTCGCGCCTGGCGCGGGCGCGGGCCATGCTGCGGGCCGCGTGGATGGCCGAAGAGGAGCATTCGAAATGACCTGCGACGAGGCGGAAATCCTGCTGCACGCGTTGCTCGACGGCGAACTCGACGCCGGCCATGCCCGCGAGGTCGAGGAGCATATCGCGGGCTGCCCGCGCTGCGCCGCGCTGCTGAAGGACTATCGCGCAATGGGCCAGGCGATGGCCGACAGCGACCTTCACTTCACCGCGCCGGCGCATCTGCGGCAGCGTGTCGAGGCGGCTTTGCCGTCCACCCATACGCCCAGCCGGCGTGCCGTGTTGAAAGGTTTCGCGATGGGGTCGGCGGTTTCGGCGCTGGCCGCCACTGGCGTTGTCGCGATCGTGCTGCGTCGTGCCGATGAGCAGCGCATCATGTCTGACGTCGTCTCGGCGCACCTGCGCTCGCTGCAGGCGGGACACCTGACCGACGTGCTGTCGACCGATCAGCACACGGTAAAGCCGTGGTTCAACGGCCGGCTCGACGTGGCGCCGCCGGTGGTCGATCTGACGGCGCAGGGCTTCACGCTGATCGGCGGGCGGCTCGACACCATCGATGGGCGCGCCATCGGCGCCATCGTCTACCGGCGCCGCACCCACGTGATCAATCTGTTCGTCGCCCAGACGGCCAATGTCGAGCCACGTACAGCCACCATCGAGACGGTGCAGGGCTTCAACATCCGGCGCTGGAGCGCGCGCGGGCTGAGCTACTGGGCGGTCAGCGATCTCAGCGCGGACGAGCTCGCCGACTTCGGCAACAAATTCGAGACCGCGATGCGGGTGGGCTGACGCCTCAGGCCGATTTCCGAACGGCGTTATCGACCAGCGTCTTGCCGAGCGACCAGATCGCGCCGGGGACGCGGTGGCTGTCGGCGATCACGGTGCGGAACGAGTTCTCGATCCACTTGCCGTCTTCTTCGGTGATCGTCAGCGGCGGCAGCAGCTTGATGGTGTGGCTGCCGTGGCCCGAAACCTGGGTCAGGATCTTCTGTTCCTTGAACAGCGGCACGGTGATCAGCTGGCAGAACAGACCCTTGTTGGCCGATTCCAGAATGTTCCAGGAGGCCTTCAGGCGCAGCGATTTCGGCGGGCCGAATTCGATGCCGATCATCAGGCCCTTGCCGCGGACTTCCTTGAGCAGCTCGAAGCCGGGAATCATGCTCTTCAGCGCAAGCTGAATCTCCGCGCCGCGCCTGGCGGAATTCTCCACCAGCTTCTCGTGCTTCATTACCTCGAGCGTGGCGATTCCCGCGGCCATGGCCAGATCGTTCTTGCCGAACGTCGATCCATGCACCAGCGAGCGATCCATGCGGTTGAAAATCTTGTCGAAGATGCTCTTGCGGGTCAGCAGCGCGCCGACCGGCACGTGGCCGCCGGACAGCGCCTTGGCGATCAGCACCATGTCCGGCTCGACATTCCAGTGTTCAACCGCCAGGAACTTCCCGGTGCGGCCAAGGCCGGTCTGGATTTCGTCGGCAATGAACAGCGTGCCGTATTTGCGGCACAACGCCGCCGCGCCCGGCAGGAAGTCGTCGGAGGGAATATTGACGCCCTTGCCCTGGATCGGCTCGACGATGAAGGCGGCGACCTGCCGGGTGGAAAGCGCCTTTTCGAGCGCCGCGAGGTCGTCGAACGGAACCGAGTTGCAGCCCGGCAGCAGCGAGCCGAAGCCGCCGCGGAAATTCGAATCGTCGGTCAGCGACAGCGCGCCGTACGACAGGCCATGATAGGCGTGGTCGCAATACAGGATCTCGTTGCGCCCGGTGGCATTGCGGGCAAATTTCATCGCCGCTTCGACGGTTTCGGCACCGGAATTGGCAAAAAACACCTTGTCCAGATAGGGAACGTGCTCCAACAGCCGCTCGGCCAAAATGCCGGCGAGCGTGGACACATCCATCTGCACCAGATTGGCCATGTCGGCGTCGAGGACGCTCTTCAGCGCGGTCCGCAATACCGGATGGTTCCGGCCAATCGCAAAAACGCCAAATCCGCTTAGTAGATCGAGGTAGCGGGCGCCGTCGCGGTCGAACAGATACTGTCCGACACCGCGCTGGAAGCCCACGTCGTAACCAATGGTCTTGAGAACTCGAACGAGTTGTTCGTTGAGATGACGGGTATGCATCGCACCGCGCTGCGCCTGCCGTTCAACAAACATCTCGGAAACGTCTAGATTCGGATATAGCATGAGATACTTACGTCGGTTGATGGTCGCTTCGTCAACTGGAAACCTTCAATGCGGCGATTTGACATTGCCGCATATCACTACTTGAGCATAGGTCCTAAGCATGTTGCAGCGCGCAAGCATTACCACGCGAAATCTTATTTATTGCGGAATTGTCGTTTCGGCAGGAGCAATTTTGGGAGGCGCGACGCCCGCTTTTGCGGCAGACCCGACGGGCGACTGGAAGGTCGCCGATGCAGTAGCTAATATCCGCGTCGCCGAATGCAACGGCAGCATGTGGGGTGCCGTGGTGTGGGAGAAGACCCCGGGCGGCCTCGACAAGAACAATCCCGACGTCTCGAAGCGGACCCGGCCCACCCTGGGCATGCCGATTCTGATCGATATGAAGAAGGATGCCAAGGGCGAGAAGTGGGCCGGTCAGGTCTACAACGCCAAGGACGGCAAGATGTACAAATCGACCATCGCGCTTGGCGATACGCCGGACGAGTTGGAAATCCAGGGCTGCGTGCTCGGCTTCCTGTGCGGCGGCGAGACCTGGACCCGGGTCGGGCCGCCGATTCCATCAAGCCCGTCCAACAGCCTCGCCAAGGGCCCTGCGGCGGTACCGGCAAAACCCGGTATTGTCGCACGCCTCACCGGGACAGCGCCGAAGACCGCTCCCGGCAGCGCTCCGACGCAGACGTCGGCTCCGGTTGCTGCCCCGGCGCCCGCCCCTCCTGCAGGCGCGCCTAAGGCTGCCGCAGCTCCCAAGGCGCCCGCCCCGGGCGGTCAGAAGATGGCAGCCGGCGCACAGCCCGCCGCCGATCCGGTCGGCGATATCTGCCTGCTCCCTGAGATCGCGCGCCCCGTCCCCGCGCACTAAATCGAAGGACGCCCTCGGCAACGCGACGCCGGTCTACTCCCCGGCCTCGCGCGGTTTGCCCATCAAAGCGGGCTGGAACAGCAGCACCGCCGCCAGCGTCACCACGAAGGACAACGCGAGCAACTTGCCCATGCTCGCGGTGCCCGGGTGGTTCGACAGCCACAGGCTGCCGAAGGCGGTGGCGGTGGTCAGCGCGCTGAAGAAGATCGCCCGGGTCAGCGCCGACTGCAGCAGGTTGGTATGGCCGGCGCGCCACGCCGTCACATAATAGATCTTGAACGCCACGCCGACGCCGAGCAGCAGCGGCAGCGCGATGATGTTGGCAAAGTTCAGCGGCAGACCGATCAGCACGCAGATCTCCAGCGTCACCGTGCCCGCAACCAGCAAGGGGACGATGGTCAGCAGCACGTCGCTGACGCGGCGCAAGGCCAGCCACAGCAGCAGCGAGATCGACAGCAGTGCCCAGATTCCGGCATGGATGAAGGCGGTGACGATGGTGTCGCCCGACTTCAGGATCGAGATCGGCCCACCCACCGCCAGCGGCTCCGACGCCAGCACGGCGCCGGCGAACTTGCGCAGCGTATCGTTGTCGTTCGGGTCGCCCTTCGGCTGCACTTCGACGCGAATCTGGCCGTCCTTGGTCTTCCACGAATTGACCATATCCGGCGGCAACGTCTGCAGGCTGACCGGCGCCGCCTGCAGCAGGTTACGCAGCTGGGCAAAGGCGATCTGCAGCGGCACCACGAAGGTCGCCTGCACCTTGTCGCGTACCGGCTGACTGGCCTCGGCGGTCTTCTGCAGCGCGTCGGCGAGACGCTTGGCAGAGACCGCGCCTGGCCCCGTCTGAGTCCCGGCGATCTTGCGCAGGCTCGCAGCGGAGTCCTTCAACGAGGTCACGTTCTCCGCATCGGTCGGTGCCTGATCGACCGAATCGGGGTTGAGCGCGGGTCCGAGAATTTTCGCGCCATCCTGGATCAGCTTCAATTTGGCCGGCTGATCCTCGGGCACGAAGCTGTCGAGCGAGATCGTGCGCGCGACTTCCGGAACCTTGGCCAGGCGCTCTTCGACCTGTTTGGCGGCGGCTTCGTTGGGCGCCATCACATTGACGGCGTTGGCGCCGGTGTTGGGATCCTTGCGCAGATCCAGGAAGGTCGCGATCGACTCCACCTTCGGATTGCGCAGGTTGATCGGATTGAAATCGAATTTGAGGAAATACAGCAGCGGCAGACCGGCGATGGTCAGCGCCAACGTTCCGCCGATGATCCAGTAGCGCTGATCCTCGAGGAAGTGATCCAGCGGTGCCAGGAAGGCATAGCCCAGTGCTTCCTTCTCGCCGGCGGGATTGAGCAGGTCGAGCAGCGCCGGCAGCACGGTGATGCTGGTGAAGAACGCGATCATCATGCCGGCGCCGGCGATCTTGCCCAGTTCGGAGACCCCCTTGTAATCGGTGGGCAAGAACGACAAGAAGCCGGCTGCGGTGGCCAGCGCGGCCAGCGACAGCGGGATTGCCGAATATTCGGCGGCCTTGATCAGCGAGGCCCGCAGGTCGCCGCTCTTGTAGCGCTCCGAGCGATAACGCACGCTGAACTGAATGCCGAAATCGACGCCGAGGCCGACGAACAGTACCGCGAAGGCGATCGACAGCAGGTTCATCGACCCCACCATCATCAGGCCGACCGCCGTCGTGATGATCAGACCTACGAACAGGGTGACGAAGACCGCGAAGATGATCTTGGCGGAGTGCAGCGCCATCCACAGGATCAGCAGCACGATCAGGACCGTCACGATGCCGTTGACCGCTGCCCCATCCGCTACCGTGGCGAACTCCTCGTTGGCGATCGGCACCGGTCCGGTGAGCCGGACCCGGGCGCCATATTCGCCGGCGATGTTCAGATCGACGGCCGCCTGGCGGATCGCGTCGGTGGCGGTCTTGCCGGGTTCCAGCGCCTGGAAGTCGAGGATCGGCTTGATCTCGAGGAAGCCGCGTCGGTCGGTATCGGTCAGCGGGGTGTCGCCAACCAGCCCGCGCCAGGAGAATGTTCCGGTGCCGGTCTTGAGCACGTTTTCGATGGTCTCGGCGACCGTGCCGAAGGTCTTGGCGGTGCTGTCGAGCGGCAACTGGCCGCGGCGGACGCCGGTCAGGCCGGTTTCGAGCGCGCCGGTCAGGCCGCGCAGGCTGGGATCGCCGGCCATGATCTCAATCAGGGGCGCTCCCGCCTGGAACTGGCCGGTCATCTGCGCGACTTCGGCAGTCGGCAGGAACAGCAGGCCGTTCTTCTCGAAGAACTCGCCCGCGCCAAGCCGGCGAACCGAGTCGAAGTCCTTCTTGTTGGGCGCCAATTTGGCTTCCAGCGCGTTGGCCGCGGCATTCGCGAATTCCGGCGTCGGCGCCTCCACCACGGCCAGGATCAAGCGTTCCTGGTCGAACGCCTTGTCAAAGGCGATGTCGCGCTTGCGCCAGTCCAGATCCGGCGAGATCAGCTTGTTGATGTCGGTGTTGATGCCGAAATTCTTGGCGGTGTAATAGCCCGATCCGATCGCCAGCAGCAGCGCAATCACGACCGTCTGATACGGAAACCGGGTGCAAGCTTTCACAATGGAAACGACGAAACTGGTCAGCACACTTTTTCTTTCTATTCAGACGGGGCGCGCGAAGACGGTGGTTCCCCACCCATTCTATTTCAGTCGAATCATGTCTTCTTCAAAACTGCGAAGAAATGGCATAAAACATGCTCCGTAGAGCCTGATATACGTGGTTCGAGGGGCGTTAAAGTGACGAACAGGTGAGGTTTCTCGGCGTTGTTTGGCCCAGTTTCAATATACCGTAAATTGTATTGACCTTGGCATTCCACGTCGCAAAGCGCTCATACGCGCTTGATTGCACACTGAGTGATTTTTGTCACACAGAACCGGCCAAATACCGCAGCGGGCTGGATATGTCCCTGACAATGGTACAGATTTAATGACTAGTCGGAATCGTAGAGGACTTATTGAACAGGACTCAGTGCACCGTGCCTAGTCAGCGTCCCCTGGAAGTGCTTCTGGCCCAGCCGCGCGGCTTCTGCGCCGGCGTGGTCCGCGCCATCGAGATCGTTGAGCGCGCGCTCGATAAATACGGCGCGCCGGTCTATGTGCGGCACGAGATCGTGCACAACAAGTACGTTGTCGAAACCCTGAAAGCCAAGGGCGCGATTTTCGTCGAGGAACTTTCCGAAGTGCCGCCCGATGCCATCACGGTCTTCAGCGCCCATGGCGTCGCCAAAATCATCGAGGACGAGGCCGCCGGCCGCGGCCTGCCGGTGCTCAACGCCACCTGCCCGCTGGTCACCAAGGTGCATAACCAGGGCAAGCGCTACATGGCCCGGGGCCGCACCCTGATCCTGATCGGCCACGCCGGCCATCCCGAGGTGGTCGGTACCATGGGACAGGTGCCGGGACCGGTGCATCTGGTCCAGAACGTGGCCGATGTGGCCCGGCTGACCCTGTCCGCCGACGTACCGGTCGCCTACATCACCCAGACGACCCTGAGCGTGGATGACACACGGGACATCATTCTGGCCCTGGAACGGCGATTTAACGATATTCAGGGTCCGGACATCCGGGATATCTGCTATGCGACACAAAACCGCCAATCTGCGGTAAGAGACATGAGCAAGCTCGTGGATGTCATCCTGGTGGTCGGAGCGACCAACAGTTCGAACTCCAATAGGTTGCGCGAGATCGGCACCGAGGTCGGTGTTCCCAGTTACCTGATCGCCGACGGCAGCGAGCTAAATCCGGAATGGCTGAAGGATGCCAGAGCGGTCGGGGTCACGGCTGGTGCATCCGCGCCGGAAGTGCTCGTTGACGACGTCATTGAGGCCTTGCGGCGGATCGGACCGGTTGCGGTTTCGGTTTTGCCCGGGCGCGAAGAGAATATTGAATTCAGGCTACCCGCCGAACTGACAGAACTGTCCGCGGTTTGATCCAACTTCTTGACGACAATACGCAGAAAGAAACTTGAAATGGCAATTCCGTTTTTTAAAGAGATGAAGATCGGCGGATACCTGGTGAAGCAGAAGCTGCTGGGCCGGAAGCGTTATCCGCTGGTGCTCATGCTGGAACCGCTGTTTCGCTGCAACCTGGCCTGCGTCGGCTGCGGCAAGATCGATTACCCCAACGCCATCCTCAACCGCCGCATGTCGGCGCAGGAGTGCTGGGATGCGGCCGACGAGTGCGGCGCGCCGATGGTGGCGATCCCCGGCGGCGAGCCGCTGATCCACAAGGAGATCGGCGAGATCGTGCGCGGCCTGGTCGAGCGCAAGAAGTTCGTCTCACTCTGCACCAACGCGCTGCTGCTGGAGAAGAAGCTCGATCTGTTCACCCCGTCGCCCTACCTGTTCTTCTCGGTGCATCTCGACGGCCTCAAGGAGCACCACGACAAAGCGGTGTCGCAGGAAGGCGTGTTCGACCGCGCCATCTCCGCCATCAAGGCTGCCAAGGCCAAGGGCTTTGCCGTCAACGTCAACGCGACGATCTTCGACGGCCATGCCGCCGAGGACATCGCCAAGTTCCTGGATTACACCGTGGAGCTCGGCGTCGGTGTCTCGATGTCGCCCGGCTATGCCTATGAGCGCGCGCCCGATCAGGAGCACTTCCTGAACCGCACCAAGACCAAGAAGCTGTTCCGCGACGTCTTCGCCCTCGGCAAGGGCAAGAAGTGGAACATCATGCATTCCGGCCTGTTCCTGGACTTCCTCGCCGGCAACCAGGAATACGAGTGCAAGCCGTGGGGCATGCCGGCGCGCAACATCTTCGGCTGGCAGAAGCCCTGCTACCTGCTCGGGGAAGGCTACACCAAGACCTTCAAGGAGTTGATGGACACCACCGATTGGGAGACCTACGGCACCGGCAAGTACGAGAAGTGCGCCGACTGCATGGCGCATTGCGGTTACGAGCCGACTGCGGCGGATGCCGCGATCAGCAACCCGTTCAAGGCGATGTGGGTCGCGATGCGCGGCGTCAAGACGACCGGTCCGATGGCGCCGGAAATCGACCTCACCCAGCAGCGCCCGGCTCAGTACATCTTCTCGGCGGAAGTCCAGAAGCGCCTGTCCGACATCCGCAAGGACGAAGCCGAAGCCGCCAAGGCCAAGCTGGCACAGAAGGCCTCGACCGCGGCCTAAGCTGCGTCGGATACGAATGCGAAAGGGCGCGATGCAAGTCGCGCCCTTTTTTATTAGATGGCGCCCTCAGAATTTGCCCCGGCGTCCGGGACAAGAACGTCGTGTGTTGTGAGAAACGGGAGCTCGCCGGCTCCGACTCAGACTTCCGCGGCGACGATGCTGGTCTGGCCGAGAAAGAAGCTGCGGCAGTCGCGCAGGCTGCGCAGCGCGCGGTTGAAGTCGCGGCCGGTGGACACCAACGCGCGGATCACCAGCGGATTGCGGGCGATGCCGCGCATCACCTTGCGCAAATCGATATCGCCGTTCGGCTTGATGGCGGAGGTTGCCAGTTCCGGCAGCGCACGGCTGGCCGGATCGCTGACCACGCGCAGCGCGGCGAACGGAAGGCCGGCCTCGGCAGCAAACGCAGCGGCGATGTGGCTTTCCATATCGACGGCGGCAGCACCCGTCCCGGAGCGCAGCGCGGCCTTGCCGACTTGCCCGGTGACGACCTTCTCCACGCCGGCGATGCCGCCGCGAAACACCTGGCGGCGCCCGACGCCCGCGCCGGCGATCAGCTCTTCGCTCAGGGCTTCGGCAGCCCGCCAGCAGGTGTCGCCGGACATCACTTCGGTGGCGACCACGACGTCGCCTGATTTCAACTGGGGATCGAGGCCGCCGGCGACGCCGAAGCTGACGACGCCGCGGATGGTAGAGGGATCGAAGCTGGCCAGCAGCACGCGCAGTTGCGCGGGATCGCTGGAGCTGCAGATGACGGTCATTCCGGGTCCGGCGGCAATCTTTGCTTCCTGAACCAATCCGGTCACGATCAGTACCGGCCGCGGGTCCATCGAAGCGCCCACGGTCTCAATCCCACCAGCCCCCAAAATCACATCCCGACCCCTACCGTCTTGCTGTTCGTGCTCTTCAAATTGCGGAACCGGGCCATCGCCCAGAGCGGGAAGAACTTCGCATAGCCATGATAACGCAAATAAAACACCCGGGGAAAGCCGGTGGCCGTGTAACGGGCCTCATCCCACAACCCTTTTTCGGTCTGTGTGTCCATCAGGTACCGCATTCCGCGAGCGACAGCGGGATTATCGACCTCGCCCGCCGCCATCAAGGCAAGCAAGGCCCATGCCGTTTGCGAGGCCGTGGTGGGAGCTGCCTGATAACCCTTGTAATCGAGTCGGTAGCTGACCGCATCCTCGCCCCAGCCGCCGTCGGCATTCTGCACCGATTCCAGCCAGGCCACGGCCTTGCGCATCATCGGGTCCTGGTGATCGATCCCGGCGGCGTTGAGGGCGCAGAGCACCGACCATGTGCCGTAGATGTAATTCAGGCCCCAGCGGCCGTACCAGGAGCCTTCGGCAAGCTGAGTGCGGCGCAGGTATTCGACGCCGTCGGCCATCGGCTTGCTGGTCTGGATGGTCTCGCCAAGCTGCGCCAGCATCGACACACAGCGCGCCGTGACATCCTCGGTCGGCGGATCGAGCAGCGCACCGTGGTCCGAGAACGGGATGTTGTTGAGGTAATATTCGAGATTATCGACGTCGAACGCCGCGAAGCCGCCGTCGCGGCTTTGCATGCCCTCGATCCACTCGCGGCCGCGGTCGATGGCGACGTCGTATTCCTTGCCGCCGGTCTGGCGCCGCGCCCGGTCCATCGCCATCACCACCACCGCGGTGTCGTCGAGATCGGGATAGTACGCGTTGTTGTATTGGAACGCCCAGCCGCCGGGCCGCAGGTCGGGCCGCTTCACCGCCCAGTCGCCCTTGACGTCCAGCACCTGCTTGGTCAGCAGCCAGTCCAGCCCCTGCTTGGCCGGACCGAACGCCTCGTCGCCGCCGGTCTCGAGCAGCGCATGCGCCGTCAGCGCGGTGTCCCACACCGGCGACACGCAAGGCTGGCAGTAGGCTTCGACCTCGCCGATCACCAGAAGCTTGTCGATTCCCCGGCGGGTGATCGCGCGCGGCGGGTAGTCGGCGGGAAACCCGAGCACCTCGTACATCATCACGGTATTGGCCATTGGCGGATAGATCGCGCCGAGACCATCTTCGCCGTTCAGGCGCTCCTCGACAAAGGCCACCGCCTTGGCGATCGCGTGCGCCCGCAGGCGCTTCGGAAAATACGGCTCGGCGACGCGCAGCAGCATGTCGATGCCGGTGAAGAACGCAAACATCGCGCGGCTCTGATGCGGCGCGCGGGCGGTGCGGCCGATGCTGCGCGGATCCTGCAGGAACAGTTCGTCGATGCCGACGCCGCTTGGATTCTGCGCGCGCGGCTTGAGCGCCGCCAGTACCATCAGTGGCACGATGGTGGTGCGCGCCCAATACGACATCTTGTTGAGATGGAACGGAAACCACAGCGGCAGCAGCATGATCTCGACCGGCAGCACCGGCACGCTGTTCCAGGTCAGCACGCCAAACATCGACAGCATGAACCGCGTGAAGACGTTGCTGTGGATGGCGCCACCGCGCGAGCGGATCGCCTCGCGGGCGCGCACCATGTGCGGAGCATCGACAGAGGCGCCCATCATCTTCAGCGCAAAATACGCCTTCACGCTGGCGCTCATGTCGAACGCACCATCCTGGACCAGCGCCCAGCCGCCATGGCTGCCCTGGGTGCGCAGCAGATAGGCGGTGATCTTGCCTTCCAACACCGCATCGACGGGCTCGCCGAGGTAGTGCCGCAGCAGGACATATTCGGACGGAATGGTGCCATCGGCCTCAAGTTCGAACACCCAGTGGCCGTCCGACTGCCGGAATCCGAGCAAGCTGTTGCGCGCCGAGCCGATGCTCTTTTCGAGCGCCGCTTTGTCGACGGTGGCCTCGGCAGTGTCTAGTAGCGTCGCGTTGGACATGTTGATGTACTCGTCGTCAAAAACATCTCGCCGTCACGCCGGCCGCATCGCCAGCACGAGATCCGCGGCGCGGTCGCCGGAGCGCACCGAGCCTTCGATGGTGGCGGGCAATCCGGTATCCGTCCAGTCGCCGGCCAGGAACAGGTTCTTGAACTTGGTGACCGGGCCAGGCCGCAGCGCGTTCTGTCCCGGCGTAGCCTCGAAGGTGGCGCGGCGTTCGCGCACGATCTGCCACGGCGGCAACTCGGCAGTGATATCAGCGACTTTGCAAATGTCGTCCCAGATCTGCTGCGCCAATTGTTCGCGCGGCACGTCGATCAGGCGATCGGCGCCGCTGATGGTGATCGAGAGTCGCTGCGGAAACGCAAACAGCCATTCGATCAAACCGCCGACCACGCCCGTCAGGTCGGGCAAACCCGCAGGCGGATCGAAACGAAAATGCGCATTGACGATGGCACGGAATTTCGTCGGTGCTTTCAGGCCGGGCAGCATCGACGTGGCCGCGCGCGGCGGCACCGCCATCACCACTACGTCTTCCGCGCCAAGCGCAATGGTGTCCTCGGCGCCGAAGTGCAGCGTGCCGACGCGATCGCCGGCCATGGTGTAGCTGCGCAGTTCGTGGCCGAAATGAATGCCGGCGCCCTTCGCGCGCAACAGCTCGATGGCGGGCTCGACCAGCACGGCGCTGAGGCCGTCGCGCGCGATCAGCGGGCGGCAGGCATGGCCGCCGGCGAGCAGAGTCTCGCGCACGATCGCGCCGGCGAGGCCCGCGGAGCCTTCCGGCGGATCGACGTTGAGAGCGGCCAGCAGCAGCGGCTGCACCAGCCGGTCGTAGAGTACGCCCTCGCAGGGGATGGCATCGCCGACCAGCCGGTTGGGCGACGACCAGATCAGCGGCGCCAGCGCGAGGTAGTCGCTGACGGACGTGTCGGGGACGCGGCGATTCTTGTCGAACAGCCAGGTCGGAATGCGGCCGTTGCCGAGATCGAGCTGCCAGCGCTTGCCGGTCTTGATATCAACGAACGGAAACTGCGCGCGCGCCGGACCGACGAGGCCGGCTTCGGTGCCGATCGATTTGGCGTAGGCGATCGCGTGGCGATTGCCGGACAGCAGCAGATGGTTGCCGTTGTCGATGACCAGTTGAGTCTGCGCGTCGAAATAGGACCTGCAGCGGCCGCCGGCCTGCTGCGTGGCCTCGTGGACGTGGACCTGGAAACCGGCATTGGCGAGCCGTACCGCGGCGGCGAGGCCGGAAATTCCGGCACCGATGATGTGGGCTGTGTTCTGCATCAGATGATCGCGTATCGCAGCAGGATGGCCATCTTCGACGCCTTGCCGAGACGAACCGGATCGCGCGGCAGCGCAAAGCCGCGCTTGACCAGCAGTTCGAGAATCCTGCCGTAGTATTTCGACATGATGCGCGGCGCGCGCACGTTGCGACGCTTGTTGCGCTTCATGATCTCGTCGGACTTCTTGAAATGCGCCCGCGCCCGCAGCACCAGCGGCGCGCAGACCTTCGGCAGCGCCGGGCTGGCGATCACCACGTCCGGATCGCTGGAGGTGATGCCGGCATGAAACAGCATTTCGCGCGGCAGATAGAGACGGCCGATGCCGGCGTCTTCGTCGATATCGCGCAGGATGTTGGTGAGCTGCAGCGCGCGGCCGAGATGATGCGCCAGCAGGATGCCGTCGTCGTCCGGCAGGCCGAACACTTTTACTGACAGCCGGCCCACGGCGCTGGCGACGCGATCGCAATACAGATCAAGCGTCGCGTCGTCGGGCGCGCGGATGTCGGCGGGCACATCCATTTCCATGCCATCGATAACGGCGATGAAATCCTCGCGGCGCATGCCGAACTGCGCGATCGGCGCCACATAGTCGCGCACCCGCGCCGGCGGATGGCCGGCATAGAGCGCGTCGATGTCCACGCGCCACTGCTGCAACGCGGCGAGCCTGACGTCACGCGGGCCGTCGGAATCGGCGATGTCATCGACTTGGCGGCAGAAGCTATAGATCTGGAACATGGCGTCGCGCTGGGCGCGCGGCAGGATCCGCATCGCCGCGTAGAACGAGCTGCCGACTGCGATGCCCTGAGCCTCGCTGGTGTGCGGTTCGGTGTTCATCTGGTTCATGCGCCCGGCGTCGAACGGGACAGCGGCGCGCTGCCGGTGGCACGACGCCACAGGCCGCCGGCCAGGCCGACCAGTGCAAAGCCAGCCATTGCCGGCTTCGACAGATGCACGTTTTCACTGAGTGGATCGCGGGCTTTCAACAGCTTGAGGATCTGCCAGGAAAAGGTCTGGATCACCGAAATCTCGCAGCCGAGCCGGACGTCGGCGACATGGCCCACCAGGGATTCACTTTCGACCATCAGCGTCTCGGTTTTGGCAGCCAACTCGCGGAAACAGGCGCGCAGCGCAGGCGTGGACGTGGACAGTTTGATGTCCTCGATGGAGGCGCCGTGCCGCGCCAGCGTTTCGCTGGGGATGTAGACGCGGTCGAGGGCGCGGTAGTCGTCGCCGCAATCCTGCAGGTGGTTGTTGATCTGCAGCGCCGCGCAGAGTGCGTCCGAGGCCGGCCAGGTGGCTTGGCTCTCGCCGTGCACGTCAAGCATGAAGCGTCCCACCGGCATCGCGGAGAATGAACAGTAATGGATGAGTTCGTCCCAGTCCGCATAGCGCCGCTTGGTGACGTCCATGCGGAACGCGGTGAGCACATCGAGCGCATGGCGCGGCGGCATCGCGCGCGCGGCGAGCGCGGAACGCAGCGCCACCGCCTCGGGCTGGCCGTTGCCCTGCCCCAGCAGATCGGCCTCCAGCTCGTCGAGCAGTGCAAGTTTCGCGGCGTCATCCAGCGAGGCATGGTCGGCGATGTCGTCGGCGGTACGGACGAAATTATAGAAGGCAAGGATCAACGCCCGGTGGCGTGGGTGAATGACCCACGACGCAACCGGGAAGTTCTCGTCCTTGTGGGTCTTGCCAGATCGCAAGTCGCTCGCAGGGGTCATCAGGACTGGCTACGTTGGGTTGGAACATATGGGTCCGAACCTCGCCATGTGCCGGAATACCGGCGGCGGGTCGGTCGCGAGCCCCCATATAGGGGAAATCCTCGCGCTAAACCAATGCCAATATGTCGATTTATCGGTCCGGCCAAATCAGGCCGGATCGCCGTTTGGCGCACCCCAACGGGCAATCCGTATTGCTTCGGACGAAGCTTACTGACCGTGGCTGACCAGCACTTCGTTGCAGGGCTTCGACAGCTTGGGGCGATTTTCCTTGAGGCAGGACAGGATGACGAGATCGCCCTGGTCCATCAGCGGCCGGCAAAACTTCTGAACGTCGCGGGTGCAGGCCTTCTGCTCCGCATCGGTGCCGCCGCGCTGCTGGGCCAACGCGCCCGTGGAGGCCGAAACGGAGAGCACGGACAGTACCAAGAAAAATTTACGCATTGTCTTCCTTCAGTGTGGTGACAGAGTTCAGCCCGGATGCTGCATAGCATAAACAGAAACGTTCGCATCGCCGATCAGCCGTTATCTTGAGGGTATTCAGCGGATTAGCGTCGAGGGATGCAAACCAGACACAGCAATTCACCGGCTTCAAGAGCACCCATATTCGGCCAGATCGCGCCAGTCGGAAAATCCCCGAGAGCTCAAAGCGTTCCGGGAAGATGCTGATTTTAAATAGCTATGCCGGTCAGTGCACCTGCCCCCGCCGAATTCGCATTGCTTCGAAGGGCCGCCGGGTGATCATGGAACTTTACTGGCCGGCGCCGGTTGCGGGGTACTTCAAATCCGCCGGGAGATGCTTAATTCTGATGAACCTAAAGTCATGCAGCGACACTTAAACTTCGATGCGGCGCACCGATCTAACGGCGCCATTTGCGGGAAAAGTCACATGAATTTGCTCGGTGCGAATGTATTGGGTCACGCGATCAAAGCCGCCGGCGTGGGCGCAATTTTGATGCTTTCGGTATCCGCCAGCCACGCCCAATCCGGCCCGTTCGCGGGATTTGACGGCTCGTGGAACGGCACCGGAACGGTCTCGCTGTCGGACGGCTCGTCCGAGCGCATCCGTTGCCGCGCCACCTACAAGGTGGATGGCAGCAATGCCCTGGCGCAGACGCTGCGCTGCGCCAGCGACAGCTACAAATTCGATCTCAGCAGCAACGTCACCAGCAATGGCAACAACGTCTCCGGTAGCTGGAGCGAAGCCAGCCGCGGCATTTACGGCAACCTGAACGGCCGCGCCGGGGGCGGCCAGATCGACGTCTTCGTCGAAGCCGCCGGCTTCGCCGCCACCATCTCCCTGACGACCCGCGGCAACAAGCAGTCGGTGTCGATCAATTCCAAGGGCGAAATCCGCGCCGTGCAGATCAGCATGGTCAGGGGCTGAGAGCCTTGCGTCCTCGTTTCCCCGGGGCAACGAGCCCTACTCAGCCGGCTTGGCCAGCACCGAGCTGCCGCTGATCTTCTGCTGCAGGTTGATCAGCCACATCGCGGTCGGGCGCAGGATGAACAGATCGGCGAACAGCGCCGCCACCATGGCGAAGGCGCTGAGCCATCCGAACAGCCGCAGCGACGGCAGGTCGGAGAATACGGTCACGACGAGACCGCAGGCCAGCACCACCGTGGTCAGGATCAGCGCCGGACCGACCAGCACCGTGGCGCGTTCCACCGCGATGGCGGGATCGGTGCCCGGCGTATCTTCCAGCCGCAGGCGGTTGAGGAAGTGAATGGTGGCGCTGAGGCCGAGGCCGAACGACACCGTCAGCGCGACCACGCTGGCGAATTGCAGGCCCTCGCCGAGCAGCCACAGCACGAAGCCTGACAGCACCACCGGAAAGATGCCCGGCAGAATGCAGGCCAACATCACCACCCAGGAGCGGAAGGCGAGGCCGATGAAGATCGCCACCAGGCCGAATTCGATGGTCAGGCCGTGGTTGAGCTTTTCGATCATGCCGGCGGAGTTACGCGCAGCGATGGCCGACAGGCCGGTCACCGCGATTTCATAGCCGGGATGCTTGGTGCGGACTTCGTTGAGCAGGCCATCGAGCTTGTCGACCACCGGCAGGATCGCGCTGGAATCGAGATCCGGCACGCGACCGGACACCACCACCGCCATCTGGTCGGCCGATATGAAGCGGCGCACCAGATGTTCGGGGATCACGCTGACATATTCCTTCAGCGTCGCGACGTCGTTACTGCCCGCCTTCTCGGCGAGCCAGCGGCGCAGCGTCTCCAGCGACCAGACATTGCCGACGCCGGCCGACTTCTCGACCAGCGAATGCACGTCGGCGATAGTCGCGAGCGTTTCCGGCGAATACAGGTCCTGCCCCTTGGGGAATTCGATCAGCACGTCGATCGGATTGGCACCGGTCAGCTTGGCGTCAAGGCGACCCGAGGCGGCCACCGCCTGCTCCTTGTCCGGCACCTGATCGGCCAGACGATAGCGCGGCTCCAGGTTGGCGTAGACCACCGCAAGGCCGCCGACGAGAATGACAGAGATCAGGCTGAACAGCCCGGGACGGCCGACCATGCGCACGGCGATCCAGTAGCAGAACGCGCGCAGCGCGGTGACGCCGGAGTCGGCCGCCTGGAATTTGGCGGAGAATGCCTTCTCGTTGCGCACCAGCAGCACGCCGAACACCGGTACCAGCGACAACACCGCAACTAGCGCAATGGCGGTCGCAGCGAGACCGGCCTCGCCGAAGGCGCGGATCAGGTCGGAGTCGGAGAACTGCAGCGCCAGGAACGAAATGCCCGCGGTCGCGTGAGTCAGCACGCAGGCCGGGCCGACAACCAGGACGGCATTCTTGAATGCCGAGTACTTGTCCTCCCCGGCGATCAGCCGGTCGCGCGCGGCGAAGGTGAGCTGCATCGAGTCCGAGAAGCTGATCACCATGATCAGCGGCGTCATCACGTTGAGGAACATGTTGAGGCTGAAGCCGGCCCAGCCGAGCGCGCCGAGCGCCAACAGGATCGCCAGCAGCGGCGGAAACGCCGCGACGATCATGAACGAGACCTTGCGGAAGAAGATGATCGCGATCAGGCAGCCGGCGAGAATGCCCGCCACGTTGTAGATCAGCCCGTCCCTTTCCACCGCGTTGCGGATCTCGAGCTGCATCACCGGCACGCCGGACAACTGCTTGGTCAGGTTGGAGTCGGCGAGATCGTCGTTCATGATCTTGCGGATATCGCCGACCGCCTTGGTCAGCTTGTTGTTGCTGACCACGGCGGGATCGAGCGACAGCACGATCAGCGCCAGCGTGCCGTCGTCGGACAGAAGCTTGCCGCGGATGATCTCGTTGCTCTTTACCGTCTGGATGAAGCTGTCATAGGCCGCGCCTTCCGGCAGTTCGGAGGGAAACAACGCCGCCGGCAACTTGCCGGGCGCCGGCGCCTGGCGCGCCGAAAACAGCGAGATCAGGCCGCGCACGCCATCCACCAGTTGCAGGTCGGTGACGAGGTCGCGGACCTTTTCGAGGTTCTGGCGTTCCAGCAGCGTCTTGCCTTCGACCACCACCAGCACGTCGAACTCGCTCGACGGGAAGCGTTTGGTGACCTCCTCGTACTGGCGGTATTCCTTGGAATTTGAGCGGAACAGCTGGCTGAGGGAATCGTCGATCTTGATGCGCTGGATGCCGAAGATCGCGGCGATCACCAGCGCCAGCAGGATCAGGCACGACACTACCGGCGCCTTGACGGCGATCAGGCCGATACGCTCCAGACCGAACGCGATGCTGACGGGCCGTTTCCCCAATTTCCTGAGGTCGGCGTCGTGCGAATTGATATCGTGCATCAGCTATCCAGTCCTGTCGAAGGCATCGTCGCCTAGCAAGCATCCGGGGCATCAATGAGGCTGGAATCGGCCGGACCGAACAGCACTAACCCTTGAAAACATGCAGTAAATTTGGCGGGTATGTTTAACAGGTCTGTATGACCCCTCGCAAGCCGGGGGTGCCGGGTACAGGCTGCTTTGGCGCCATAAATCCGCTGGGAACAGTGCCCTCGCAGCCGTCATTGCGAGCCAGCGAAAATCGCCGAAGGCGAATTTCGCTGAGCGAAGCAATCCAGAAAGCCGCATACGTAGAAGAACTGGATTGCTTCGTCGCAAGGGCTCCTCGCAATGACGAACCCTAAAGCGGAGCAATGACTGCCGGCTTCAACCCGCTCTCGTCCTTCAGCGCCACGCCAGTGATCCCGCGGGACAGGCCCTCGCGCGCCAGCCAGGCGATCTTGACGGCGCCCTCCTCATAGCTGAGCCCGGCAGCCTGAATGTTGGAGACGCAGTTGCGGTCGGCGTCGGTCAGGCCCGGCTTCGGATCGGCGGTGATGTAGGCGCCGAGGCTGTGCGGCGCGGACAGGCCGGGCCGTTCGCCGATCAACAGGATGGTCATTCGCGCCTGCAGCAGCGCGCCGATCTCGTCGCCGAGCGCCACCCGTGCGCCGCAGGCGATCACGGCAGGACCGATGGTGAGACCTGCGAGTTTCGGCAGCAGCGCCTGGACGAGGTCGGCGGCATGGGCATTGACCGCGGCGGGCGACAGGCCGTCGCCAATCACGATGGCAACGTCGCACGGGGCGACGTCCGCACGCGCCAGCAGATGTTGCGATTCGGGATCGAGCTTGCGGCCGAGATCGGGCCGTTTCAGATATTCGCTTCGATCATGTGCCTGACTCGATACCACGATGGTTTCCAGCCCAAGTCCTGCAAGTCCGGCCGCGACCAGCGCTGCGTCGAACGGCGAATGCACGGCGTCCCGCGCCCGGGCATGGTCGAGGGTGAAATCTAGCAACGCTCCCGTGGTCAGGCTGGCGCCGCTGCGGCCGAGCCCGACGCGCGCCGGCGTCAGCGCGCGCAATTCGGCTATGGATCGGCGCGGCGCCGTCATGTCGTTATGGTCGGTCATGACGGCGCCTTTGCCCGCGCTATTCCGCCGGAACGGCGTCCGGCATCTTCATCGAATAGTACGACGCGCTGGTGGTGCCCTGCGAGGCGTCGCGCGAGAACATGATCAGGTGCTGCGCGACCATGATCGACGAGATCAGATATTCGATCTCGCCGCGCATCAGGCGGCGCAGCGCGAACTTCCAGAATGCGGCCTTGTAATCGCCGAGCACGCCGACCTTCCAGAAGATGTTGCGCAGCATGATCAGGCCCATCCGGATGTTCTTCCAGGACATCTGCTCCTTGGTCCGCGGCATGATGCGGTTCGGATAGGTGTGCGTAATCTGGTACTCGTAGCGGTCGAGCAGTTTTTGCGGCTGGTAGGCACTGCCCATGCAGGCCCGCCACGATCGCACCACGTCGTCGTAGGGCAGCAGGAAATCGACGTTGGAATCGCGGCCCTCCTCCTCGTTGAGACGGTCGGCCTTCTTCAGGCGGTCCCACAGCGGCGTCTGCGGCAGCGCCTGTAGCAGGTTGATCGTGAGCAGCGGGATCTTCGACGCATCGACGAAATCGAGCAGCGCCTGCCCGGTCTCCGGCCTGTCGGTGTCGAGGCCCAGAATAATCCCGGACACCACCTCCATGCCGAACGAGTTCAGCACCTCGATCGACTCCATGATCGGCAGGACCATGTTGTGGTCCTTTTTCATCGCCTTGAGCGCGACGGGATCGGGGGTCTCGATGCCGCAGAAGATCGTGCCGAACAGCGAATCGCGCATCAAGGCCAGGATTTCCGGGCGCTTGGCGATGTTCAGCGTAGCCTCGCAGGACAGCCGCAGCACGTAGCCGGTCTTCTTCTGCCATTCCACCAGATGCGGCAGCAGGTCGAGCGCGGCCTTGCGGTTACCGATGAAATTGTCATCGACGAAATACACCGAGCCCATGATGCCGCATTCGAGCAGCTTGTCGAGTTCGGCGGTGATCTGCTCCGGCGACTTCAGGCGCGGATTGCGGCCGTACAGGCCGGGGATGTCGCAGAACTCGCACTGATACGGACAGCCTGAGGAATACTGGATCGAGCCCAGGAAATAGCGCGGAATTTCCGCCAGCTCATAGGCGGGAATCGGAAACTTGGTCATGTCGAGACGATCGGCGGTCTTCAGCACCACCTGCCGCTCCGGCCGCGCCGTATTCGCGGCCAAAATGTCGATCAGCCGGTCGGTGGCGTCGCCGAGTTCGCCGCAGTGCAGATAGTCGAACGCGGGATAGTATTCCGGGCACGAACTGACCGACGGACCGCCGATCGCCACCGCCAGGTCGTAGGCGTGGGCGCGGTGGCAGATGTCGTTCATCTGGGTGCGCTGGATGTGCATGCCGCTAACGAACACGGCCTCGGCCCACAGGAAATCTTCCGCCGTGGCGGCGCGGATATTCTCGTCGATGAAACGCACTTCCCAGTCCGCCGGCATGTACGCCGCGATCAGCAGCAACCCTTGCGGCGGCATGAAGGCCTGCACGCCGTCGGTGAGAGGATAGGCGTATTCGAACGTGCCAAACGAAGACGTGTATCGCGGAAACACGCACAAGATGCGCCGTGCCGTCTGCCTGCCCTCAGCTCTCATCAATTTTCCTCTGTGGATTCGCCGGAAGACCCGTGTGGGTGAATCTCGACGCTCGGGCTAACGTGCTGGCGATAAAGCGGTTCCACTCCCTTGATGTGACACGCAATCTAATCATGGCGTTCAAGGCTGGGCTACAAATTCTTCAAGATTGTGGCGACGGTGACGATCACGTGAACGGCCCTCGACCATAACATGTCGGTCGTCATCACCATGTGACACGGGGCTTGCGTCAGGCGATCAGGCGCGATGCCAGCTCCGGCAGCCAGCCGTCGTGAGCTTTAACCCGGAAATCCGGCCCGGCCAGCCCCGCTCGCAGCAGCCAGTCGTCAAATTCCGGCGCCCGCTTCAGGCCGAACAGGTCGCGGACATACAGCGCGTCGTGAAACGAGGTGGACTGGTAGTTCAGCATCACGTCGTCGGCGCCCGGCACGCCCATGATGAAATTGACGCCGGCCGCAGCCAGCAGCGTCAGCAGGTTGTCCATGTCGTCCTGGTCGGCCTCGGCGTGGTTGGTGTAACAGACGTCCACGCCGAGCGGCAGGCCGAGCAGTTTGCCGCAGAAGTGATCCTCCAGCCCGGCGCGGATGATTTCCTTGCCGTCGTAGAGATATTCCGGGCCGATGAAACCGACCACGCTGTTGACCAGCAGCGGCGCAAAGGCCCGCGCGACCCCATAGGCCCGCGCCTCCACCGTCTGCTGATCGACGCCATGGTGGGCATTGGCCGACAGCGCAGAACCCTGGCCGGTTTCGAAATACATCACGTTCTTGCCGACCGTCCCCCGCTTCAGCGACAACCCGGCTTCATAGGCCTCCTCCAAGATCACGAGATCGATGCCGAAGCTGCGGTTGGCTTCCTCGGTGCCGGCGATCGACTGGAATACGAGATCGACCGGAAATCCCTGGTTGATCAGGTCGAGGGTGGTGGTGACATGGGTCAGCACGCAGCTTTGCGTGGGAATCTGCAGTTTGGTGATCACCTCGTCGAGCAGCCGCACCAGCCCGCCCAGCACGGCGGGATCGTCGCTCGCCGGGTTGATGCCGATGCAGGCGTCGCCGGCGCCGAGCATCAGCCCGTCGAGCACCGAGGCAGTGATGCCCCTGACGTCGTCGAACGGATGGTTGGGCTGCAGCCGTACGCTCATGCGGCCGCGCAGCCCGATGGTGTTGCGGAAGCGCGTGATGATCTCGCACTTCTTGGCCACCAGGATCAGGTCCTGATTGCGCATCAGCTTCGACACCGCGGCGGCCATTTCCGGCGTGATGCCCGAGGCGAGTTCGTGCAGCACGGCCGGCGTGGCGGCATCGGACAGCAGCCAGTCGCGGAAGCCGCCGACGGTGAGCGACGAGATGGTGGCGAAGGCCGCGGCATCATGGCTATCGACGATCAGGCGGGTGACTTCGTCATCCTCATAGGGAATCACGGTTTCCGACAAAAATTGCTTCAGCGGCACGTCGGCCAGCGCCATCCGTGCGGCAATCATCTGCTCGGCGGTCTCGGCGGCGAGACCCGCCAACCGGTCGCCGGAGCGCGGCGGCGTCGCCTTGGCCATGAGGTCGCGCAGGTCGGCAAAGACGTGGGTTTGCGTTCCAATGGCGTGGCGATAGATCATGACAGCCCCAAAGCCGGCGCCGAACGATTCTGCGCCCTGCTTTGGACCAGGCTAGCACCGAAGCGACGGTTACGCAGCCTTGACCGTGGCGAGGAATTTATCGACTTCGTTTCGCAGTTGCTCTGACTGACGCGACAGTTCCGACGCCGACGACAGCACCTGGGCCGCTGCGGCCCCGGTTTCGCCCGCGGACGCCGTAATGCCGGAGATATTGGAGGACACTTCGCCGGTGCCCCTGGCAACCTCCTGGACGCTGCGGGAGATCTCGTTGGTCGCCGCCCCTTGCTCCTCGACCGCGGCGGAAATTGCCGTCGCGATCTCGTTGAGCGAATTGATAACCTTGGTGATGGTACCGATCGCCGCCACAGATTCGGTAGTCGAGCTCTGGATGTCGCCAATCTGCTCGGCAATCTCAGCGGTTGCTTTGGCGGTTTGTTCGGCCAGCGACTTGACCTCCTGCGCCACCACCGCAAAGCCGCGGCCGGCCTCGCCAGCACGTGCCGCCTCGATGGTGGCATTAAGGGCCAGAAGGTTGGTCTGCGCGGCAATGTTGTTGATCAACTCGACCACCGTTCCGATTTTCTGAGCGCCCTCGGCCAAGCGGTTCATTTTCACCGCGGTCTCGTCGGCGTCCCGCACGGCATTGCCGGCGATCCGCGAAGACTCGTTGACCTGTCGGGATATCTCGCTGATGGAACTGGTGAGTTGCTCGGTGGCCACGGCGACAGACTGAACACCCTGCGTTGCGTCGCGGGCGGCCTTATCGACGATCTGCGATTGGGACACGGAGCTGCATGCCGACGCCGTCATGTTCTGCGCCGCAGTCTGCAGTTCATTGGAAGCCGAAGCGACGATTCGGACCACGCCGCCGACGGTCCTCTCGAAATCTGCGGCCAGTTTGTCCAGCGTCGCACGGCGATCGCGGCGGCCTTCTTCAATATAGACCGAGATCGCTAGATCCATGTCGAGCAGCGCCACCTTGATGATGGCCGTCTGCAACTCGGCACGCTTCTTCTTTGCACTGAAATCGAATCGGCCGAACGGCATCCGATGCGCGACCGCTTCGACCAGCCCGGAAACCAAGGCGTTGTAGCCGCCGATGTACCAGCGCGGCTCCAGGCCTAGCTTGTTGTGCACCTGGCCGATCTTCGTGACCGACGCCTGATAGGTGTCATCGAAACGCCCGTCGAGGATCACCGTCCAATGCTGGATCTGCATCTTCTTGGCATGCATCATCTGATCGCGGCTTTTGAAGAACGCGTTGGTCTCTGCAAATTTGGAGATGTGGCTGTAAAATTGATCCATGATCTGCGGCAGTTCGCCCAGCACGAACGATTTTCCGGCACGCAGAGTCGCAACGGCTTCTTGATCAATCAGATTGAACTTCAATCGTTCAGAAATATTCGCGTTAGTCATAAAAACCCCCAGTGCGAGACCTGAGCGATTCTAACACGCGATGGGATACCGCACATTGACCTGGCGCAACATCCTAAGCCTACGATCTTACCTCTCAACGTCGCAGCGGATGCAACAAATCCCTGATTGGCGCTGCGACGGATTATGCAAAACGTCCCGCCGCCACGCCCGACGACCACGCCCACTGGAAATTGAAGCCGCCGAGATGGCCGGTGACATCGACGACTTCGCCGATGAAATACAGCCCCGGCACCGATTTCGCTTCAAATGTCTTCGATGACAGTTCGGTGGTATCGACGCCGCCCAGCGTAACTTCGGCCGTGCGGTAGCCTTCGGTGCCGTTCGGACGGACCCGCCATTCCTTCACGGCGGCGACCGCCGTCGCCAGCACCTTGTCGGAAAAATCCGCCAGCCGCGGCGGGCCGGCGACGCGGTCAGCCGCCATGTGGGCCAGCCGCTTCGGCAGCAGTTCGGTCAGGACGGTCGCGAGTTCCTGGCGCGGACGTTCGCGGCGCGCCTGTTTCAGGCCGGCGAGCACATCGACATCCGGCGCCATGTCGATGACGACGTCCTGGCCATCACGCCAATAGGACGAGATCTGCAGCACCGCGGGCCCGCTCAGGCCGCGATGGGTGAACAGCAGCGCCTCCTCGAACTTCGTCTTGCCGACGCTGACTGCAACATCGACGGCGAGGCCGGCGAGATCCTTGAACTGCGCGAGCATGCCGACATCGAAGGTCAACGGCACCAGGCCGGCGCGCGGCGCGACCATCTTCAGTCCGAAATGCTGCGCGGTCTTGTAGCCGAACGCGCTGGCGCCCATTTTCGGGATCGACGGCCCGCCGGTGGCGACCACCAGCGACTGGCCGCGATACTCGCCCTGGTCGGTGGCGACGACGAAACCGGATTCGTTTTTGTTCACGCTGAGGATGCTGACGCCTAGCCGCATCTGCGCGTCGCCCTTACGGGTTTCCGCCAGCAGCATGTCGATGATCTGCTGCGAGGAACCGTCGCAGAACAATTGCCCGCGGGTCTTCTCGTGATAGTCGATGCGATATTTATCGACCAGCGCGATGAAGTCCTGCTGCGTGAAGCTCTTCAGCGCCGATTTGCAGAACTGCGGATTCTCCGACAGGAAATTCGCCGGCGTGGTGTGCAGGTTGGTGAAGTTGCAGCGCCCGCCGCCGGAGATGCGAATTTTCTCGCCGGGCGCCCTCGCCTGCTCGAGCAGCAGCACCGAACGGCCGCGCTGGCCGGCGACGCCGGCGCACATCAGGCCGGCCGCACCTGCGCCGAGAATGATGACGTCATAGCTGTTATGCGGGCGGACGCTCATTCGACCAGCAATACATCGACGGCGACCGCCAGCTTCTGCTTGCGCGAACCGACGATCACGCCGTCCACCGGCGAGACATCGGAAAAGTCGCGACCGACGGCGAGGATGATATGGTCGTTCTCCACGAGAATATCGTTGGTGGGATCGAAGCCGATCCAGCCCAGTCGCTTGCCGCACCAGACGGAGACCCAGGCATGGGTCGCGTCGGCGCCCTGCAAACGCGCCTTGCCGGGCGGCGGAATGGTGCGCAGATAACCGCTGACATAGGCAGCCGGAAGCCCGAGCCCGCGCATGCCGGAAATCATGATGTGGGCAAAGTCCTGGCAGACGCCGTGACGTTTTTCCAGGACTTCCTGAAGCGGCGTCGAGATCACCGTGGCCTTCGGATCGTATTTGAACTCGGTGCGGATGCGATGCATCAGGTCGACGGCGCCTTCGAGAATGCCGCGGCCGTCGGAAAAACTCGTCGCCGCGTAGGCCGTGACGGAATCGAGGATCGGCACCAGCGGACTCGCAAAGACGTAGCCGATCGGCGACGCCGAACTGAGATCGCTGGAATCGAACGAGGCCTCGCGGACGCTCTCCCACGCCGGGCTGTCGTCGCCACGGCCGGGTGCGCTGCGCTCCACATAGACGCGCGATTTGCTGTCGATGCGCAGCAGGCGGTGCGGATTCTCGATCAGCACGCTTTCGGTCGGTGTCCCGAAGAAGTCCGTCCGCGTCGTGCGGCTCGCCGGGCTCGGCCTGATCTCGACACTGTGCGACACCAGTTGCTGGCCCGGGCTGCTCACGGGCTCAAGCCGCAGCGAGCAGCGCGCGAAGCTCACCGCGCTCTCGTAAGTGTAGGTCGTGACATGGCGAATATCGTAGATCACGCCAGCCCCGTCAGTTTTTCCGGCCGCGTCGCGCTGCTGCCGTGCGGAAAATAATGCGAGCCGATCGAACCGGAGAGATCGAGCAGGTCCTGCTCCAGCGCGAACAGCGACTTGGTATGCAACTCCGAGGCCTCGCCGGTGGTCAAGGATGACTGCAGCGCAATGGCCAGCCGTTGCGGGCGCTCCATCAGGCCGTTCTCTTTCAGCGTCGGCAGGTTGGCGATGTGATCGTTCAGCGCCGAGACCTGGAACGCCACCGAGCGCGGGTTGTAGGGATCGAGCACCACGAGGTCGCGCACCGGCGCCAGCAACGGTCCGACCAGATAACGCGAGCGATAGGTGATCTGGCAATCCACCAGCGTCAAGAGGATGTCGAGGTCGTCGCTCGAAGCTTCGTCATAGGCGAACTGCCGCGCAAAGCGCGTGGTGTTGATGGCGCGTTCGGCGCGGCGGCCCATTTCGAGGAAGCGCCAGCCGGCGGCGCGGTTCATGTTTTCCTGCGCCAGTCCGGCGAAGCTCGCCAGTTCCTGCAATGTCAGTTCGGCGGCGCTGACGACGCCGTCGTCGTCCTCGACCTCGTGCGCGAGACGCTCGGTCATCTCGTTGATCACCTGCCAGGCGTCCGGCGACAGCCGTTCGCGCAACGAGGTCGCGGTGCGCTGCGCCGCGCGCACCAGAGACAGCGCTGAGCCGAACTTGTCCTCGCCCTGCAGCGCCTGCGCGGCGATTTTCGCCGGCTGTGAGCGCGCAGTCAGCGAGGTCGCGCCCCAGGTCACGAGCAGCCGCTGGATGCGTTCGACCGACTGCTGCGCCGTCGCGCCGCCCTTGCCGGGATCGCGTTGCGGCACGCTGAGCGCGCGCACCAGCCGCAGCGTCGACTCCGCACGTTCGAGATAGCGCCCGAGCCAGAACAGGTTGTCGGCGGCGCGGCTCGGCACCCAGCCGGCAATGCGACGGATCCGAACGGTTTCGACCGCCGGCAACAGCGTGGTGGCCGGCACCGCCTTGTCGGCGACGACCCACACATCGGCCGCCCGCGCGCCGGCGCCCATCGACACCGCGCGGGCGTCGGGCTGATCGGCGATGCGGCAGAAGCCGCCGGGCATCACGGTCCAGCCGTCCGGCGTGGCGGCGGCGAACACACGCAGCACGAAAGGGCGCGGCGCGAGCCGGCCATTGTCCCACACCGGCGTGGTGGAGAGCTTGACCTGTTCCTGGCCGACAAAATCGATGCCGCGGTTGCAGATCGCCTTCTTCAGCCGCTCGCGCTCGGCGGGCGACAATTGCGACGGCAGCACTGGCCCGCCGGGAAAGCCCGGCACCGTCGGGCCATAGGCGCCTTCGATGACGAAATGATCGAGCCTATCCAGCACTTCCTCGCGCGCATCCTTCTGGCCGCACCACCAGGTGGCGATGTGCGGCATCTTGAGTTTTTCGCCGAGCAGCCGCTCGCACAGGCTGGGCAGGAAGCCGAGCAACGCGCGGGCTTCCATCACCCCGGTGCCCGGCATGTTGGCGACGACGACGCCGTTTTTTCTGAGCACGTCGATCAAACCGGGCACGCCGAGTTGCGACGAGGCGTCGAGTTCGAGCGGATCCAGGGAGTTGGAATCGACGCGGCGCAGCAGCACGTCGAGCCGTTTCAGGCCGGCCACGGTGCGGATGTGAATGCGATCGCCGGACACCGTGAGATCATCGCCTTCGACCAGCAGGAAGCCGAGATAGCGCGCCAGCGTGGCGTGTTCGAAATAGGTCTCGCTGAACGGCCCCGGCGTCAGCAGTCCGATCCGCGGCTCGTCGCGATCGGCGGAGGCGCGCAGCGAATCGCGAAACGCTTCGAAGAACGGCGCGACGCGCTCGACGTTCATCGACTTGTAGAGATCGGTGAAGGCGCGCGACAGCACCAGGCGGTTTTCCAGCGCGTAGCCCATGCCGGACGGCGCCTGGGTACGATCGCCCAGCAGCCACCAGCGCCCGTCAGGACCGCGGCCGAGATCGGCGGCGTAGACATTCAGATAGTTGCCGCCGGGCGGCTTGATGCCGCACACCGAGCGCAGATATTCCGGGCTGCCGGCAATCGCCGCAGCAGGCACCGCGCCCGATGCGACCAGCTTGCCGTCGCCATAGAGATCGCCCAGCACCCGTTCGAGCAATTGCGCGCGCTGGGTTATCGCGACGGAGATCTGCTTCCACTCGGTCTCGTCGATCA
>NZ_JAQGJD010000377.1 GCF_028290785.1 Tardiphaga sp. | reverse complement strand
ACCATCGAACAGCCTCAATGCGAACCCAGTAGATTTTCATGAAACACATTGTGCCCTTGGCCTCCCTGTTCGCCCTTACGTTGTTTTCCGCCAGCGTCGGCCCGGTCTTCGCCGCCGACCCGGTGTTCCCGCCGGGGGTCCGGATCGGCATCGCGCCGCTGGTCGGCCTGGCCCCGGCCAAGACCTTCACCGGCTTCGAGACGTCGGACCAGGGCGTCAAGGTGCTGATGACCGAACTGCCGGCCGCCGCGTTCGGCGAGGTCGATTCTGCGTTTAAGACCAATCCGGCGATGCCCAACAAGCCCGAGGGCCTCGAAACCGCGGCGGGCCGGGCCTATTACACCACCGAGAACGCCCGTGACGCCGCTTCCGGCAATGTCCGGCGCTATTCGATGATCGTGCCAGGCCCCAACTTCTCCGGCTACATCGCCGTGCAGGTGCCGGAAAATGCCATGCGGATCTACACCGACGATGCGGTCCGGCAGATGATGGCCACCGCCGTGGTGCGCGCCGAGGTGCCGGTCGAGGAGCAGCTCGGCCTGCTGCCGTTCAAGATCACCGAGATGAGCGGCTTCAAAACCGTCCGCACTCTGGCGCCGGGCGCCGCGCTGCTGCTGGCGGATTCCTCCGACGAAACCAAGGTCGAGGCCAGCCCCTTCATGGTGGTCGGCACCATCTCTTCGGCGCCGGCCAAGCCGGAAGACCGCGGCCGTTTCGCCCAGCAGGCCGCCACCATGATCCCCGGCCTGCGCGATGGCCGCATCACCATGTCCGAGCCGCTGCGGATGGACGGCGTGCCGGGTTACGAGACCCGCCTCGACGCCGTCAGCGGCAAGGACAATACGCCGGTCAGCGTGGTGCAGTGGCTGCGCTTCGGCACCGGCAACGTCGCCATGCGCATCATCGCCAGTTCGCCGCGCGACGACTGGCCGGCGGCGTTCACGCGTTTTCGCGCGGTGCGGGACGGGATTCAGCCGAGGTAGGCGTATCAAACTCAGAACTCGTTCCCCGGACGCGGTGCACTGCGCCGCATCTTTGCGGCGTGGTGCGCCGCAGAGCCGGGGCCCCGGTTGCCTGAAGAAGATACCGGGATCCCGG
This sequence comes from Tardiphaga sp., assembly GCF_028290785.1. GTDB lineage: Bacteria > Pseudomonadota > Alphaproteobacteria > Rhizobiales > Xanthobacteraceae > Tardiphaga. The sequence goes on along the minus strand of NZ_JAQGJD010000377.1, from coordinate 7,629 downwards.
ATCTGCGCAGCAGCGTGAAGAACGCTGCAGCGCGTCCGGGACACGGGTCAGCGCTTCACTGCCGCCGCGCGAGAATCGTCACCCGGTTAATCGTCTCCACCTCGCGAAAATCCTTCAGCAGTTCGGCGACGTCGGGATGCGCCGCGAGCCAGCCGGTGTTGTCGTCGCTGAGGTTGTCCACCAGCAGCACCGTCGGCGGGTGTTGCCGGATGTCGTCGATCAGCATTTCGCGCTCGCGCGCCGCATAGCGGTCGAGCACCGCGTCGCGGTCGGCCCCGAGCGGGCCGTCGCGACGCAGGAATTTTACATAGAGCGCGACCCACAATCCCTGTTGCCGCGACACCCAGGTGCCGCCGACCGCGCGCACCAGGGGATGGCCGAAGGCGGGCTCGCCGGAGATCACCAGAATCGCCGGATGCGGCCCGAGCCGCGCCACCGTCGGCTGCAGCGCCCGCGCGTCGAGCGCCGCGAGGAACCACAGCAGCGACTGGCTGAACAGCGCCGCCAGCAACACGATGCCGCCGATGCCGATCGCGCGGCTGTGGCGGCTCGCCGGCGCCTCCGAGAGCATCGCATAGCCGAGGGCGAGCAGCGCCAGCGCCAGCATCGGATAGGAATGATAGGTCCAGCCCTTGCGCTGCAGGAAGAACACCACAACAAAGCCGAGCGAGACCGACAGCAGCAGCAGCGTCGCGGCGTCGATGCCGCCGCGCCGCTTCAAGAGCCACGCGGCCACGGTCGCGATGACCCATAGCGATGTCGCGGGCCTCTCGAGCAGCGCCAAGGCCGAGACGCCCACCGGCAGATAGACGTCGCGGGCCAGCGGCATGATCACCGTGAAGAATTCCGGAAACCGCGCGACGACCATGGCTACGTAAATCGCGGCCACCGCGGCGGTGATGAAATTTTCCGGCGCGAACAGGCCGCGCCACGACCGCGCATGGATCGCCAGCGCGCCGATCCCGAACAGCAGGCCGATGGCAAAATGCGGCTTGAACGCCACAGTAATGCCCGCGCCGACGCCGGCCACCACGATGGCCGCCAGCGACGGCGTCGCGCCATTCGCCCGGACCGCCATCACCGCGAGCATCGGCAGCAGCGCTATCAAGGCGATGTGCTCGCGCTGCGCAAAGCTCTGCATCGGCAGGATCGCCAGCATCGCGAAACCGAGCAACGCCAGCGGCCAGCCCGGAAGATCCTGCAGCACCGTCGAATGTTTCAGAATGCGCGCGACGATCGCCAGCGAGACGACGATCGCGGCAAATACCAGGGCGTCCGTGACGGCTTCCACGGGCAAACCCAGCGCATGCGCGATCACGATGCCGGGCATGTAGACCAGCACCGCCATCGGCGGATTGGTCTCGATCACATCGACATAAAGCCGCTGGCCGGACAGCACGCGCTCGCCGACGGTGAGCAGCCAGGAGACATCCGTATTGGCGGCAAGCACCTGACGCAGCCAGATCGCCACCGCCAACAGCGCCGCCAAAGCGAGCCACCACAGCAGCGGATGCGTCCGGCCGGCGGTCGCGCTTTGCGGCACGAAGCGGGGTGCGGCTTCGGCCTGCATTGTCATGGTGCAGCCCTCCGTTGAAATTGAAGTCATTGGCATCTTGTCCCGGACGCGGTGCGGCGTGTCAGGCGATGCCCTTGCATCGCCGCCATGCCGCTCCGCAGAGCCGGGACCGTACCAAGCTCGAAGTTCGCGACGGTCCCGGCTCTGCAGCGCATGACGCCTCCTGACGGAGGCGCATTGCACTGCGTCCGGGACAAGATCCATCAAGCCGAAGCTAGACCGCCGCGCCTTAACAGGCGGTTGCCGGGCGAGCCGCTATGCTCCGGCTTGTCCTGCGCCCGCACCTCTGGTTTGCTGGGCAAAGCCGGTTCAACGGGAGATGCAAGCGATGCTCGACAGACGACAGGTTCTCGCGGGATTGGGCACCATTGCCGCGGCCGGGCTGCTGCCGAAGGCGCTGTGGGCCGCCGGCAAGATCAGCCTCGACCGCACCTCGGTGCTGGTGGTGATCGACGTGCAGAACTGCTTCCTGCCCGGCGGCAGCCTGGCGGTGAAGGACGGCGACAAGGTGGTGCCGGTGATCAACGCGCTGGCGAAGAAGTTTCCCGACGTGGTGATGACCCAGGACTGGCACACGCCGGGCCATGTCTCGTTCGCCTCCACCCATTCCGGCAAGAAGCCGTTCGAGACCATCGACCTGAAATACGGCAAGCAGGTGCTGTGGCCGGACCACTGCGTGCAGGGCACCGATGGCGCCGGGCTGTCCAAGGACCTGGCGATCCCGCAGGCCGAGCTGATCTTGCGAAAAGGCTACAACAAGGACACCGACAGCTATTCGGCGTTCAACGAGGCCGATGGCCGTTCCACCGGGCTCGCCAGCTACCTGAAAGCGCGCAAACTGCAGCGAGTGTTCCTCGCCGGCCTCGCCACCGACTTCTGCGTCGCCTGGTCGGCGCTGGATGCCCGCAAGGCGGGGTTCGATACCTATGTGATCGAAGACGGCTGCCGGGGGATCGACACGGGCGGGTCGCTCGCCAAGGCGTGGGCCGACATGGCGAAGGCCGGCGTGAAGCGGATCCAGTCGAGCGATCTGGCGGGGTAGTGGCGCTCACACTTGCTTACCCTCCCCTTTTTAGGGGGAGGGTCGGCGCGCAGCCGCGAAGCGGATGTGCGGCGGGGTGGGGTGACAGCGGACAGGGTTGGGATGAACATTCACCCCACCCCGACTACGCCTGACGGCGCAGTCGACCCTCCCCCTCCAGGGGAGGGTGAAGAAAGATTACTCCGACGCCGCGGTCTTGGCGCCGCCCTTCGACACCGCCACCAGCGCGGGACGCAGCACGCGATCGCCGATGGTGTAGCCGGCCTGCACGACCTGCACGACGGTGCCGGCGGGGACCGAGGAATCCGGCACCTCGTACATCGCCTGCTGGAAGTTCGGATCGAACTTCTCGCCGGCCGGATCGAACTTCTTGACGCCGTTCTTTTCCAGCGTGTTGTGCAAGGAGCGCTCGGTCAGCTCGACGCCTTCGATCAGCGCCTTGATGCCGGACTCGGCATTGTCCTTGGTTTCCGCAGGCAGCGCGTCGAGAGCGCGCTGCAGGCTGTCGGCGATATCCAGCACTTCGCGCGCGAAGTTGGTGATCGCATAGGTGCGGCCGTCGGCCACCTCTTTCTGGGTCCGCTTGCGCAGGTTTTCCATCTCCGCCAGCGTGCGCAACATCTTGTCGCGCGACTCCGCGGCCTCCTTGGCCAGCGCCTCGACCGAGTTCGGCTCGGGATCGTCCGGCATGATGTAGGGCTTGGAGACCACCGGTTCGACGGCCTCGGCCGGCTTGCCGGAATTGTCGTTGGAGCCGTTGGAATCAGTCATCACGCTGCCTTCTCAAAAACGCTTCGATCAAGAACCTGGAATGGTGGGGTTGCTGCGCCGGATATCGTGGTTCGCCGGGCAAAAATCAAGCTTTTCCGGCCAATGGACCCGACTACCGTCCTCATGATGAGGAGCGCGCCCTTGCGCGCGTCTCGAACCATGGCGAGTGTGGCCCATCCTTCGAGACGCGGCCAAGTGGCCGCTCCTCAGGATGAGGACGGAGCGCCGATCAGCCGCCCAGCATGCGGCTGACGATGCGCGCGGCGTAATCTACCATCGGGATCACCCTTGCATAATTCAGCCTTGTCGGCCCGATCACACCGAGCACGCCGACGATGTGGCCGGCACCATCGCTGTACGGCGCGATGATGGTGGAGGAACCGGACAGCGAAAACAGCTTGTTTTCCGAGCCGATGAAGATCCGCACGCCCTCGGCGGTCTCGGCGCGGCCGAGCAGGTCGATCACCTCGCGCTTGCTCTCCAGGTCGTCGAACAACAGCCTGACGCGCTCAAGGTCCTCCATGGCGTGGAGGTCCTCCAGCAGATTGGCCTGGCCGCGCACGATGAGCTGGCGCTCGTCATTGTTGCCGCCCGACCAGCTCGCGATACCGGCGGAGATCACCTTCTGGGTCAGCTGGTCCAGTTCGGCGCGGTTCGCGGCCAGCGCGGTTTCCAGTTCCAGCCGGGCTTCGGCCAGCGTCCGGCCGCGAATTCGCGAATTCAGGAAGTTCGAGGCTTCGGTGAGCGCCGAGGAGGGCACCCCGGGCGGCAGTACCAGCACGCGGTTTTCCACCTGGCCATCCTCGGCCACCAGCACCACCAGCGCCTTTTCCGGCTCCAGCCGGACGAATTCGATGTGTTTGAGCCGCGAATTGGACTTGGCGGTCAGCACCACCGCCGCGGCGCGGGTCAGGCCGGACAGCCGGGTCAGCGCCTCGCCCAAGGCCGCCTCGACCGATTGCGGCCGTTCGGCGGAGCTGAGCTGGGCCTGGATCGACTGCCGCTCGGGTTCCGTGAGGTCGCCGACCTGCATCAGGGCATCGACGAAGAAGCGCAGCCCGAGTTCGGTCGGCAGCCGGCCGGCGGAAGTGTGCGGCGCATAGATCAGGCCGAGCTGCTCGAGATCCGACATCACGTTGCGGACCGAGGCCGGCGACAAGGGAACCGTGATCAGCCGCGAGATATTGCGCGATCCCACCGGCTCGCCGGTAGCCAGATAGCTCTCGACGATCTGGCGAAAAATCTCGCGCGAGCGCTCGTTGAGCTGGGCGAGCCCGGCATGCGGCGTAATCAGGCCGATCGGATCGTGATGGGCCAAGGGGACAACTCCTGTGATGGACCCTAATTTGTCGCCTGGGGGCCCCGGATACAAGCGCCCATTGCGCCATAAGGTCCGCAGCAGGCCCCGTCTCCCCTTGTCTGCCCTTGTCTCCCCTTGCCGCTGCCGCGCCACCCCCCTACAAGCACGCCAACCTGTGCTTTTAACGATTTTCAAAGGATTTTCCCCATGCGGCCAAGCCGTCGTGCGCCCGATGAATTGCGCGCCGTGTCGCTGGAACGCGGCGTGGTCAAATACGCCGAAGGCTCCTGCATGGTGAAGTTCGGCGACACCCATGTGCTGGTGACGGCGACGCTGGAAGAGCGGCTGCCGCCGTGGCTCAAGGGCCAGGGCCGCGGCTGGGTCACCGCCGAATACGGCATGCTGCCGCGCGCCACCCTGGAACGCACCCGTCGCGAGGCCGCTTCCGGCAAGCAGGGCGGCCGCACCGTCGAGATCCAGCGCCTGATCGGCCGCTCGCTGCGCGCCGCGGTCGATCTCGAAGCGCTCGGCGAGCGCCAGATCACGATCGATTGCGACGTGATCCAGGCCGACGGCGGCACCCGCACCGCCTCGATCACCGGCGCCTGGGTGGCGCTGGCCGAATGCATCGGCTGGATGAAGTCGCGCTCCATGTTCAAGAACAACAGCGGCGACAAGGTGCTGCGCGACAATATCGCGGCGATCTCCTGCGGCATCTATCAGGGCACCCCGGTGCTCGATCTCGATTACGCCGAGGATTCCGAAGCCGACACCGACGCCAACTTCGTGATGACCGGCGACGGCCGCATCATCGAGGTGCAGGGCACCGCCGAGAAAACGCCGTTCTCGCAGGACGAGTTTTTGCAGCTGATGGGACTGGCGCAGAAGGGCATCGGGCGGCTGGTCGAATTGCAGAAGATGGCGATCACCTGAGGCGGTCATGGCCGGCGTTATGCCGGCCATCCACGTCCTCGCAGAACATCGTGGATGGCCGGGACAGGCCCGGCCATGACGGATAGAATCGCAATATGACCCAGCATCGCCGAATCACCGGCCGCCTCGTGATCGCCACCCACAATCCCGGCAAGCTCGCCGAGATGCGCGAGCTCTTGGCGCCGTACGGCATCGAGGCGGTGTCGGCGGGCGAGCTCGGGCTCAGTGAACCCGACGAGACCGGCGACACGTTCCGCGCCAACGCCGCCATCAAGGCGATTGCCGCGGCCAATGTCGCGCAACTGCCGGCGTTCGCCGATGATTCCGGCCTCGTGGTCGATGCGCTCGACGGCGCGCCGGGGATTCTTTCCGCGCGCTGGGCCGGCGAGTCCAAGGATTTTACGGCCGCGATGACGCGGATCGAACGGCTGCTGCAGGAGCGCGGCGCCACCACGCCGGAGCAGCGCAAGGCGCATTTCGTCTCGGCACTGTGCGTGGCCTGGCCCGACGGCCATCTCGAGGAAGTCGAGGCCCACGCCCACGGCACGCTGGTGTGGCCGGTGCGCGGCGACGCCGGGTTCGGCTACGACCCCTCGTTCCAGCCCGATGGCCATACGCGGACCTACGGCGAGATGACCGCGATCGAAAAGCACGGCCTGCCGCCGCTCGGCCAGGGCCTGTCGCACCGTGCGCGGGCATTCGTCAAACTCGCGGAGAACTGCCTTGATCCGCGCTGACACCCTGCAGCCCGCCTTCGGCGTCTACGTGCACTGGCCGTTCTGCCTGTCGAAATGTCCATACTGCGATTTCAACAGCCACGTCCGGCATCAGCCGATCGACGAGGAGCGCTTTGCGCGCGCCTTCGAGCGCGAGATCGAGACCACCGCGGCGCGCACGGCCGGGCGAACAGTCACCTCGATCTTTCTCGGCGGCGGCACGCCGTCGCTGATGCAGCCGAAGACCGTCGGCGCCATTCTGGATTCGATCGGCAAGCACTGGAATGTGGCCGGCGATGTCGAAGTATCGATGGAAGCCAATCCGACCTCGGTGGACGCCACGCGCTTCCAGGGTTATCGCGCCGCCGGCGTGAATCGTGTTTCGCTCGGCGTGCAGGCGCTTGACGATGCCTCGTTGAAATCGCTGGGCCGTCTGCATAGCGCGCGCGAGGCGCTCGACGCCGTGGCGGTCGCGCGAAAATTGTTCCAGCGCTATTCGTTCGACCTGATCTATGCCCGGCCGGACCAGACCGCCGCGATGTGGACCGACGAACTCAGGCTGGCGATCTCGGAAGCCGCCGAGCATCTGTCGCTGTACCAGTTGACCATCGAGGAAGGCACGCCGTTCTTCGGCCTGCACGCCGCCGGCAAATTGAAGACGCCGAGCGAGGACATGTCGCGCATTCTCTACGACGTGACGCAGGAAGTCTGCGCGCAGGCCGGCCTGCCATCCTACGAGATTTCCAACCACGCCCGCCCTGGCGCGCAGTGCAGGCACAACCTCGTCTACTGGCGCGGCCAGGAATATGCCGGCGTCGGCCCGGGCGCCCATGGCCGGCTCGATATCGACGGCTCGCGCCATGCGGTCGCCACCGAGAAGCGGCCGGAAGCCTGGCTGATGCGCGTCGAGGCCTCGGGCCACGGCGTCACCACCGACGACATCCTCAACAGCGAGGAGCGCGCCGATGAATTTTTGCTGATGGGGCTGCGGCTAGGCGAAGGCATCGACCCCGAGCGCTACAAGGCGCTGTCCGGTCGCTCGCTCGACCCCGACCGCATCCGCATCCTGCGCGACGAAGGCGCCATCGTGGTCGAGGAAAACGGCCGCCTGCGCGTCACGCAGGAGGGCTTTCCGGTGCTGGATGCGGTGGTCGCGGATCTCGCGGCGTAAAGAAGCGTAGCCCGGATGACGCTGGCGACGGCGCTCGCAGAGCGACGGCGACAGCGCAAGCCGGGGCCGGCGTTTCAGTTGATGGGGTTATCCCGGATTTCGCTTCGCTCCATCCGGGCT
>NZ_JAQGJD010000161.1 GCF_028290785.1 Tardiphaga sp. | reverse complement strand
CCTCGAAGGCGTGGACGCGGCCCTTGAGCTGCAATGGCGCGATCACCTGCGGCACCATGGCTTTGTAGCGGTCCTTGCGGATGCCCATCTCGACCTTGTGGGCGAAGTCGATGCCATCGACCTTCTCGAGAAAGCCATGGACGAAATGCTGCCGCGCCTGCTCGCCTTCGGTGACGATGTCGATCCCGGCGTCTTCCTGCACCTTGACCGCGAGCAGCGTGGCGTCGCGCTTGGCGCGCGCGAGCTCGTCGCCCTGGGAACGCCAGGTCGGCCACAATTTGTTGGGCTCGGCCAGCCATTCCGGCTTAGGCAGCGAGCCGGCGATCGTGGTCGGGAACAGCATGGCGCATCCTCGTGGTTTCTGATTGTGGGCGTCTATCTGCCATGTCCGTGGCGGCGCGTATAGCCATTGGCGAGGCGGGAATGGAGGACTAGGATCGCAGAAAAACAGAAGAGGAAACCATGATCGACCTGCATTACGCGCCGACGCCGAACGGCTGGAAAATCTCGATCATGCTGGAGGAGTGCGGGTTGCCGTACACGGTGATCCCGATGCAGCTCGGCCGCGGCGACCAGCTCAAGCCGGAATTTTTGAAACTCAGTCCGAACGGCCGGATGCCGGCCATCGTCGATCACGCGCCAACCGATGGCGGCGCGGCGGTGTCGATCTTCGAGAGCGGCGCGATCCTGATCTATCTCGCGGAAAAGTCCGGGCGCTTTATGCCCTCGGATTTGCGCGGACGCTTCGATGTCATGCAATGGCTGATGTGGCAGATGGGCGGGCTCGGCCCGATGCTCGGCCAGAACGGCCATTTTTTGCTGTATGCGCCCGAGAAGATTCCCTATGCGATCGATCGCTACATGCGCGAGGCCAAGCGCCTGTACGGCGTGCTCGACGCCCATCTCGAAGGCCGCGACTACATCGCCGGCGATTATTCCATCGCCGACATGGCGTGCTTTCCCTGGATCATGACCCACAAGGCGCAGGGCCTGACGCTGGACGAGTTTCCGAACGTCAAGCGCTGGTACGCCCAACTGCGCGCGCGGCCGGCGTTGCAGGCGGGGCTCGCGGTGGGCAAGCAAGAGAAGAAGCCGATGGACGAGCAGGCGCGAAAAATCATGTTCGGCGTCGACGCGCCGGCGCATGCGCAGCAGCAACAAGCTCCGCCGTCATCCTGAGGCGCGAGCGCTTGCGAGCCTCGAAGGATGAGTGCTCGACCTCCGTCGCCCTTCGAGGCCGCCGCTTCGCGGCGACACCTCAGGGTGACGGGACCAGAGACCAACAAAGCTGAAAATCAGCATCGCGAGGAACCGCCATGATCGAATTCTTCTTCGACTGCTCCAGCCCGTGGACCTATCTCGCCTTCCACAACATCCAGCCGCTGGCGAAGGAGTTTGGCGCCGAGATTTCGTGGCGGCCGATCCTGGTCGGCGGCATCTTCAATTCGACCAATCCCAGCGTCTATGCTTCGCGCGAGACGCCGGTGCCGGCGAAGGCGCGCTACATGAAGAAGGACCTCGCCGACTGGGCGCGCTCGGCAGATCTGGAGATCAGGATGCCGCCGCGCGTGTTTCCGGTGAACAGCGTGAAGGCGATGCGGGGCTGTATCTGGCTCGGCAAGGATATGGTGCCGTTTGCCCGCGCGGTGTTCGAGGCCTATTGGGGCAACGATCTCGATATTTCGATGGATGCGGTCCTGCACGATATCTGCCAGCGTGTCGGCGTCGATCCCGACAAGTTCTTCGCGGCTATCGTCCAGCAGGCCGTCAAGGACCGGCTCAGGGCCAATACCGACGAGGTGATCGCGCGCGGTGGGTATGGTTCGCCCACCATCTATATCGATAAGACCGACATGTATTTCGGCAACGATCGCCTGCCGCTGATCCGCGAGGCGCTGCAGCGCCGCCGCGCAGGCGCAGCAAGCGCCGGGAGCGCGGCCTGATGCCGAGAGCGGTGGTGTGCCGGGCGCTGGGCCCGCCCGAGGATTTGCGCATCGAGGAGTTCGCGTCGCTGCCGCTGCAGACGGGGCAGGTCCGCGTCGCGGTCCGCGCCGCGGGTATTAACTTTCCGGACATCCTGATGGCCGCCGGCGAGTATCAGCTCAAGCCGGAGCTGCCGTTCACGCCGGGCATGGAAGCGGCCGGCGACGTCAGCGAGATCGCCGGCGATGTGCAAGGCGTCAAGGTCGGCGATCGCGTCATCATCAAACTGCGCCATGGCGGCTATGCCGATGAGGTCGTCGTCACGCCGTCGCAACTGACACCTTTGCCATCGACCTTCGACTATGCCGAAGGCGCAACGTTCCTGGCCGCGCATGGCACCGCCTATCATGCGCTGGTGGACCGCGCGCGGATCAGGCCCGGCGAAGTGCTGCTGGTGCATGGCGCCGGCGGCGGCGTGGGGCTGGCTGCCGTCGAGCTCGGCAAACTGCTCGGCGCCACGGTGATCGCCGCGGCATCGAGCGAAGCGAAGCTCGCGGTGGCGCTCGCGCGCGGCGCCGATCATGGCGTGCGCTACGGGGCCGAGCCGTTTCGCGATGCCGTCAAGCGCCTCACCGACGGTCGTGGCGTCGATGTGGTGTTCGATCCGGTCGGCGGCGAGGTGTTCGAGCAGAGCCTGCGCTGCATCAATTGGGGTGCGCGATTGCTGGTGATCGGCTTCACCGGCGGCATCGGCGTGGCGAAGACCAACCTGGTGCTGATCAAGGGCGCCAGCGTACTCGGCGTCCGCGCCGGCGAAGCGGCGCGGCGCGATCCGGCATTGGGCAAGGCGCGGATCGAGGCGTTGCTCGCGTGGGCGGAGGCGGGAATGATCCGGCCGAATGTATCGCACCGATTGCCGATGGCGGAAGTCGCGAGCGCGATGCGGCTGCTGATGGATCGCAAGGCGATCGGGCGGGTGGCGTTGATGATGTGATGGCCTTTTTCCCTCCCCCCGCGTCTTCGCGGTGGGGAGGGTGGCCGGCCGAAGGCCGGTCGGGTGGGGGATGGCGCAACATTGAAAGTCGCGTATGGGGCGCCCCCACCCCGGCCTCCACTCCCGACGATGCGATGCATCGTCGTCCGTTCGGCCGACCCTCCCCACGCGAAGACGCGGGGGAGGGATGCCACTGGCGTTCTCGTTACTTGTATTCCCGCTCGTCCCACCACGGGAAGTAGTCCGGCATGTCCGTGCTGACCTTGTTCTTGAACTCTGCCGGACGCTTCTCCAGGAACGCGACCACGCCTTCCTTCACATCCTCGGAACGGCCGCGCGCGTAAATGCCGCGCGAGTCGATCTTGTGGGCTTCCATCGGATCGTCGGCGCCCATCATGCGCCACATCATCTGGCGGATCAGCGCGACGGACACCGGCGCGGTCTTGTCGATAAACGTGCGGGCCAGCGCGCGCGCCGTCGGCAGCAGATCGTCCGGCGCGACCACCTGGCTGACCAGCCGGCCCTTCAATGCCTCCGCGGCGGGAAACACGCGGCCGGAGAAGCACCACTCCAGCGCCTGCGAAATGCCGACGAGGCGCGGCAGGAACCAGCTCGACGCGGCTTCCGGCACGATGCCACGCTGCGAGAACACGAAGCCGAAGCGGGCGTTCTCCGAGGCGATGCGGATATCCATGGCTAGCTGCATGGTGGCGCCGATGCCGACAGCGGGGCCGTTGACCGCGGCGATCACTGGCTTCAGGCACTTGAAGATCCGCAGCGTCACCTGGCCGCCGCCGTCGCGCACCAGGGGATCGCTGTAGTCGACCGCGCCACTGGCGAGCCGCTTCACCGGGCCGCGACGGGCGTCGCGATCGAACGTATCGGCGCCGCCCGACAGATCCGCGCCGGCGCAAAAACCGCGGCCGGCGCCGGTGACGATGATGGCGCGGACATTGTCGTCGGCATCCGCCGCATCGAACGCGGCGATCAGCTCGGCCTGCATGGTGGCGTTGTAGGCGTTGAGTTTCTCGGGCCGGTTCAGCGTGATGGTGAGGATCTGCTCGGCGACGTCATAGAGAATGGTCTCGTAGGCCATGCTGGTTCTTCCCTGTGTCTTTTTATTTTTGACAGGGCCGATTGTAGGATGGGTTGAGCGCTTGCGAAACCCATCACCCGCATTTTGCGTTCGTCATTGCAAGGAGCTCTTGCGACGAAGCAATCCAGTTCTTGCCGAGTTGGTGGCTTCTGGATTGCCGCGTCGCTTCGCTAAGGGGAAAGCCAATTGGCTTTCCCTGACCTCGCAATGACGGGGAGGGTCCGGTGTTGCTATATCGTCGGCGGCTTCGGCCACGGCAGTTGCGGGCCGCGCAGGCCCTCGAACGCCTTCGCCATTTTCAGCACGCCGATGTCGTCGAAGCGGCGGCCGGCGATCTGCACGCCGATCGGAAAGCCCCTGGCGCTGAAGCCGCCATTGACGGAAGCCGCGGGATTTTCCGCCATATTCCACGGTACGGTATAGCCGATATGTTCGAGCGTCCGCAGCGCGTCGTCGGTCGGTGCCGCCGATTCAGCGGGATAGCTGACGATCGGCGCGGTCGGCGAGATCACGTAGTCCACATTGGCGAACAGCTTGGCCGTCGCGGTGCGGATCGCCATGGTGGCGTTGAACCCTCTGATGACGTCGGCGCCTGTCAGGTTCGCGCCGCTTTCGGCCCATGTGAAGATGAAGGGCAGGATTTTGCGCTGCGTCTCGGCCGGCAATTTCGAAATGTCGTCCCAGGAGCGCGCGCGCCAGAAGTTGTCGAGCCCGCTCAGATGCTCGCCGCCCATCACCCACGGCACTTCGACGATGGTGGCGCCTTCGGCTTCGAAGGCGCGCGCAGCGGCCAGCGTGACGTCGCGGACTTCCTTGTCGAGCGGCAGACCGAAATCGAGATCGAGCGTCAGCCCGATGCGCAGGCCTTTCAGCGAGAAGCCGGACAGATCGGTCCAGTCGATGTTGGCCGGCGGCAGGCTCATGCCGTCGCGGGAGTCCGGCTGCGACAGCACGCTCATCATCAGCGCGGTATCATCGACGGTACGTGTCATCGGACCGGCGACGCGGCCGACATAAAACGGCTCGATCGGAATACGGCCGAGGCTCGGCTTCAGCGTCGCGAGGCCGCACCACGCGGCGGGCAGCCGTACCGAACCGCCGATGTCGGTGCCGACATGCAGCGGGCCGTAGCCTGCCGCAGCGGCGGCGCCCGCACCCGCGCTGGAGCCGCCGGGGTTCTGCGTGAGATCCCAGGGGTTGCGGGTGAGGGGATGGAACGAGGACGCGCCCGACGACAGCATGCCGTAGTCCGGCATCGTGGTTTTCGAGAAGATCACCGCGCCGGCCTCGCGCAATCGCGCCGCGGGCGGTGCATCGACGGCCGCCGGCACCAGCGTGGCGGCGGCGGTGCCGAGCGGCACCGGCACGCCCCTGGTGGCGATGTTTTCCTTCACCGTGGTCGGCACGCCGTCGAGCGGGCCGATCGGATTGCCGCGCTGCCAGCGCAGGCTCGACGCCCGCGCCACGGCGTGGGCGCCTTCGGGATCGAAGGCGTAGGTCGCCTTGATATGCGGCTCCCAGACGGCGACGTGCGCGAGCACGTCGTCGAGCACTTCGCTCGGCGAAAAGTCTTTCGCACGAAACCCAGCGATCATCTCGACCGCGGAGAGGTCATGCAGCGCGGTTGCCACTTTCGCGACACCATCAGCCATGAGCGGCCACCGGCAGGCGGGTCTCGATGATGCGGGCGAACATGCTGGCGCCGATCGGCAGGATCTTGTCGTCGAGCACATAGCCGGGATTGTGCACCGGCACCGAGCCGTCATGGCCGACCCAGAAATACGCGCCGGGCACCGCGTGCAGCATGTCGGCGAAATCTTCGGAGCCCATCAGCGGCCTGACCTGGGTCAGGACGTTGGCGTCGCCGACCACGGTGCGGGCGACGGCCTCGATCGCCTTCGATTGCTCCTCCTGATTGACCAGCACGCTGAAGCCGTCGCGGATATCGACCTCGATCTCGACATCGAAGGCGGTCGCCATGCCGGCGGCCATCGCGCGCATCCGTTCGCGGATCTGCATCCGCACCTTTTCATCGAAGGTGCGGATGGTGCCGCACAGTCGGGCATCATCGGGAATGACGTTGTAGGCCGAGCCGGAGTGGATCTGGGTGATCGACAGCACCGCGGCCTGCAGCGGACTGACGTTGCGGCTGACAATGCTCTGCAGCGCCTGGCCCAGCGTCATCGCGATCACCACGGGATCCTTGGACTTTTCCGGCCGCGCGCCATGCCCGCCGTAGCCGGTGATGACGATATCGAAGAAATCCGCGGCAGCCATGGCCGGCCCCGGGAAGATCGCGATCTCGCCGAGGTTCAGGTTCGGCGCGTTGTGCAGGCCGTAGATCTCGTCGCAGGGAAACTGCGTGAACAGCCCGTCCTTGATCATGGCGCGGGCGCCGCCGAGGCCTTCCTCGGCGGGCTGGAAGATGAAGTGCACGGTGCCGTCGAAGTTGCGGGTCTCGGCGAGATAGCGCGCGGTGCCGAGCAGCATGGTGGTGTGGCCGTCATGGCCGCAGCCGTGGAAGCGGCCGGGAATCGTCGAACGCCATTTCAGGTTGGTGTTCTCTTCCATCGGCAGCGCGTCCATGTCGGCGCGCAAACCAATTTTCTTGGTGCCGCTGCCCTTGCCCTTGAGCACGCCGACCACGCCGGTGGTGCCGAGGCCGCGATGCACCTCCACGCCCCAGCTCTTAAGCTTCTCGGCGACGATGCCGGAGGTGCGGACTTCCTCGAAGCCGATTTCCGGGTGGGCATGGATGTCGCGGCGGATCGCGGTGAGTTCGTCGGCGAAAGCTTCGATATGGTCGAGGGTGGGCATGGATTATTCCTTACTTCAGAGAGCGTCGAAAATCTTCCTTACTTGTCCCGGACGCTGCAGCGTGAAACGCTGCCGCGCAGAGCCGGGACCGTATCAAACTCTGTCGCCCGCAACGGCCCCGGCCCTGCGAAGCAATACTTCGTATTGCATCGCGTCCGGGGCAAGTAACAAACGGTGCACTTGCGGCTATCATGGCGCAGGCGCAAGCGCAGGCGAGGCGGTCTGAGGCGTAAAAGGCTCGCCGTTGGGCTTGAGACGGATGCCGGGGCGCAACCGCGTCCATGGGAGTACCGAAGTGTCCGCCGGCATCGCGCCGGGCGCGGCGCAGATCAGAAGCTTCTCGGCGATCGGTTCGAAGTCGGCGCGAAAGTGTACCGAGCTCTTGTTGACCAGGATGGATTCCGTGGTCGGCTCGATGCCGACGAAGCGGTACATCGCCTGGTCGGCGAGCTGCGCCTTGTGCGAGGAGATCACGACGCGGACGTCGTCGATGCGTAGGCAGGCCGACGGCCCCATGTCCATGTCGCGACCGCCGTAGTACGGGCCGCCGGCGACGAACTTGCCGTCCGACAGTTTCTCGACCAGGAAGCTCGCTTCATACGGCGCGTCGCCCGATATGCCCGACTTGCCGCCGAGCGACAGCGTCACGGTGGCGCCTTCGCCTGCGGCATGCGCGGCCTTCGCCGATAGAGGATCGTAGATCACACCGATCGAGGCCTTGGTGGCGTGGTTACGCACCAAAGCGGCCAGCATGCCCGTGGTATCGGAATCGCCGCCGGCGCCGGGATTGTCCTGGGTGTCGGCGATCACGATCGGCTTTGAGGCACCGCGCGCCAATGCCATCGCCGCCAGCACGCCTTCGTCGGGCGTGTAGATCCTGCCGTCGAAATCATCTTCGTGGCCGCTGACCAGCTTCACGATCGTATCGGCCGCGGCGTCGGCATCGGCCTGGGTGACGCCATAGGCAAACACGCTCGGCCCGCAATGCGGAAAGTCGGCGGCCGGAAAGCCCGGGCAGAACGACAGCGTCGGGACCTGATCGTCTTCGAGCGCGGACAGCATTTCGTAGATGCCCTTGGTCGGCTGGTCGTTGGTGCACTGCCAGCTGATCGGGATCAGGAACGGCAATTGCCGGAATGCTTTTGCAAATTTCTGTCCGGCCAGCAGCAATTCCATGTGGCGCGCGCTGGCGCGGCCGGTATCGGCCATGTCGATATGCGGATAGGTGCGATAGGCGATCAGCGCGTCGGTGTCTTCGACCAGTTCGGGCGAGATGTTGCCGTGCAGGTCGAGGCTGATGACGAAGGGCAGGTTGGGGCCGATCACCGCGCGGACGCGCTTGGCGATCTCAGCCTCGCCGTCGTCGAGATGTTCGGTGACCATGGCGCCGTGCAGGTCGAGATAGACCGCATCGAGCGGCAGCGCCGCCTGGATGCCGTCGATCATCTCGGTGACGATGCGTTCGAACGCATCCTTCGTCACATGCGCTGACGGGCTGGCGCCGCAGGCGACCGTCGGGATCAACTCCCAGCCCTTCGCTTCGGCTTCCTCGATGAAGCCAGCGAGCCCGACATTGATGCCGCGCATGACCTTCAGCACCTCGGCGCCATGCGTCATCGACGGCCAGCCGCCGCCATGCACGAAGGCCTCATAGGTGGCCTTGGTCGGGGCGAAGGTATTGGTCTCGTGCAGGAAGCCGCCGACAGCGATACGGGTCATGAGAACTCTATTCTATGCGCGGAACGCGGAGCCGCGGTTATCGACGAATCTCACAACCGTCATTGCGAGGAGCCCTTGCGACGAAGCAATCCAGTTCTTGCCGAGCTTGTGGCTCTGGATTGCCGCGTCGCTTCGCTCCTCGCAATGACGACAGTGAGAGGTTAGATCGCGGCCAGCGACTCGCGCGCGACCGGCCGGAAGTTGGCGAAATCCCATCCCCGTCCGGGCGCCGCGTCAAGCAGCTGGCGGGTATAGGCCTGTTGCGGATTTGTGAGGACTTCGCCGGCGGGGCCCTGTTCGACCACGCGACCGTTCTGCATCACGGCGACGTCATCGCAGATCTGCGCGGCGACGCGCAGGTCGTGGGTGATGAACAGGATGGCGATGCCGAGCCGGGTCTGGATCTCGTCGAGGAGCTCCAGCACCTGCGCCTGAACGGAAACGTCGAGCGCCGAGCAGGCTTCGTCGGCCACCAGCACGTCGGGCTCAAGTGCCAGCGCGCGGGCGATGGCGATGCGCTGGCGCTGACCGCCGGAGAACTGGTGCGGATAGCGGTTCACCGCATCGGCGGGCAGGCCGACCAGCTCCAGCAGTTCGCGCGCCTTGGCCATTGCGACTTTGTGGCTGACGCCGTAATTGATCGGGCCTTCGGCGATGGACTCGCCGACGGTGATGCGCGGATTGAGCGAGCGGTAGGGATCCTGGAAGATGATCTGGATCTTCTTGCGATGCGGCCGCAGCGTGTGGCGCGACAGGTCGGAAATCTCGCGGCCGGCAAGGCGGATGCCGCCGGAGGTGGGATCGATCAGCCGCACGAGGCAGCGCGCCACGGTGGACTTGCCGGAGCCGCTCTCGCCGACGATGCCGAGCGTGCGGCCCTTGCGCAGCGTCAGCGTGACGTCGGCGGCGGCAGCGACTTCACGGGCTTTGCCGAAGAACGAGCGCTCGCGATAGACCTTGCCGAGTTCGTTGGCTTCCAGCACCACCGGCACGAAGCTTTGCTCCGCACGCGGCGCGCGCGGCACCAGGCTCGGCACGGCCTTGAGCAGGTTGCGGGTATATTCCTCGGTGGGGCTGCGCAGGATGCCGTCGAGCGTGCCGGTTTCCACCAGCCGGCCATGACGCATCACCGCGACGCGGTCGGCGATCTCGGCGACCACGCCCATGTCGTGGGTGATGAACAGCACCGCGGTGCCGTGGTCCCGCTGCAGGTCGCGCATCAGGGACAGGATCTGCTTCTGCGTAGTGACGTCGAGCGCGGTGGTCGGCTCGTCGGCGATCAACAGCTTGGGCTCCAGCACCAGTGCCATCGCGATCATGATGCGCTGGCGTTGGCCGCCGGACAGGCGATGCGGAAAGGACTTGAAGATCCGCGTCACGTCGGGCAGGCGGACCTGCTCCATCATGTCGAGGATGCGCTTGCGGCGCGCCGTGGCATTCAGGTCGGTGTGGGTGCGCAGCACCTCGTCGATCTGGTTGCCGACCGGGACGACGGGATTGAGCGCCGTCATCGGCTCCTGGAAGATCATCGCCATGGTGGTGGCGCGCAACTGGCGCAGCCGGCGATCGCTCGCCTGCAACGTATCCTCGCCGGCGAGCTTGATGCTGCCGCCGATCGCCTTCAGCGAATCCTTTGGCAACAGCCCCATCGTCGCCAGCGACGTCACCGACTTGCCGGAGCCGCTCTCGCCGACCACGCACAGCGTCTCGCCCTGGCGGACCTGCAGCGAGATGCCGTCGATGATCTTCTTGCCGCCGCCGTTCTTGCCGACGCCGACCACGAGGTTCTCGATTTCGAGCACCAGCGGGTTGGTATTCACCGCCTTACCGAGCTGCTGGTTCAGTTGATCGTTCATGAGCTCGTTCACTTGATCGTTCACTTGCCGCCCTCGCGCTGCTTCATGCGGGGATCGAGCGCATCGCGCGCCGCGTCGCCGATCAGGTTGACGGACAGGATCGCGATCGACAGCAGCAGGCCGGGCCAGAAGATCAGCGACGGCTTGACCTGGAAGAAGGCACGGCCCTCGGCCATGATGTTGCCCCAGGTCGGCGTCTCCGGGCTGATGCCGGCGCCGAGGAACGACAGGATCGCTTCGGTGAGGATCGCCGACGCCGCGATGTAGGTGCCCTGGACGATCAGCGGCGCCACGGTGTTGGGCATCAGGTGCCGGTACATGATCTTCGGCAGGCTGGTGCCGAGCGAGATCGCGGCTTCCACGTAGGGTTCTTCGCGCGCCGACAGCACGACGGAGCGCACCAGCCGCGCAACACGGGGAATTTCCGGAATCGTGATCGCGATCATCACGGTGGTGAGACTCGCGCCGGACAGCGACACCACGGCAATCGCCAGCAGCACGCTGGGCATCGCCATCAGGCCGTCCATCACCCGCATCAGCACCGCGTCGACCCATTTGAAGAAGCCGGCGACCAGACCGATCAGCAGGCCGATGGCGATGCTGATGCCGGCGGCGCCGAGGCCGATCAGCAGCGAGATGCGACCGCCATAGAGAATGCGCGCCAGCACGTCGCGGCCGTAG
>NZ_JAQGJD010000334.1 GCF_028290785.1 Tardiphaga sp. | reverse complement strand
CATCGCTACGAGGCCTCAGGCGCCATGCATGGCCTGTTGCGCGTGCGCGGCTTCACGCAGGACGACGCGCATGTGTTTTGCACCGAAGAACAGCTCGCCGACGAGTGCCTCAAGATCAACGACCTGATCCTGTCGACCTATGACGACTTCGGCTTCGACGGGCAGCTTGTTGTCAAATTATCAACTCGGCCCGAGAAACGCGTCGGCACCGATGCCGCGTGGGATCATGCCGAAGCGGTGATGTCGAAAGTGCTGGAGCAGATCGCGGCGAAGTCCGGCAACCGCGTCAAGACCGCGGTCAATCCAGGCGAAGGCGCGTTCTACGGGCCGAAGTTCGAATATGTCTTGCGCGACGCCATCGGCCGCGACTGGCAGTGCGGCACCACGCAGGTCGATTTCAACCTGCCGGAACGCTTTGGCGCGTTCTACATCGACGCCGATGGTTCGAAGAAGGCGCCGGTGATGGTGCATCGCGCGATCTGCGGCTCGATGGAGCGTTTCATCGGTATCCTGATCGAACATTTTGCCGGCAATTTTCCGCTGTGGCTGTCGCCGACGCAGGTTGTCGTCACCACCATCACGTCGGATGGCGATGAGTATGCCAAGGTTGTCGCGGCTGCGGCGCGCCGCGCGGGCCTGCGCGTCGATCTCGATCTGCGCAACGAGAAGATCAACTATAAAGTGCGCGAGCACTCGCTGATGAAGATCCCGGTGATGCTGGTGGTCGGCAAGAAGGAAGCCGAGACCCAGTCGGTCTCGATCCGCCGCTTCGGCAGCGAGAAGCAGACCGTGATGACGCTGACCGAGGCGCTGGTCGCACTGGTCGATGAAGCCACGCCGCCGGACATGAAGCGGGCGAACGAGGCGGTGTAACTCTGCCGTCCCGGCAAGCGAGCTTGCGAGCGCAAGCCGGGACCCATACACGCTGTCGTCGTGTGGTGCGCTGTGGCCAAAGTCCTTTCCAGCTACGAGCCCGGAGGTTATGGGTCCCGGCGTTCGCCGGGACGACGTGGAGAGGACGCCGCACTTCACTTCAGAATTACCCGCAGCCTTTCATTGTTCAGGACCGCCCCATGACCGACGCCACCGACGAACAGGAAATCCCCGCCTACCCGATCCTGGCGTATCAGCTGATCCCGGATCCGAACCGGCCGCATGTGGTGGCGCTGGCGTTCGAGACCGAGCGCGGCCACAGCCTGTATCTGGCGACGCGGGAGATCCTCGAGGATCTGGCGGCGGACCTGCTGGATCGCGCCGGCAAGATGCCGCAAAAAGGCTAGGCTGCACTGTCACGCGATCGCGGTCACAATCCGTCTAAATGCCCGCGCGCCGCCTCGTGGCGGGGCGCGTCGCGTGGTAAGGGGTCGTCCACCTCTTCCATGTGAGACATGCCCGTGACCGACGCCATCGCCTTCCTGAAGACCCGCCGTTCCGTCAAGCCGCGCGAGATGAGCGGCCCTGGCCCCTCGCCCGCCGAACTCGACACCATCCTGACCATCGGCGCGCGGGTGCCGGACCACGGCAAGCTGGCGCCGTGGCGCTTCATCGTGTTCGAGGGCGAGGCGCGCTCGCGCGCCGGCGACGTCATCGCCGCGGTGTTCGCGCGAAAGAATCCGGATGCGCCGGTGG
Organism: Tardiphaga sp.; assembly: GCF_028290785.1. Taxonomy (GTDB): domain Bacteria; phylum Pseudomonadota; class Alphaproteobacteria; order Rhizobiales; family Xanthobacteraceae; genus Tardiphaga. Next base: position 12,810 of record NZ_JAQGJD010000334.1, on the reverse strand, counting down.
CCGAGATCGAGGTCGAGAAGCGCCGCCTGATGGAGGCGCCGCTGGTGATCGCGGTGGTGTCCGCGATCAAGCCGCATCCAAAAATTCCGCCGTGGGAGCAGGAACTGTCCGCCGGCGCCAGCTGCATGAACATCGTCAGCGCCGCCAGCGCGCTGGGTTTTGGGGCCAACTGGCTGACCGGCTGGCACGGCTACGACCGCGACGTGCTGGACGGCCTCGGGCTGAAGCCGGAGGAGAAGCTCGCCGGCTTCATCCACGTGGGCACGCCGACCCGGCCGAACGAGGACCGGCCGCGGCCGGTCTTGGCGGAGCTGGTGACAAGGTTTTAGGTTCGCATTCAAGTTGCAGGCATCGTTCCCCGGACGCGGTGCACTGCGCCGCGTCTTCGCGGCGTGGTGCGCCGCAGATCCGGGGCCCCGGTTGGGCGCGGAAGAAACCGGGATCCCGGCTCTGCGAAGCCGCGCAAGGGCGCTGCATCGCGTCCGGGACACGATAGCGGCGCGCTTCGCCCTACGCCGCCTCCGACGCCCGCGCGCCGAAGCGGCGCAGCAGTTCTTCCACTTCCGACGCCGGGCGCGCCGCGCTGAACAGGAAGCCCTGCACCTCGTTGCAGCCTTCCGCGCGCAGCCAGTCGAGCTGATCGACGGTCTCGACGCCTTCCGCGGTCGTGGTGATGTTGAGGCTGCGGCCGAGGCCGGAGATCGCGCGCACGATGGCGACGCAATCCGGCCGGCCGATCAGGTCCTTCACGAAGGAGCGGTCGATCTTGATCTTGTCGAACGGAAAGCTTCTGAGATAGCTCAGGCTGGAATAGCCGGTGCCAAAGTCGTCCATCGAGATGCGCACGCCGAGCGCGCGCAACTGATGCAGGATGGCGAGATTGGCGTCGGTCTCGGCGAGGAAGATCGATTCGGTAATCTCCAGCTCGAGTCGCAGCGGCGACAGCCCGGAATAGGCCAGCGCCGCCACCACGACCTGGACCAGGTTGCGACTGCGGAATTGGACCGGCGAGAGATTCACCGCGATCTTGATATCATCCGGCCATTTCGCCGCCTCGGCGCAGGCCTTTCGCAGCACCCATTCGCCGAGCGTGACGATCAGCCCGATATCCTCGGCGACCGGGATGAAATCCGCCGGCGAGATCATGCCCTTTTCGGGATGCTTCCAGCGCAGCAGTGCCTCGAAGCCGGTGATGCGGTCGGCGGCGAGATCGACCAGCGGCTGGTAGTGCACCTCGAACTCGCCATGGGCGAAGGCGCTGCGCAGGTCGAGCTCCATGTCGCGGCGCTTTTGCGCCTGGCGGTCCATCTCGCGCTCGAAGAAGCGGTGCACGCCGCCGCCTTCCGACTTGGCGCGGTACAGCGCCATGTCGGCGTTGCGCATCAGCTCTTCGCTGGAGGTGCCGTCGCCGGGCGACATCGCGATGCCGATGCTGGCGCCGATCACCACCTCGATGCCGTCCATGTCGTAGGGCACGCTGAGAATCTCGATCATGCGCGCGGCAAAGTCATTGGCCTCGTTGGGCGAGATGTCGGCCGCCAGCACGACGGCGAATTCATCGCCGCCGAGACGCGCCACCATGTTGTTGCCGCGCACTTCGGCGCGCATCCGCCCGGCCACCATCTTCAGCAGCCGGTCGCCCATCGGATGGCCGAAACTGTCGTTGACGTTCTTGAACAGATCGAGATCGATGCACAGCACCGCGACGTGCTTGCCGGGATCGATGCCGTCCAGCGCCTGGGCCAGCCGCTCCTGATAGAACACGCGGTTTGGCAGTTCGGTGAGCCCGTCGTGATGCGCCATATGCGCGACCCGCGCCTCAGCCTTGCGGCGCTCGGTGATATCGACGATGGCGACCAGGAAGCCGTCGCGGCCCTCGAAGGTAACGCGCCGTCCGTAGGTCAGCACATGGATCTCGCTGCCGTCGGCTTTGAGGTGGCGCCAGTTGCGGTCCGACTGGTAGGCGTCGCCGAGCTGCAGCAGCGCCTTGGAGTGAATCTCCCATTCGTCGCGCGGCCAGATCTGCTTGAGCTGCATGCGCAGGAAGCTGGCGCGGTCATAGCCGTAATGCTGAACCGCGGCGTCGTTGACACCCAGAAAATCCATCGTCTCGGCGTCGAACACCCACATCGGCATCGGATTGCTGTCGAACAGCAGCCGGAACGAGTCCTCGCGGCGCTTGATGTCGGTGACATCAGAGATCGTCAGCGACACCAAGTCGCCGAATGCGGTGGCGCTGAGCCGCAGGTTGCGGTCGTCGCTGTCGATTTCGAGCTGGTCGCTGGCGGAGCTGGCGATCATCGACAGCAGCCATTGCAGCACGCCGGGCAGACACAGCGCGTGGCCGCCGGCGCTGAGGCGGCGCCACTGCAGGTCCGTCGATGGCGCCTTCAGCAGCCGTGCCGCGCCCTGGTTGAGATGCACGATCTGGAAGTCGAACGCTTTGCTGCCGGAATCGCGGATCGCGGCCAGCGACACGATGCCTTCATTGGTCGAGGAGAAGATCGCATCGACCAGATTGTAGCGCGGCCCCTGCTCGTTGACATAGGCACCGACCAGCGTGCCGCCCCAGCGCGACGACGTCGGCAGCGCGAGGATCTCGTAGGTCTGCACCAGGCCGTCGCGCACGCAATGCACCACCGACTCGTGCGGCCGGTTGGTCTGCAGCGCGCAGCTCGCGGCTTCCGCCAGCGCTGTGGCACAATCCGGCGACAGCGTATCGAGCGGGATGTCCCAGCGCTCGTCGCCGAGCCACTGCTGCACGTAGCGCCCGCTGCGCGACACTTCGAGCGACGCGCCGTCGCCCTTGAGCAGCACGATGTGATCGGCCATGCGGCCGAGGCTGCCCAGCATCACCTCTTCATAGCCGGGCAGCGTCTGACCCGGACGCAGCGCCGCATGCCACTTGCGCTGCAAAGCGGGGATGTCGCCGAACACCTTGCTGTCCGGTTGTCCGGAAATCTTTCTGGCCGCGGTCACGACGTCCCTTTCCGAATAGTTGCGCGTGAGCGCGGTATTCGGGTCATGACACTTAAGACGATGTAAACGTTTCGCCGCCGCGCTGCGCAATCCGACACTATGAATGTTTTAAGTCACGCGATGGTTAGGGCGGATTCACAACCATGACAGTGGCGTGACGATCGCGCGGCAATTGATACTTGTTGTCGGCGCCGGCTGATCCGTTGAACTGACGTGGTGGGATCGTTTCCCGGACGCGGTGCGGCATTCGCAGGCGATGCGAAGCATCGCCGCTATGCCGCTCCGCAGATCCGGGATCCCGGTTTCTTTCTCACGCAACCGGGGCCCCGGATCTGCGGCGCACCACGCCGCGAAAGCGCGGCGCAGTGCACCGCGTCCGGGGAACGAGTCCCGTTCACTTGAACAGACTCTACGCCGCCACGGCCTTCGCCAGATTCTCGAAATCCAGCACGACGCGGCCTTCGATCTTGCCCGCACGCATCCGATCGAACACGTCGTTGACGTTCTCCAGCGTGTCGGTCGTCACCGTCGCGCGCACCTTGCCGTCGGCGGCGAAGTCGAGCGACTCCTGCAGATCGAGCCGCGTGCCGACGATCGAGCCGCGCACCGTGATGCCGTTCAGCACGGTGTCGAAGATCGACAGCGGAAAGTCGCCCGGCGGCAGGCCGTTGAGCGAAACCGTGCCGCCGCGGCGGACCATGCCCATCGCCTGCTGGAACGCCTTCGGCGACACCGCGGTGACCAGCACGCCTTGCGCGCCGCCGATCTCCTTCTTGATGAAGGCGGCCGGATCGACGTTGCGCGCGTTCACCGTCAACGCGGCGCCGAGCTTCGTCGCCAGCGCCAATTTGGCGTCGTCGATATCGACCGCGACGACGTTGAGCCCCATCGCCTTGGCATATTGCACGGCCATGTGGCCGAGGCCGCCGATGCCGGAGATCGCCACCCAGTCGCCGGGCTTGGTATCGGTGACCTTCAGCCCCTTGTAGACGGTGACGCCGGCGCACAGGATCGGCGAGATCTCGACGAAGCCGACCTTCGGCGGCAAATGGCCGACATAGTTCGGATCGGCCAGCACATATTCGGCAAAGCTGCCGTTGACCGAATAGCCGGTGTTCTGCTGCTCTTCGCACAGCGTCTCCCAGCCGCCCAGGCAATGCGTGCAGTGGCCGCAGGCGCTGTACAGCCAGGGCACGCCGACGCGGTCGCCCTCCTTGACATGGCTGACGCCGTTCCCCACCGCGACGACGTAGCCGACGCCTTCATGGCCGGGAATGAACGGCGGCTTCGGCTTCACCGGCCAGTCCCCCTCCGCGGCGTGGAGGTCGGTGTGGCAGACGCCGGTCGCGGCGATCTTGACCAGGATCTGTCCGGCGCCGGGCATCGGGACCGTGACTTCCTCGAGCACCAGCGGCTTGCCGAATTCGCGGACGACGGCGGCCTTCATGGTCTTCTGCATGCTATACTTCCTGTACGGAGATTGAAGGTTTCGCGGCGCTCAGAACGGCGCGTCGATATCGACCACGTTGATGAGCTTGTGGTTGACGAACTCCTTGATGCCGAGCCCGAGCAGCTCGCGGCCGTAACCGGAGCGGCGCACGCCACCGAACGGCAGGTCCGCCTTCACCATCGTTGGATGATTCACGAACACCATGCCGGTGGAGATCTTCTTGGCGACCTCCGCGCCATGCTTGGTATCCGACGTGAATACCGAACCGCCGAGTCCGAACGGCGAATCGTTGGCGATGCGGACCGCATCCGCCTCGTCCTTGGCGCGGAACAGCATCGACACCGGGCCGAAGAATTCCCAGTAGCGCGCCGGATTGTCCTCGCCGACATCGGTCAGGATCGTCGGCTGCACGAAGGCGCCCTGGTTGGGGACGCTCGGCCCCACCTCGGTCGCCGTGGCGCCATGCGCGACCGCCTGGCGGATCTTGTCCTTGATCTCGTCAGCAGCGCCCTGCGACGACAGCGGCGCCAGCGTCGTCGCCGGATCGCTGGGATCGCCGGCGCGCAGTTCGGCGACGCCCTTGGTGTAGCGTTTGAGGAAGTCGTCATACACTTCATCGACCACGATCATGCGCTTCGAGGACACGCAGACCTGGCCGCCGTTCCAGTGGCGCCCGAACACGCCCCACTTCGCGGTCTTCGCCATGTCGGCATCGGCCAGCACGACGAAGGCGTCGGCGCCGCCGAGCTCCATGGTCGATTTTTTCAAGGCCTTGCCGGCCTGCGCGGCAATCACCGCGCCCGCACCTTCCGAGCCGGTGAGCGCGACGCCCTGGACGCGCGGATCGTTGAGGATCGTCTCGATCTGCGACCGCGTCGCGAACAGGTTCTGGAAAGCGCCGTCCGGCAGGCCGGCGTCGCGCATCAGTTTCTCGAACGCCTGCGCGCTCTGCGGCACGTTGGACGCATGCTTCAGCAGCATCGTATTGCCGGCCGACAGTTGCGGCGCGATGATGCGGGCGATCTGGTAGTACGGAAAATTCCACGGCTCGATGGCCAGCAACACGCCGAGCGGCTCGCACACCAGCGTCGCTTCGCCTTCGTCGGGGTGGGCCACCGGCAACGCCTCGGGCGCCAGCAACCGCTCGGCGTTCGTCGCGTAGTATTCGAAAATCGCCGCCGACAATTCGACTTCGGCCTCCGCCTCGGACGCCAGCTTGCCCATTTCGAGCGTCAGCAGCTTGGCATAGGACGCCCGCTCCCGGCGCAGGATGTCGGCAGCGCTTTGCATCACCTTGGCACGCGCGGCGAACGAGGCATCCTTCCACGCCAGGAACGCGCGGTGCGCGTGGTCGATGGCCGTCTGGACTTCGGCATCGGTGGCGTCGGGAAAGCGCTTGAGAACTTCGTCGGTGTAGGGATTCCTGGTTTCGTAGGCCATGGGGAACTTTCTATCGGAGGTCGCGGATGCGGCCGATGTCAGGTTCGCCAGTGTGGTCACGCCACCTTCAAAACGGGATGATCTGCATCAATGTTGCAGGGGTGATCGCGGAGACGTGAAGGGGAATTATGCGCGCCGTCGAGCGCATTTCAGGTTGAGATGACGCGATTTAGCCGCAGCCGTCATTGCGAGGAGCCCTTGCGACGAAGCAATCCAGTTCTTGCCGAGCTTGTGGCTCTGGATTGCCGCGTCGCTTCGCTAAGGGGAAAGCCAATTGGCTTTCCCTGACCTCGCAATGACGGGGAGAGCCCGTTCACTGCGGAAATGCGCTACCGCGCGACGACTTCGATCTCGCCGTCGACGCCGTTGACGACCTTGAACGGGCGCTCGAACACCTTGCCTTCGTTCTTGGCGATGGCGCGGTATTCGCCTTCGGACAAGACGACGCGGGGGAATGCGCCGATCGATTCCTTGATGACGTCGCCGGCCGGGGTGATCACCGACCACGCGGTGTTGGCCAGCGCCTCGCCGCCCTTGTCGCCGACCAGCTTCAGCGTGATCACCGCCGCGCGATGGGTGATGATGACGTCGGTGAGCTTGCCGGCCTGTACGCGGATGTCCGAGCGCACGGTGGAGTTGGCGTCGCCGTAGTTCGAGACGATGTAATAGGTGCCTTCCTGCAGCAGCACGACGTCGGCGGCGGCGACGCTCGGCAGCAGCGGCGAACGCTCGCCTGCCTCGAACTGGCTGCCCTTGTAGATGCTGAACGAGATCTGGTTCTGCGGAATCTTCGAGGTGCCGACGCGGCCTTCGATGCGCAAGCCGCCGGCCGGCAGCACGAAGGCTTCGCGGTCGGTGTCGGACTTGATGGTCACCGGACGGACCGCGCTGACCAGGCCCATGGCGACGTGGACCACATAGCTGCCGGGCGGCAGCACGATGTTCGGGGTGGCGCCGCGGTCCTCGCGGATCAGCTTGAACGCGCCGGTCTCGTCGGGCCGGTCGGAATACACCCGCCACACCAGCCCGCTGTTGATCACCGGCATGTCCTTGCCGTAACGCGCCGTCAGCGCCAGCACGCCCTGGCTGGGCGCGGCAGGCGTCGCGGGCAGCGGCGACGGCACCGGCGCCGTCACCGCGGCGACCGGCGGCTGCGTCAGCGGCGCCGGCAGCAGCGGCGCGGAGGCCGGACCGGAGGGCGGCGCCAGGCTGATGGCCGGGCCGGACGGCATGTCGGGAATCGAATTGGGCGGCACCGGCGCCGGCCGGTCGCTGAAAAACTGCGCGGAAGCGGGGTTCGGGGCGGCCATCAGCATGGCCAGCAGCGCGAACGCCATGCGTCCGCCCCGCCCGATTCGTCTGAGATCGTGGCCCCGTGCAGTCATCGACATGCTTTTCACCGAAAACGCGGCGAATTCAAGCCTTGGCGTGGCCCTGCACACAATCCCGCGACCGATCCGCGAAACTGCCCGCTTCCGGCGCAGCGTCGCCATGCAGTCATAATTGCTGCCTACGCCGGACCCCGCGACATAAATCATGAATGCGATACCGTCTGGCGCGACCCGGCCGCAGGGCATAAAATGCCGGCGGTGTCGCGATCCGGTCGACCGAGGAGTTTGTTGGGTGCTGGACAGTTTGATGGGGCGCAGCCAGAACGGGGCGAATGGCCGCGACAGACCGGGTCTGGGCAGTGTCCGCCGCCCGGTGATCGGGCTGGCGCTGGGCGGCGGCGCCGCCCGCGGCTTTGCCCATATCGGCGTGCTGCGCACCCTGCTGGCCCATGGCATCGTGCCCAATGTGGTGGTCGGGACCTCGATCGGCGCCGTGGTTGGCGGCTCCTACGCGGCCGGCCATCTCGACACCCTCGAGGAATGGGCGCGCAGCCTGCAGCCCCGCAACATCTTCAGCTATCTCGACATTCGCCTCAACGGCTCCGGCCTAATAGGCGGCAGCAAGCTGGCGGCGCAGCTCGAGGCCTCGCTCGGGCAGACCGTGATCGAGGACCTGCCGCTGAAGTTCGCCAGCGTCGCCACCGAGGTCCGCACCGGCCACGAGATCTGGCTGACCCATGGCCGGCTGGTCGATGCGATGCGGGCGTCCTATGCCCTGCCCGGCATCTTCTCGCCAGTGCTGGTGGGCGATCGCTGGCTGGTCGATGGCGCGCTGGTCAATCCGGTGCCGGTGTCGGCGGCCCGCGCGCTCGGCGCCGAGATCGTGATCGCCGCCAATCTCAGCAACGACGTGTTCGGCCACTCGACCACGATCTTCCAGCACGGCAGCAGCCCCGACGCGGCCGAAGCGGTAATCGAGGTCGCGCCGGAGCCGAAGCGCGGGTTCGGCCGGCTGTTTTCCGCCGAGCGCACCATGAAGCGGGAGTTCTTCGGCGGCGGCGACCGGCCGGGCATTTCCAGCGTCATGGTCGATGCCTTCAACATCATGCAGGACCGCATCACCCGGGCGCGGCTCGCCGGCGATCCGCCGGACCTGTTGATCGCGCCGCGGGTCGGCAAGATCGGCTGGTTCGACTTCCACCGCGCCGAAGAGCTGATCGCCCACGGCGCCCGCGCCACCGAACGCGCGATCGAATCCATCCAGGAAGCCATCGAAATCCTGGCGCCCGAAGCCGCCAAGGCGCCTGCGCCGATCGCGCAGAAGGCGACGGTGGCTGAGGGCTAGGGTATTTCAGTTTGAGTGACGCGCATTAGCCGCCGCCGTCATTGCGAGCCAGCGAAAATCGCCGAAGGCGACTTTCGCTGAGCGAAGCAATCCAGAAAGCCACAAGCGAAGACTGGATTGCTTCGTCGCAAGGGCTCCTCGCAATGACGGCTGCGGGCGATTCGATTCATCTCGAAGAGACAGGCGGGCTTGCCTCACGCCGTCGCGATATAATCCCGCAGGGCTTCCTGTTCGTGCTCGAATTCGCGCAGCCGCCATTTGACGACGTCGCCGATCGAGATCAGCCCGACCATCTTGTCGCCGTCCATCACGGGCAAGTGCCGGAATTTGCCGGAGGTCATCTTTTCCATGATCGCGGCCACGGTATCCGATGGTTTGCAGCTAATGACCTTGCGGGTCATCACCGCCTCGACCTTCTCGTCCAGCGCCGAGGCGCCGCGCTCGCCGACCACGCGCACGATGTCGCGCTCCGACAGGATGCCATCCATGTGCTGGTCGGTCATCACCATCACCGCGCCGATCTTGCGTTCCGACAGCAGTTTCACCGCCACCGCCAGCTTGTCGTCCGGACCGACGTGAATGATCTGGTGGCCTTTGGTATCGAGGATTGCACGTACCGTCATGGTCGCCTCCTAGAGCCGGCCGGCCCTCGAACGGGCACGGTCTTTTATTCTTGGATCGAGACACAATGCTTGCGCAGGCCAAACGTCGCCTGCCGGACGTGGGATGATGAATGAAACCCGCCCGCCCCGCAAGGCGGCGACCGGCGATCAGTGCAGATCGGATAGGTCGGAGGCCGGCGCCGCCGCGGCGGGCTGCCCGGCGCGCGGGATCGGATCGAACAGCGAGAACAGCAGCAATCCGGCGAAGAAGCCGCCGATATGCGCCTGCCAGGCGACGTCAGCGCCATCGGCGCCGATCGCGATGGAGCCGACGCCAAAGATGATGTTGACGCCGAACCACACCGCGAGGAAGCCGAGCACGCGGGGATCGCGCAGCGCCTGCAGCAACGGCAGCGCCGGCACCCGCGCCGCCTCGTCAGCATCGCCGCGGTTGAACGACAGGAAGCTGCCGCGCACGAAGGCAAAGCGGATCGCTGCCGCCATGGCGCCGGAGACCGAGGCCGAGGCGCCGATCATCGGCGCCAGCCCGTGTTCATGGGTCAACAGATGCGCCGCGGCGCCGCCGACCGCCGTCACCGCCATGAAGACAAAGAACCGGACCGCGCCGAAGCGCCGCGCCAGCGCGCTTCCAAAGGGCAGCAGCCACAGCACGTTGAAGCCGATATGGCTGAGATTGGCGTGCAGCAGCGAATAGGTGACGAAGCTCCAGATCTTGGCGGGGGTGCCGCCGGGGTACGGCATCGCCAGCAGCGTCTGGTCGTAGCGCTTCGGAATGAAGCCGAACATGCCGATCACGAGGTCGTCGAGATCCGGCGACAGCAGCATCCGCCCGAGATGGATCGCCACCAGCAGCGCCACATAGGCGGTCAGCGCGCCCGGCAGGGTCAGGATCGGTTCACGCGGGGGAACGGAGGAATCCAAGGGGTCCAAGGGATCAACGGCCTGTCAGGGGCTCACGCGAGCGATGCCCCAAATAGGCGGCTTTGGCGGGATGACGCAAGCGAAGGATGGGAGCGCGGGTGGGAAAATGGCGGCCACGTCAGTAACGAGATCGGCAGTCCTAAAAGAAAAAGGGAGAGCGCTGAGAACGCTCTCCCTTTCCTGGACCGATCTTTCCCGCGCCGGGTGGATTTTCGGCACAACCGAAAATCCGGTATCCCCACCCCTCCCCGCGCGACGACCAAACCTGTTTGCAGCCACCCTGGTATCAAAACCTGTGCGTCGCGAGCCGCTGGAGAACAGCCCGCGATGCCGTGCAGTGCGCGCATCCTAGCGACTATCCACTGCGGCTCAACAACATGGTAAATTTAACGTTAACGCCGGGAAACCTAGTTAACACGGTGGAAAACGCCGCTTCGGCATGGACGATGCAATGTTCGAACTGCACAACATGTAGCGGCACGCAGTGACTGGATTCGGGACACAACTGTCTCCGGGATGCTGCGGCGGGGTCAAGGTTTAGCGTTAATGAAGCATCCATCCAGCAAAGAGTTCTTTGCCTATTGGGACGACAAGCGCGGGTTCGCGCGCGCGCCCGAGCGCAGCGATATCGAGCCCGGCCCGCTGCGCGAGCTGCTCGGCGACATCTTCGTGCTGTCCTACGACAAGCGCGCCGGTTTTCCGTTCCGCGTCGCCGGCACCAGAGTTTGTGCCCTGCTGGCGCGCGACCTGAAGGGACAGGCGTTTCCGATGCTGTTCGCGCCGGACAGCCGCCGCGACATCGAGGACATCATTACCGTGGTGTCGGAAGAGTTGCTGGTCGCCGTCGCCGGCGTCACCGCGACCACCGAGGCCGGCCAGAAAGTCCATCTCGAACTGCTGCTGCTTCCGTTCAACATGCGCGCGCATACGCCGATCAGCCTGACCGGGCTGCTGGCGCCGCTCGGCGAGGCCCGCGGCAAGCTCGGCCCGTTCAGCCTGACCTCGTTCCGCTACCTCGCCCACCCGCCGCAGCGCTTTGCGCCGCGCGCGCTGCGCAAGCTGCAGGCCGCCCGCGGCCTGATGGTCTATGAGGGACTGCGGTAGCGGCGACTGCGGTAGCAGGGGCCTGCACGAACCGATCGGCGTGGGTGCGGCATGATGGCGCCACGCCATTTGGTTGCATCAGTTGAGCATTTGCTAACGCGCCATTAACCGTGAGCGCCGTAGGGTCAGGGCGACCTCGACCCGCTGAACCGGCACGGCACTGATGGCGTTTGCGCAAACAAAATCGATTCTTCCGTCTGCAGAAGAACGCCGCCGCTTCCAGCGCGTGAAGGTGCATCTGCTCGGCCGCTATATGCTGCCCGATCGGCGCGAATTCCCCTGTCAGGTCATCAACATGTCACCCGGCGGCCTGGCCTTGCTGGGTCCCGGCATCGGCAATGTCGGCGACCGCGTGATCGCCTATCTCGACCATATCGGCCGCGTCGAGGGCAAGGTCACCCGGATCATCGACAACGGCTTTGCCATGACCGTCGGCGCCACGCCGCGCAAGCGCGACAAGCTGGCGGCGCAGCTCACATGGCTCGCCAACCGCGACATCCTCAACCTGCCGGAAGACCGCCGCCACGACCGTATCGTGCCGCGCAACCCGATCTGCCTGCTCACCCTCGAGGACGGCAGCCAGATGACCTGCCGCATCATCGATCTGTCGCTGTCCGGCGCCGCCATCGCGGCGGAGAAGCGGCCGCCGCTGCACACCCATGTGTCGCTCGGCCGGGTGCAGTCGCGCGTGGTACGTCACCTCGAAGACGGCTTCGCACTGGAGTTCGTCCACGAGCAGCTCGCAGAGACGGTCGAAGACAGCGTCAACGCCCGGTAAACAACCGCACCTCTTGAATTCCATTTTCCCTGCCGAATGAAGGCGATACCCGCGTTGCCGGGTACCGCCTTGCGGGTTCCGCGCGGCGCCGTTCACGGTTAACGCCGACGCCTTTTGGCAGCACAAGCACCGCATTTTCAGGACGCGCGCGCTTAATGCGTAAAATTTGAATCAATTTCCATTTTCTTCAAATGTGAATCGAACCCTGCCAAGTATAGTTTCGAAGACGTACTGCCTTTGATGCGCATTCGTCTCAATTGTAGTTGTGCGATTTAGCGGCGCCGCAAAGCCTCTGTGCAAAACATGGTCCCAACAAGAAACGGGGGCCACAATGTTTCGTAGCAAGGGGCACATCACGGGATTGGCATTCGCAGCCGTCCTGTTCGGATTTTCGGCGACGGCGCAGGCCGGCGACGAACGACTTTACGCAAGTCTCGGCGACAACACGCGCTCGCCAATCGGCTGGGTCGAATTCTGCGCGGACAATCCCGGCGATTGTCGCGGCGGTGCGACCCAGGCGCGCGACATCGTCATCACGCAGACCGCGTGGAAAGATCTGCTGCGCGTCAACCGCTGGGTCAACGAGACCGTCAAGCCGCTGACCGACATGGACCACTGGGGCGTGATCGAGAAGTGGTCGCTGCCGACAGACGGCTACGGTGACTGCGAGGACTACGTGCTGCTGAAGCGCAAGATGCTGATCGATGCCGGTTGGCCCCGCGAGGCGCTGCTGATCACCGTGGTGCGCGACAAGAAGGGCGAAGGCCATGCGGTGCTGACCGTGAAGACCGACAAGGGCGAGTTCGTTCTCGACAACCAGAACGAAAGCGTCGTGGCCT
>NZ_JAQGJD010000305.1 GCF_028290785.1 Tardiphaga sp. | reverse complement strand
CGTCCTTGGACTTCACGGTCTGGATCGCGTTGCCGGCATAGATCGGGCGCTCAAAGGTGTCGGGCGAGATCACCTTGGTGATTTCCGAGACCTGCATCACGTCGAGCAGCGCTGCGACGCGCGGCATTACGTTCTTGAAGCGCGATGTAGCCGGTGCCACGAAGGCGTCGTAACCGGGCGCCAGCGACACGATCAGCGCCGCCAGCGGCTCAGCCAGATCATGGGCATAGAGCGCGTCGTCGGCGAGCAGCACCTTGGTGACGCCGGCAAGCTTGGCGGCCTTCTCGGCCGCGGCCTTGGTGCCTTCGCCGCCACCGGCGACCAGCACATGGACTTCGGCGCCCAGGGCGGTCGCTGCGGTCAACGCCTTGTTGGTGGAGTCCTTGAGGATGTCGTGTTCGTGTTCAGCAATCAGCAGCGTGGCCATCAGAGCACCCCGGCTTCGGTCTTGAGTTTCGAGATCAGCTCGGCGACGTCATTGACCTTGACGCCGGCCTTGCGGCCCTCGGGTTCCGTCGTCTTGATGATCTCAAGATGCGGGGTGAGATCGACGCCGTATTCTTCGGCGGTCTTGTCGGCGATCGGCTTCTTCTTCGCCTTCATGATGTTGGGCAGGCTGGCGTAGCGCGGCTCGTTGAGGCGGAGATCGGTCGTGACGATGGCCGGGCCCTTGAGTTTCACGGTCTGCGAGCCGCCATCGACTTCGCGCGACACGACGAAATCGGAACCATCGACTTCCAGCTTGGAGGCGAAGGTTGCCTGCGACCAGCCGAGCAGCGCGGCCAGCATCTGGCCGGTCTGATTGCTGTCGTCGTCGATCGCCTGCTTGCCGAGGATGACCAGGCCGGGCTTCTCCTCATCGACGATAGCCTTGAGGATCTTGGCAACAGCCAGCGGCTCGACGTTGCCATCGACCTTTACCAGGATGCCGCGGTCGGCGCCCATGGCGAGACCGGTGCGGATGGTTTCCGACGCCTGTGCGGGGCCGATCGAGACCACCACCACCTCGGTCGCCTTGCCGGCCTCTTTCAGGCGCAGGGCTTCCTCGACGGCGATTTCGTCGAACGGATTCATCGACATCTTGACGTTGGCGAGTTCGACCCCGGTTCCATCGCTCTTGACGCGAACCTTGACGTTGTAATCGACCACCCGCTTGACCGGCACCAGAACCTTCATCGATCCTCTTTCGTGTGAGTTTCTTCGTTTTCGCGTCACATAAGCTTGGGCGCGGAACCTAAAGCCCCCGCCAACCGGGGTCAACGCGCGAAAATCGAAAATCGAGGGTCTCCAGGCGACTGGCAGCTAGCGGTTCTTGCCGGGAATCCAGAGCACGTCGCCAGCGCCGTTGTCATTCTGCGACCGGCTGGCGACAAACAGGAAGTCCGACAGCCGGTTCATGTACTGGATCGCGGCATCGGAGACCGGCTCGTCGGGCTGGGCAGCGAGTTCCACCATAATCCGCTCGGCGCGGCGGCAAATGGTCCGGGCGACGTGCAGATGCGCCGCCGCAGGGGTTCCGCCGGGCAGCACGAAGGAGGTGAGGTCGGTCAACGGCTCGTTGAGGGCGTCGATGTCGCGCTCCAGCCGCGCGACCTGGGTGGTCAATACCCGCAGCCGCTCCGCCTTGCCCTCGCGCTGCGGCACCGCGAGATCGGCGCCGAGGTCGAACAGGTCGTTCTGGATCAGTACCAGCATCGCGTTCAGGGCCGGCGATTCCGCCAGATGCAGCCGGACCACCCCGATCGCCGCGTTGGTCTCGTCCACGGTGCCATAGGCCGATATGCGCAGGTCGTATTTCGGCCGCCGCTCGCCGGAGCCCAGCGCCGTGGTGCCGTCATCGCCGGTACGGGTGTAGATCTTGTTGAGAACGACCATGAAAAATCCTGAAATCCGTAGGGTGGGCAAAGCGAAGCGTGCCCACGTTTCAAAGTTGCCACGGAACGCGTGGGCACGGCGCAAGCGCGCCTTTGCCCACCCTATATCCGCGCTTTACCGTCCCATCGCCCAGACCGTGGCCATGGTAATGACGATGGCGACGAACTGCAGCAGCACGCGCAGGCGCATCAGCTTTTGGGAGCGGTTCGGCGAGCCGCCGCGCATCATGTTGAACAGGCCCAGCAGCAGGACCAGCAGCACCGCGCCGGCGGCAACCGGGAGGAGAATATTGCTCAGGAACGTTGTCATGACCGCTACATAACATCGGAACCGGGGCTTCGCCATCGGCGCCATGAAATTGATCGGTGCGGTGCAACGATCTGGCTTTTTGTCCGTAGATATCAAATAGTAGCGGCGGCGCCGGCAGAGTCGTGGCCCGCCCGAACAGGGTGAAAAGTGAGGCACATCCGCTACGTTTTCCATGTCGCGCTCGACGCCTTCTATACGTTTCTAGCCGATGACGGCTGGGCGATCGCGAGCCACATCGCGCTGTCGACGCTGATGGCGCTATTCCCCTTCCTGATCGTGCTGGCGTCGCTGGCGGGCTTCTTCGGCTCCAAGGGCCTCGCGGACCAGGCCGTCCTGCTGCTGCTGGAAGTCTGGCCCGATCAGGTGGCGGGCGCGCTGTCCGGACAAATCCATGACGTGCTGACCACCACGCGCGGTGACGCTCTCACCATCGGCCTGGTGCTGGCGGTGTATTTCGCCTCCAATGGCGTCGAAAGTCTTCGCGTGGCGCTGAACCGGGCCTACGCCGTGATCGAGCCGCGGCGCTGGTACTGGCTGCGGCTGGAATCGATCGGCTACACCCTGGTCGCCGCGGTCACCGCGTTGGCGATGGCATTCCTGATCGTGCTCGGTCCCTTGTTGCTGGAGATCGTCCGCATCTACACACCGCTGATGGTCGCGAACAATGAGAAACTGCTCAACATCGCGCGTTACGGCATCACCATCACGGCGATGACCGTGGTGCTGTTCATCCTGCATGCCTGGTTGCCGGCGGGACGACGCAACTTCCTGCAGATTCTGCCGGGCATCGTTTTCACCATGCTGGCGTCGCTGCTTTCGGGCATCGGCTTCGGCATGTATCTGGCGCGCTTCGCCAACAACTACGTGACCATGTATGCCGGGCTGGCGTCGGTGATCATCGCGCTGGTATTTTTGTATTTCATCGCGGCGATCTTCGTCTATGGCGGCGAACTGAACGCCGCCATTATCAAATCGCGGTTGCCGCGCGGCGTCTCGCTTCAAGCAGCGCAGTCGCTAGCGCCCGTGGAGACACTGGTTTAGTCAGGAACGCGTCGGCGCCGGCGGCACGCGACCCCACCTCATCATCGCCGCGACCGGACACGCCGATAATGGCGACGCGGCCATGGGGCTTGCTCAAGGCCCGGATTTGCTTGATCGCCTCGATGCCGTTGATGCCCGGCAGTACCATGTCCATCAGCACCGCGTCGAACGTGCCCTGCGCCACGCGCTCGGCGGCTGCCTCGCCTCGGCCGATGAATTCGGCCTGATGGCCGAGCTCGGTGAGGATGGCATTGAGCACCACGCGGCCGAACGGATTGTCCTCTACACTGAGCACGCGCAGCGGCTCGCGCAGCTGCGTCGAATCGTCGTCGTCGAGGCCGGACATGATCGAGATCGGGCCCGTCGCTTTCGCCAGCGTCACCGTGAGCGTGAAGACCGTTCCGCCGCCGGGGCGCTGCGCCACCACGATGTCGCCGCCCATCGCCCGCGCCAGTTGCTTGACCGACGACAGGCCGAGGCCGGCACCGCCGAACCGCGAGGCGATCGTGACATTGGCCTGCGAGAACGGGCGGAACAGCCGCTTGATCTCCGCCAGCGAGAGGCCGATGCCGCTGTCCGAGATCGTAAAGGACACCCCGACCTTGCCAGGCACCGGCACCGGACGGACTTTCAGCGTAACGCTGCCCCGGTCGGTGAATTTGACCGCATTGTCGATCAGGTTTTCCAGCGCCGCCCGAAGTCGCACCGGATCGCCGGTGACGAACATCGGCAGCCTGGTGGAAATCGTCACGGAGGATTGCAGACCCTTGGCCGCGGCCCGGCCAGCCAGCGAATCGCCGGAATTGCGCGCCAGCGCGCGCAGGTCGAAGAAGTCCTGCCGCACTTCGAGTTTGGAGTTACTGCTGCGGGCCGCATCGACGAACAGGGTCGCCAAACCGGCGAGATGTTCGGCGCCGGCCTTGATAGTATCGACCCAGCGCCGCTCGCGCTCGTCGAGATCGGAGGTGGCCAACAGATCGCTGACGGCGAGGATGCCGGTCAGCGGCGTGCGAACCTCGTGGGCGAAGGCAGCCAGGGCGGCCTCGACCATCGTACCGGCGCGCAC
>NZ_JAQGJD010000304.1 GCF_028290785.1 Tardiphaga sp. | reverse complement strand
CGAGGCCATGGCGCAGACCGGCAACGTAGGCGCCAAGGACATCAATGCCTGGGCCCTGGGCGGCCGCACCGGCTATACGTTTTCGAATGTCGCCTGGACGCCGCGCATCGGCCTGCAGGCGGATGCGGCATCAGGCGACAGGCATCCCGGCGATGGAAATCTCGGCACCTTCAATCCGCTGTTTCCGAACGGCTATTATTTCTCGCTGGGCGGCTACACCGGCTACGCCAACCTGATCCACGTCAAGCCATCGCTGACCGTCAAACCCGCCGACAAGTTGACGGTGACCGCCGGCGTCGGCTTCCAGTGGCGCCAGACGGTGGCGGATGCGGTCTATGTCCAACCCAATGTCGCCGTCGCCGGGACGGCGGGGAGGGGTGACCGCTGGACCGGCGTGTATTCCCAGCTCCGCATCGACTACGCCTTCAACGCCAACCTCGCCGGTTCGCTGGAAGCGGTGCATTACGCCGTGGGCGATACGATCCGCAACGCGGGAGGGCACGATAGCAACTATCTCGGCCTCGAACTCAAATACGGCTGGTAGTCAATCGCGTTGATGCCGAACGCTGCTTTGTAGACGGCGAAGTGACCGGCAAAGTCAAAGCTTCGGCACTCCTGCCGTATCGATCACTTTGGTCCATTTCGCGATCTCCGAAACAAGCAACGCACGCATTTCCGCGGGCGTGCTGCCGCGGACTTGGCCGCCGATCGCGGTCTCCAACCTGGCCTTGATATCGGGGTCGGCCAGACTGGACTGAACGGCCTTGTTAAGAGCAGCGACAATATCTGGAGGCGTGCCCTTCGGTGCCAGCAACCCGGCCCATGTGCGGACGTCAAAACCCTTCAGGCCGGCCTCGTCGGCAGATGGAACGTTTGGCAGCAATGCGCTGCGTTGGGAGGACGTCACAGCCAACCCCCGGACCGCGCCGCCCTCGATCTGTGGCGCCAGGAGAACGCTGGTGCCGACGATGAAAGGTACGTCACCCGAAAGCAGCGCGGTGATGGCCTGAGAATCGCCTCTGTAGGGCACATGAACGACGTCGATGCCGGCTGTTGTTTTCAGCAGTTCGCCGACCAGATGATGTGTGCTCCCGAACCCGACCGAGCCGAAGTTCAACGTTCCCGGCTTCGCTTTCGCCAGTGCGATCAGGTCGCCGAGCGTTTTGGCCTGATAGTCGCTGCGCGTGGCGATGACCAAGGCATAATAGACAATGGTGGAGATCATCTCGAAGCCATCGACAGGCTGATAAGGCAGCGATTTGTAGAGCGCGGCCGAAATCGCATGACCGCCGGTGACAAGACCGAGGGTGTAGCCGTCCGGCGCAGACCGGGCGACGGCATCAGAAGCAATATTGCCTCCCGCGCCCGGTTTCGGGTCTACAATGACGGTCTGCCCCAGCTCCTTGGAGAGGCCATCCGCCATGATGCGAGACAGCGTATCGGCCGCGCCCCCTGCAGCAAAGCCGTGCACGATACGGATGACCCGATTTGGGTAGGCCTGCGCAGATGCATCGGTCGCCCCGACCATGAGGGCGCAGATCGCCCACGCTGTAACAAGGGCAAAAGATCTGCCCGTGGATAGCTTCCTAACGCGGCCCATCGCCGTCACTCCCTGGTGTTGTCCCAAATTACGGGGCCTCATCGCGATTGCTCCGACCAAGGTCACCGTTGAATCGATCGGCCGCTCTGATGGCGGCCTTGTTGGTAGCGGTCCGTCGCAGGCTTCTCCTCCTGAACTCCGGGAGGTCCGTAGAAGGTGAAAATCCGCGGCCGGACGTCCTCAAGGGATCATGATGATTTTTCCGCGCGCCGAACCGGACTCCAGAAGTGCGTGAGCTTCCCTCACCTCGGAGAGCTTCAGTCGCGCCGAAATCGCGGGTTTGATCGCCGCCCGTTCGAGAGCGGAAATAACGTTGCGCATGATCGTGCGCCGGCCCTCCCGGTCGTGATCGTAGATGTGAAACGAAAAGCAGCGGACCGCCGGGCAGACGTCGAGATGCTTGCGCATCTCCTCGATCAGGTTTTGCTCCGGCAGTCCGGCAAAGGCGTTGTAGGAAACCAGCGTGCCCCATTTGCCCAGGACGCCCAGATAGGAAGCGAAGTCAGGTCCGCAGACGTGATCGAGAACGAGCCCGACGCCTTGGCCACCGGTCAGTTCGCGGGTCCGCGCCACGACATCTTCGTCACGGTAGAAGATCACATGGTCGGCACCATTGGATTTGGCAAAGGCTGCTTTCTCTTCGGTGCTCACGGTGCCGATCACGGTCATGCCAGCGAGTTTCGCGAGCTGGACAATCGATGTCCCGACACCACCTGCCGCGCCGATCACCAGCACGCTGTCAGCAGGATTACGATTGCCGCATTCGTGCAGCAGGGCCCAGGCGACCTGATAGTTCGCCAGACACACCGCTTCCTCCAGATCGACTGATTCCGGCAGGATGTGTACCGCGTCCGCCGGAGCGACGACGTACTCCGCGTAACACCCACCGCGCTGGGACAGGTCGCGGGCGCTGAGAAGCACCTTCTGCCCCACGACGATATCGGTGACGCCATCGCCGACTGCGGAAATATGTCCGGCGACATCGTTGCCCGGATTTGCCGGCAGCGGGGGCATCCACTTGTAGACGCCGCGCCGGATCAAGGCGTCCGGTTGACCGACGCCGAAGGCTTCTGCCTTGATTTGTACGTCAAGCTTACCGGGTTGGGGAATCTCAACATCAACATAGTCGAGCACTTCAGGGCCGCCGGGGCGGTGCACCAGCACAGCTTTCATGATTGAAATCCGAATTCGGTTGCTACTGGTCTGCCGGATTGATTCATGCGGG
>NZ_JAQGJD010000411.1 GCF_028290785.1 Tardiphaga sp. | reverse complement strand
GGCCGCAAGAGGTGACGACGAGGATCGCGGTATTGGCGTGTTCGCACGTGCGGTGGTGAGCCCGCCAGATCGAAACCTAATTGATGTCTATGCCGACGTGGGTTTTCAAGGGAACGGATGGTTTGATGCTCGACCGAACGACAAGTTCGGCATCGCTGTTGCCTATGCACACGTCTCGCGCGCCGTTCAAGCGCTTGACCGAGACTACCAATTCTTCCTCGATCCGACCTTCGCGCGCCGGTCGTCGGAAGCGCTAGTGACCGCTGCCTACGCCTATGAAATCCGTTCGGGGTGGTTGCTACAGCCGAACGCTCAATTTATCGCGCGGCCGGGAGGGGGGGCTGCCGATCCATTGAAAAGCGGCATGCCTGGCCGTCGGCTTGGTAACGCTGTCATTTTCGGTTTGAGAACGGTAGTCAAATTTTGATCGGCGTGGCGAGGAGACTGTCGCACCGAACCGCTGAGGGGCACATTGTAAAGAAAACGGTTTCCGCGGACGATTTGGTCTTTTTGATTGAGCAAGAGCTGCGAGGGAAAGTCCACAAGGGTCCGACGCCAAGCGTGGCAGTTGTTCCTGACCCAATTGAGGATCGAATCGTTGTAACCTCAGCGAAGGACCGTGCAAGGCTGTCCAACAGGGTCGACCCGGATCGAAACGAACTAGAGCGTTACACCCACTGCAACCCGAGTATCCAACTTCGACGGTTCTTTCCGGTAGCGCGCTCATTTTGTCTGCGGGTGCCGAGTGTTCATTAAACCCGCTGAGCTTTTGGGTGATTGCTATCTAGGAGTGACGAGGCTCTCGACCGATTGAATCGACACCCGGTCTCACGCGCCTGATGCTGGTGTGTCCATGCCGCGTATCAACGGGAGGGCTATAGCGCAGAGCACAGCCATTGCCCAGAAGGCCTGAACTTCAAACCATCCGTAGAGATAACCCGACGTCACCGTCATGACCGCAGAGGCAATACCGAGGGCGCCTGTACCGTAGACGGTTTGCGCAGTGGCCGACAGACCATTCGGCACAGTTCGCGCGATAATGCTCATGGCGGCAAGGTGTAATAGAGCGAATGTCAAACCATGCAGCGCCTGGACACCAGCCAGTGCGGGCACCGAAGTTGTAGTTGCCATCACGGTCCATCGGACGATACCGGCACAGGCCGCAAGGGCGGCCGCGCCCCGAGGGCCAAGACGGCCCATCAGCCACGGGCCGAAAAACAAGAAAACGGCGACCTCAGCAAGCACAGATTCAGACCACAGGATGCTGATTGCTAGGGTGCCGAAACCTGCCTCGCGCCAGTGGATCACTGCAAAGGTGTCATTGAGGGCGTGACTACCGATCACCAGCACGACCACGAGGATCAGTCGGCGGAACGCCGCTATTTTCCAAAGGGCTCCAAATGCGCCGGACGCGGTTTTTTCTGTGGTGTTCTCATCGGCAGCCGGTGTTCGGACCCCCATAGCGCATAGCGCCATGACAAGAAAAAGAGTGCTGCTGCTAAAGATGATCGAGGAAAGCCCAAAGCGATCGATCAGTTGACTTGACAACAGAGTCCCGGCGACGAACGCAGCCGAGCCCGCGCCTCGCACCCAGCCATACTGGAATTGACGTCCGTTGGCCGATGCGGTTACCGACATAGCGTCGGATAATGGCGCCAACGACGCAGTCGTGAAGGCATGTGCCATGCTGACCGCAAGCAGCGGACCGAACCCGAAGGCCAGGGTATACGCGAGCCCGATAACTCCGGACAAACTGGCGCATGTGGTGACAACCAACCTGTGCGCGCCCAGACGATCGGCTAGGCGACCCGCGGCGGGTCCCGCTGCAATCCTCACAATGGTTCCTGCAGCTAGAACCAGCCCGATTTGCTCAGCCGATAATCCGTGACTGCCCAGGAAAGCCGGCATGTACGCTGACTCGGTTCCATACGCAGCATAGAGCGCGGCATATAGCAGTAGAAAGCCTGGTAGCGAGTTGGCAGGCGATAAAACGGTCTTTGCCTCAAGGGGGGTGCTCATGACGCCAGGCGGCTTCGTGGCCGGCGGACTTTAGCTTCGCCTTCTGGATGGTGTGCGCTTGCGCGCGATGCCCAAACAATACTCCGGTTGCACCGAGTGCCAGGAACGCCATACCACTCTGCGGAATTGTTGGGACGATGTTGATGTTGAAATGCTGCACTCCGGCGGCTCGAAAGCCGCAACAGAGCGCTGGACTTCGGGATACCGATCATAAGTCGTGAAATGGTCGTCGTCATTGATGTCTTTCGACCTATTTGGAAGGAACTCACGTGCCATGAGTCCGGGGGCTTTCATGGCCGTGCCGCGTCAATCGCCATCGCTTCAGTTCCGAAATAGTCGTAAAGCCGGCAGCCGCGATGCGTCCCTTCGCCTTGATCCCCTGTAAAGCTGTTCCGACCGGCACTGGCGCAGCGGAAATAGTCTCCCACGTAGTGTTCACATCTGCATTGTTCAGGCCGTCTTTCGCCTGCCGTTGCGCGAATGCGGAACTGACGGGCAAGCCTGCTAGGCTACGGCGACGATGATTGGATCTCGCTTCCTCTCTTGCTGGGACATTCCAAGTACATCCGCTCGCTTTGGTTCCTCAACCGCGCGGCATGTCCTAGCGATCGCTCCGCAGTGTTCGGCCAAGGGTACCCATGAATGTGTGGCGTCAAAGATGATTGGACCAACGCCAATGCATAATGAACGCTGAGCTTTCGTCCGGCGGCTTTTCTACTGGCTTCGGGAGAACGTTGGAGCGCGTATCATTCGATGATCCGTTGGTGCGAAAAAATGCATCGGCGCGCAGGCGCCCGCAGAGGGGCCAGTGGCTGCGCAACCACGTTCGAATTTCCGCGTTAAAACATTTGCCGCAGGACGGCGCGCACCACGAGGACATTTCATGCTTCCCACATCCGACAGACGTGAAGATTCCATGCTTTTGCCGCTGGCGTTTCTCGCTTTCGCGGCCGTTGTGGCTTTCGCACTTCCTGAAGGTGAGGTCCAAGCCGCGGACAACCGGCGCGCATCTTCGAAGCCGGCCGGCGGTGGCGACTCCGGCCACGGACGCCAAGCCGACTCCCCGACCGAAATCCCCGCTCGCGGCTGGAAAGACGTCCTGAAGCGCACCGGCGAGCAGATCGGAAAGGACCGGCTGCTCGCCGTCGCTGCCGGCGTGGTTTTCTACGGATTGCTGGCGCTATTCCCGGGGGTCACGGCGCTTGTGTCGTCCTATGCATTATTCGCCGATCCTCAAACCATCAATGAGCACCTTTCCTTCATTGCCAACGTGCTGCCAGCGGGGACGTTTTCGATCGTGCAGGACCAGGTCGGCCGGGTGCTGGCGAAGGGCGATACCAAGCTCGGCTTCGCCTTCGCCTTCGGTCTTCTCCTTGCGGTCTGGAGCGCCAATGGTGGGATGAAGGCGATCATCGATGCCCTAAACGTCGTGTATGACGAGGAGGAGAAGCGAGGTTTCGTCAAGCTGAACGCCGTGTCACTTGCCTTCACACTTGGCGGCCTGTTCGCAATCCTTGCGTCGATCGGGCTGGTGATCGCTGCGCCGATCGCACTCTCGACGATCGGCTTAGGGCCGGTGGCTGATGCCGCATTGCAGTACGGCCGGTGGCCTGCCCTGGCCATTATGGTCATGCTGGGTTTGGCGGTGCTGTACCGTTTCGCTCCGAGCCGAAAGACTCCGAAGTGGGTATGGGTTTCCGTCGGCAGCGCGTTGGCGACAATGACTTGGATCCTCGGATCGGTAGCGCTGTCGTATTATCTGGAGCATTATGCCGGCTATGACGCGACCTATGGATCGCTGGGCGCGGCGATCGGCCTGATGATGTGGATGTGGATGTCGACCATCGTCGTGCTGTTCGGTGCGGAACTCAACTCGGAGCTTGAACACCAGACCGCCGCGGACAGCACCGACGGGTCGGGTAAGCCGATGGGCGAACGTGGCGCTCAAGTCGCCGATACGGTCGGCGGCACACGATGAACCGCATACGCAGCCTGATGCTATCTTGGCTTGCCATACTTTCCGGGTAGTTTCGACCGATCCGCCCCACGCAATGTGATGTATATGTCGAGAGCGGACAATCTGAGTAGCGGGGAGCAGGCGAAGGCATCTAACGCCAGCAGCCGGCTCCGGGCAAAGACGAACGTGTTGCATCTCCCAGCACCTGACGGCGTCCGACGCAACACGACGGTCGCCGCATCGCCGGCAGATGTCACCGCCGTCGAAACAGCTTCCCATCGCGACACTGCGGCTGACAGTTCTCGGCTCCGCCTTGGCGTCGATCTTGGGGTCACAGGCAGTTAGATTTATACGGGATTTGGCCGCGCGATGCACGCGATGGTCAGCCCCCGGGTTCCTCATTTACTCCAGCATGCTCGGGGACTTGCACGCCCTCAGCTTTCACTACGCTGACTGAACGCGCGAGGCGGCCCAGGCATTACCATGCAATTTACGGCTGCCAAAATCATTGAAGCGGCCGCTTTATAAACCAGGAACGCTTTTCGGCCCCGTTTCTTCTTTCGTAACCAGGAAGAGGCCAATGCCAGAATATTTAGACGAATAATTCGAGAATATGCTCACCGGCGTTGGGAGAAGGCAGGCAAGCCGGAAGGCGGCGAGCGGACGACTTCTGGCATCGCGTCAAGAGTGAGCTTGAAGCGGATGCGCCCGGGGATACAACAGAGCCAACGCCAAAGAGCAAAAGCGCCCCTGACGATTATCAGGGGCGCTTCATTAGTTACTTAGACATGCCGCCCTTGTTCTGCTGGCCCATGCCGTCCTTCGATTCGCCTCCCTGCTGCATGTTGTTGTTCATGCCGGTCGTGCCGTTGGACATACCGTTATTGGTCATGCCGCCCTTGGAATCGGGACGGTCGGCGGCGGTGCCAGTGCCCGTAGTCCCGGGCTGATTAACGCCCATGCCCGTTGAGCTGGGCTGGGGTGCCGACGGGTTGGCGCCGGACTGCGCAAAAGCAGCGCCGGAAATGAGGGTAACAATCGCGGTCGCCAAAATAATCTTCTTCATTTTGATCTCCTTCAGTTGTTTCGTGCCGGTGCAATGGAGTCCAAACAACTACGTTCCGGCGGCCCCGAGTATTTATTCTGAAACTCTACGATCCGTAGCCGCTTAAACCGAACTTGTCGGGGGTAGGAATGCGGAGCAGATCTCGAAATGGATCGCAGCGAAGGTTTAGTTCGAAGAAGGCCCGCCGTTGCCATGCCACCTTCCTGTTTAGCAAAGTCGCTGCGGTGAGCCTAACGTACGTGCTCGTTTCCAGCGAGCCTTGGCCACCAAGGTTAAAGAGCTCATTCAGTCAGGGGGCAGGCAGGGCGATTGTTGTGACATGGCAACGTTCAATCCATCGACCGGAAGGGATGCGGAAAAGCCGCAGCCGCAAGCTGCGGCTGACGAACGGGGGGGGTCGAGCTGAACGAGGACGAGGCGGATGCCACGTGGCAGCCGTCGTTTGCTGAGGATAACTGCCTATTCGGCTGCGTGTTTCTTTCTGGCCCTTTTGACTTTCTTAGTTTTCTTGGTGGGCTTCCTTTTCCTTTTCGCCGCGTTCATGTTGTCCACCAGGCTAGGATACTTGCGACCAGCCCTCTTGGCCGCTTTCTTCGCACCGGCCTTCTTCGCCGGAGAAAGCTTCTTAGACTTCCTGCCCGCTTTCGTTTTCGGGTTCGGCTTATCCCACGGTGTTTCCTTAGTCTTCTTCGCCATTGCATTTCCTCCGATTCGTGAGGCCAACAGAGGACCCCCTCTCAGGTTCCACCAAGCTGTCTAAAGGTTGTTGCGAGATGCTCGGCGTGTGTGCCGTGCTTCTGTTCCCACCTTTCCCATCAATGCCGGTAATACTCGTCATGATGTACTGTGCAGAGCGAATGGCAGCATCATCCGGCGCCTTCCCCATGACGCAACCCCGTCGCAAACCGCGGGAGTCGTGCTGGCGGGGGGGGCCAATGCGCCGGCTTTATGCCGTGCGACGCCGATCAACTTCGCCGCGCCGTGGGCAGACAGTTAGTGACCGTTCAAGTTTCGCATTCGAGCGACAACTTGCGCCAATTCATCGTGGCAATCGTACAGCAGATGCCAATTGGGTCTAGCCCGCCAATTGTCTGAACGCAGCGCTTCAGCTGCCTTGTTGTTCAATCGCACGTACTCCGCAATCAGCGCCGTGCGTTCGGCTTCTTCGTCTAAATTGAGCGGTTTCATTTTTGACCTCGGGTAAACCACTAAGCTCCTCGGGACAGAAGACGTCGGCTTTAGCCAAGATTTGTCATAAAAGTGAACGTGGGACATTACAAAGTACTGCCGCAATAAAAAATTACTGTTGGTATGCCGCTGTGATTGCTTCCTTCAAGCGGGGCTTTGCTGCGTAGCGTAGCGGCGGCAATGTTCGAGGTAAGCGGTTTCATGACGACCAATCAGAGCCACAACGCTCGACCATAGCCATGACGGCGCATCCAGCGTCTTGCTGCGGTGACGTTCGAGCTCCGCGGCCCACTTCATGCGTGTGGCATCATCCATCTGCCGCGCATGAGCCTTGCCGACAACGCCGGCCAGGAACCTTGCCGCCTTCATCGCCCCCGGCACGCTCAATTGCTCGATCTCGATTTTAAGGTCCTGCGGCAGCAATTCGCGGATGAAGACTGGCTTTTCTCGGATGATGCCCGCGGCCATTCGCTTGCCGAGATGCGGCGACAGATGCATCGCGCCGGCCACGACCCGCTGGGCCTGGTCCTTCGGCATCTTCTCGCCGGTGTAGCGCGGGGCCGCGGCGGCGGTGGCCTCTTTGACATCCATCAGCGCCCAACCGCGCTTCTTTCCCGAGCCGATTCCGAGCAGCACCGCATAACGTTTCAAGCCCAGCGACGAGCAGCCTTTCATCCAATAAGCCGCATCGAGGACTTCGACCTTCGCATCGTCGTCGCGCGATCGCAGCGAGGTAGCGAGATGGAGTAACGCTGGGCGCTTGAAAAGCACGTGAATGTCGTTGCGCTCGCCCTCGGTCAGCGACCAGAATTTCGAGCCGAGCGGGATCGTCGGCCGCGTGTCGAACAGCCGCTCTTTGGCCAGATGCTTCCAAGAACGCGCGATCGACCGCTTCACGGTAAACCGCACTGCCTTTGGGGCGTCGTCCAGCGCGTCGGTATCTTGCCGAAGCGAGGCCTGATAGCCCTCGATCACCTGCTCCATGATATGCGCAGTCGTCACGCCGGGCAGATTGGAGCCTCGCGAGGCGGTTGCCAACGACAGCGCCAGACGGATGATGTCGTGGGCCGGATTGCCGATGACGGTCTGGTCGAGATCCCTGATTTGGATGGCGACGCGGCCATCCAGCGCCGCCACCGGACCGAGGTTGCCGGCGTGGCAGTCGCCACAGATCCAGACCGCGGGACCTTCCGGCAGCGAGCCGCGCTTCTGCGATTCGAGCCAATCGTAGAACTGTACCGTTGAGCCGCGCACATAGGCGTGGGCCGATCGCGCCATCTTCAGCGACTGTTGCAGCCGCAGCGCTGAAATACGATCAGTAGGCCGCACGTCGTTTTTGGACGTCATAAATAAGCACCCGGGTTTTGCCGATAGGGCGCGTGGTAACTCACGGTGCGACGTTTTGTTACACGTTCATGACGCATATAATTTTAGAGGTCCGGACACCGACATAATGGGCATTGCGAAAATACGCGTGTCGGGGGACACGGTGGGAACCGAATTTGCTATCGCTACTTGTGACGACGGCAATCCGGTAGCAGAGCAATGATCTCCGTTTATCCTCCATCCATACAGCATCAGGCGCCTTTCGGCTCGCACCGGCCCGCTATTGTTGCGATCCCGGCCCACAATGAAGGGGGGCAGATTGAGCGCTGCCTTGCGGCGCTGGCGATGCAGCGCGATGCGACCGGCGCTCCGATTTCCGACGGTGATTTCGAGGTATTGATTTTCGCTAACAATTGCTCGGATGCGACCGCAGATTTGGCGCGGGCATTTGCAGCTATGGTACCGCACCCCGTCAGGGTTGTTGAAGAAAGTCTGCCGCCGGGCAAGCTCAGCGCCGGCTGGGCGCGCAAGCGCGCGATGGATCTAGCAGCGGCTTCCCTCGTGGCGCGAGGTGCCACGGGCCTTATTCTGACAACGGATGCCGATAGCTGTGTAGCGCCGACATGGTTTGCTGCCACGATGGCAGAGTTTGGCCGGGGCGTGGACTGCGTGGCGGGTTACATCGACGCTAATCCGCTCGAACTGGTTAGTCTCGGGCGCGCCTTTCTGGGCCGCGGCCGGCTCGAGGATACCTATCTCAGGCTCGTTGCGGAGATATATGCACGGTGCGATCAGCGGCCGCATGATCCTTGGCCGAACCACCGCGTGTCGTCCGGCGCCAGCTTAGCGGTGACGCTGGCGGCTTATACGGCAATCGGCGGGCTGCCGCCGCGCCTGGTGGGCGAAGACTCCGCATTAACCGAAACGTTGGACCGCGCAGGGTTCAAAGTCCGCCATGCGATGGATGTCAGTGTCTCCACCTCCTGCCGTTTCGACGGCCGCGCCCGGGGCGGGGCAGCGGACACGATGCGGCTACGGCACGCCGTGCCGGACGCGCCTTGTGACGATGATCTCGAACCGGCGCTTCAGGCCACGCGTCGCGCAATCTACCGGGGCCGGCTACGTAGATTCCTCAACGACGCTTCGTGGTCGCCCAGCTTCCCCTGCGGCTGGCGCATGCCCGCAGCGGTCACGCGGGACCCGGTGCTAGGGGAGACGTTCGAGGATGCTTGGCAGCGGATGTGCAGCAAGACGCCGATCCTGCAGCGCGGCCAGCCGTTGCGCCCATCCGACCTGCCGCGGCAGATCGCCATGGCGAAAATGATCCTCCGGCGATTGCGGCTGCCGGTTAGGGAGCAGAAAATCGTTCCAACCGATATACATCATCCCGCAACAGCACTCGCTGGGGCAATCTAGTGGCGACAGCCCGCGCGAACTGTTCACTAGCAGCCCGTCCGGTCAATGGATAGTTCGTCTCGCCGAGCCAGTGACAAACGATAATCTCGCCGCCAGGCAGAAGAGCATCTGTGCAGTGTGCTGCAATTGTCCAAAGGTCGGCCTCTACGAAATAATAGAGAACCTCCGATAGCACGATAAGGCTGTATTGTCCCGCCGGGAAATCACGGGGGAGCGTGCCGACCTCAAAAGTGACATTCCGGATATTCGCGTCGCGCGCCGCGGCGATGGCGGTTGCCGACGCGTCGATCGCCATAATCGTGTCGCATCGTTTGGCCAGCAATTCGGTGAGCACGCCGATTGAGCAGCCTATCTCCAGCGCGCTGATATATCGCGACTGGCCAAGAGCGCTTATCGTGGCCACATACTTCTCGTGCTCATAATTGCTAGTGCGAAATTGCCACGGGTCGATATCCGCACGATATTTCTCTTCAAAATATTCCGGTGGAAGGGTCCCTGTCTTGCGGCTCATGCGGCCACCTCGATAAAATATTCAAACGAGCCAAGGAAAGGCGCGAGCGTTGCCTCGGTAAAGCAAAAGCCTTCCGGGTCATCGTCGATGAGGTCGGTCATCTGGGAGATGTGGGCGGCGATGGCCGCGCGCTTGATATCCTGTTGGCAAGCGATATCGAGCCGGAAGCCACGCGGTGGGGCGCGGTCGAGCGGCAGCGAACTCTCTAGATGCCAGCCCCAGATCGGATAGGCCCACAACCGTAGCTCCGGCATCCGCCGCCGCACTGCGTACGCCATGCGCGCGGTGGCCTCGTGGTCGCAATGCGGATCGAGATCCCACGTCACAAACAGCGATTTGGCGCCGGCCTCGCGACACGTCTCGGTGATAGTAACCACCGCCGCGTCGAAGGCGGCGCCCGACGACGGCGCCTTGGTATCGGGAAGGCCGAGATGCGTGACACGATCGTCCGCGAGGCCGAGCAGAAATCCAGCGGCGGCCACTTCGGCGTGCCGGAGCGCGATTAACTGCTGGCGTAGAAAACGGCGCGACCGCGGATGTGATCCCGATCCATCGGTGACCACCACGACATTTGCCCGCTGTCCCTCGGCGCACGCGGCCGCGATCAGCCCACCGGCACCAAGGGTTTCGTCATCCGGATGCGGCGACAACACCAAGAACGGCGATTCCTGCGTCAGGTCATGAAGCGAGCCGAGCGGCAATTGGCGTATTGCCTCGAGATATTCTCCGGCCGTCAATTAAAATTCTCCCATGGGAGACGTCGATCCAAGAAACGCGCGGGCGGCGTCGCTCATCGCCAGATCAGGGACGGGCTGCCGCAGATAGGTCGAAAGGTCCCGGCAGATGCGCTCGATCGGGCTTGGTCGGATGAAAGATACAAGGCCGACGCCGCGCTGCACAGCTTCCATAACATCCAGCGCGGATCTCTCGGTAACCATGCGCGTCAGGTTTGCGAAGGCAACCACCGACGCCGGATCGCAGTCGTCGGCTCCCAGCCGTCTCGCGGCCTCCTCGACCCAAAACCGAACAGTCGTTGCGGAAGCCACGCACTGCGCGACCCGCTGCAACTGATACGGGTCATTGCCGCGGCCCCGCGAGATCAGATCATCGCGAAACAGGGCAACCAGCCGTTCCATCGCGCCGAGATGCGCCGCGCAAAATCGCCAGGCTCCGCCGGAAAAATGCGGTTGCCGCGTGAAGTCACCGACTGATCCGATCATCTCGTCAGGGCCAACGGAGATGCCGGACAGTTCGATCGCGCCAGTGGCCGTCGATCTCATGCCTTGCGCGGTCCATCCGCTCAGATCGACCTTTGAATTCTGAGAAAGGTCGAGGAGGCACATGATTTGCCCATCGACGCTTTTAGCGGTGACGATGGGGCGTGTCACCAGGCCGGCACCGGACGCCAGGATCTTGCGGCCCC
>NZ_JAQGJD010000130.1 GCF_028290785.1 Tardiphaga sp. | reverse complement strand
CGCATCCCAATGCGCGTCCGGGCCTTCGCCCAGGGACGTCGCCAGGCCGATGCCGGTGATCCAGGCTTCCACCGGTTCGGAATTCACGTGTCGCGTTTCAGCCATTGTTTCGTTCCTCGGCGATCGCCTCGGTAGGGAAGCCGATCCGTTGGGCCATGGTTTCCATGTGCCCGCGCAAGTCCGGATGGGGGAACGGGACGTGCCGGAAGGTCAGCGTGGAATTGCAGACCATCTTGCCCTTGGCGCTGACCTTGACCGCGGTCATCGCGAAGCCGGAGCCCTCGTGCACGATGCTGGCCTCGATCATCAACTGCTCGCCGGGGGTGACGAAGGTGCGCATCTTGGCTTCCTTCACCGCGGCGAGAAACGGCATGCGCTCGAACTTGTTCATTGCGATCACCAGCCATCCCGACGTCTGCGCCATCGCTTCGATCAGCAGCACGCCCGGCATCAGCGGGAAGCCGGGAAAATGCCCCTCGAAGATGGTGCTTTTTTCCGGAACGTTCGCTTCAACCGTAATGGTCCTCTCGCCGACGTTGAGGTCGGCGATGCGGTCGATCAGATGAAAATATTCGAGGTTCATGAGGGCGTTACGCGCCCTTGGCCGCGACCAGTTCGTCGATGCGGGCGCTGAGGTTCTTCAGGACGAAATACTGCTCGGTGGTTGCCTTGCCGTCATTGACCTCCTGGGTCCATTTTTCCAGCGGCAGCTTGATTCCGAATGCCTTGTCGATGGCGAAGGCAATGTCGAGGAAGTCCAGGCTGTCGATGCCCAGATCGTCGATCGCGTGGCTCTCCGGCGTGATCGTATCGCGGGGAATGTCGCAGGTTTCCGCGATGATTGTAGCGACCTGGTCGAATGTGGTGGACATCATTAAGCCTTTGATAGATTAAAGATAATTGCCAGAGCGGCGCGGAAAGAGGGGGCCTTGGCCCGAAACGCCCTGCCCGCCGTAAGGAGTCGATTGCCCGTATAACGGAGGGAGGCCCTCAGTTCAATGGCAGTTGAGCACCTGCTCACCAGCGGGTTTCGGACGGTGGATGACTCCCCGGGGGCGGCTCAGCTCTGCGGCACCGAAATACGGGCGCAGTCGCGGCGGCCGATCAACACGCAATCCTGGGTCTTGCGGAGGTCGGCGATGCTGACGGCCAGCCAGATTCCGATCCCGATGAGGGCGGCGGTCAGGGTGAAGGCGACGGCATTGGCCATCATGCGGTGACGGAAGTCGTCGGGCTCGTCGGGGGCTTTTTCATAGCGTGACAGATCGTCGGCCGCTTCAGAAGCGGGCGGGTGCGGTGCGGTCGCCGAGGTCCGCGGTACGAATTTGAGTACGCGGTGCTCGTCGTCCTCGCTGATGACCGGCTGCTGGGTTTTCATCTTTGCCAAGTCTGCGATATTTGGTCTGCGATATTTGATTTACAAAATAGCACGTTCGCCGTGTGTCGTTTAGCCAAACTCCGCATGGCACAGATGCGGCAACCGAAGGAGACCCGCCCGATGGCCAATACCCGTGAGCCGCTGCTGCAGCCGATCCCGATCCTGTCGCTGCGGCCGACTCAGATGACGGTGGGGATGCGGGAGGTCAAGGAGAAGCGCAAGCGCTGGCGTGAGCAGAAGTCGAAGCGTAAGCAGGCGGAATCGCTCGGCAAGCACATGATCCCCGTGGTGCTGGGGCCGGACCATAACCATTATGTGATCGACCACCACCACCTCGCCCGCGCGCTCCATGACGAGGGCGTCAAGGACATCCTGGTCACCGTGGTCGCCGATCTCACCATGGTCGATAAGGACGCGTTCTGGGGCGTGCTCGACAACCATCGCTGGGTCTATCCGTACGACGCCCGCGGCGTGCGGCATCATTTCAACGACATCCCGAAATCGATCGCCAAGCTGAAGGACGATCCGTTCCGCAGCCTCGCCGGCGAGTTGCGGCGCGCCGGCGGCTACGCCAAGGACATCACGCCGTTCAGCGAATTTCTGTGGGCGGACTTACTGCGCCGCCGGCTGTCGCGAAAGGACGTCGAGGCCGACTTCGAAAAGGCGATGGAGAAGGCGCTCGACCTCGCCAAGAGCAAGGACGCGATCTACTTGCCGGGCTGGTGCGGGCCGGCGTCGGAGGACTGAGCAACTGTTTCCGGCTCTTCCAGGTCGTGGTCCGGCTTGCCGCCGAGCAGGCGGTGCAGGCTGCGTTCGATACGACCGCCGGTCAGCAGGACGATAAAGGTGATCGCCAGGGCCACGGTCACGATACGCCACTGGCCGGCGCCGCACATGATGCCGATGCAGGCCGTCAGCCAGGTGCAGGCGGCGCTGGTCAGGCCGCGAATCCGAAAATGTTTTTCTGCGTGGAAGATCACCCCCGCGCCGAGAAAGCCGATGCCGGTCAGAATGCCCTGGATCACCCGGCTGCCGGCGTCGGTGAAGCCGCCATGGCCTATCGGGTCGGCCAGCACCACGACCATCGCGGTGGCCAGGCTGACCAGCGACAGGGTGCGGACCCCGACCGGCTTGCCATGCAAGTCGCGGTTGAGCCCGATGGCGCCGCCCGCCAGCGCGGCGAGGCCGAGCCGCAACACGATCTCCGACCAGTCGAGCACGATGCATATCCTTTGCTGAAGGTGTCGCGTTATTTCGGCAATCGGCCCATCATGTAGAACTCGGCGTTCGGCTTCATGCCGGTGACATTGGCCATGCGGTTGGACAGCGCAAAGAACGCCGCGATGGCGGTGATGTCCCAGATATCGTCGTCGCTGAAGCCGTGGTCGGCAACTTCAGCGAAATCCGCCTCTGAAACGGTTTCCGCTGAGCGGCTGACTTTCATCGCAAAATCCAGCATGGCGCGCTGCCGCGGCGTGATGTCGGCACGGCGGTAGTTCACCGCGATCTGGTCGGCGATCTCCGGGTTCTTGGCGCGGATCCGCAGGATCGCGCCATGGGCGACGACGCAGTAGTGGCACTGGTTAGCGGCGGAGGTGGCGACCACGATCATCTCGCGCTCGGCCTTCGTCAGCCCGCCATCCTTGTCCATCAGCGCGTCGTGATAGGCGAAGAAGGCGCGAAATTCGTCGGGCCGCCCCGCCAGCGACAGGAAAACGTTGGGCACGAAACCGGATTTTTCCTGCACCGCGAGAATGCGCGTGCGGATGTCGTCGGGCAGGGTGTCTATGGCGGGCACTGGAAAGCGTGTTGTGATTGGCTGGGTCATCGGCAGGGTCCGTCAAGGCGCGTGATGCGCAGGCGGCGAACCATAGGGGATGATGGCGGCGGCGAGAAGCCGCTACCGCAGCGGCTTCTTCAGCAGCGAGAAGCGGTCGGGGTCGAGGCCGAGCGAGGGCTGCAGCATTGGGGCTTCCAGCGTGCGCGCGATCGGGCGTTCGGTGAAGCCGGGATCGTTCGGCACGTCGCGGTGCGACGTGGCGCCGCGCCAGCGTTCCAGCACCGCACTGACGAAATGCATGTCATGGCCCGCGGCGACCGAAGGCACGGTCGAGATCGTGGCCTCGGAACGCGGCAACTGGTGCGCGGGCACTTCCTTGAAGCGCAGCCGGGTCGGCAGCGCCACGCCTTCGCCGAAGGCCAGTACTTCGCGGGTGCCGAGCGACGGCACGAACGACAGTAGATTGGCGGCCGCGTCGGACACGGCGGAGCGCAGCAGGGCCTGGTCTCGGTCGTTGGCCAGCCGCATCGCGAACAGGGTGTTGCACTGGGAGATGATGGTGGCGTCGAGCTCGGCGGGACGCTGCGTCACCAGGCCGAGATAGACGCCGTATTTGCGGCCTTCCTTGGCGATCCGCGACACTGCCTTGCGGGTCGGCCCGAACCCGATGTTGCGGTCCGCCGCAGCGTAGCGATGCGCTTCCTCGCAGACGAACAGCAGCGGCGAGACGCCATCGCTCCACAGCCCGAAATCGAACGCCATGCGGCACAGCACTGAGACCACGGAGTCCACCACTTCGGCCGGGAAGCCGGCGAGCTGCATGATGGTCATCGGCTTGCCGTTGGCAGGCAGCCGGAACAGATAGGAGATCACTTCCGCCATGGTGTCGCCGCCGACATTGGCGTTGTCGAACATGAAGGCGTAGCGCGGGTCGTTGCGGACCGTTTCGATGCGCGAAATCAGCTTGTGGTAGATGATGCGCGACGAGCGGTTTTCCAGCTTGCCCATGCGCTCGTCGATCAGTGAAATCAGATCGACCAGGCGGTAAGGCACCGGTGTGTCGGCGGTGTAGCCGATGGTCTTCGGATCGACGCGCTTCAGGCCGATACGATCGGAGTTCTGATACTGCGTATAGACGCCCTTGGCGATCGGAATGACTTCACCGAGAATTTCCAGCTCTTCCGGCACGCCGGGGCGGCCGGCGAACAGCACATCAACGATTTCCTCGAAATTGAACAGCCAGAACGGCAGCTTCAGATTGCGCGGATTGAGCACCAGTGCGCGGTCGCCGAAGCAGCGGCCGTATTCATTGTGCACGTCGAGCAGGAAGATGCGCAGGTTCGGGCGCACGCGCAGGATCTCGTTGAGCAGCAGCGACACGCCCGACGATTTGCCGACGCCGGTAGAGCCGAGCACCGCAAAATGCTTGCTCAGCATTTCCTCGACATCGACATAAGCGATGACCGACTTGTCCTGCTGCAGCGTGCCGACATTGATCTGATCGGAGCCGGTGGGCGCATAGACCGTGCGCAGCTCCTGATTGGAGATCAGCTCGACGATGTCGCCGATGGTCGGGTAATTGGTGACGCCGCGCTGGAACTTCGGTCGCTCCGGCGCGCCCAAGATCTCGCCGAGCAGATCGACCGAGGCGGTGGCGATGTAGAGGTCGGAGGCCGGCAGGCTCTCGCACGACACTTCGGTGATCATGGCGATGATGGTCGAATTCGAGCAGCGGATGCTGACGAAACGACCGACGGTGCCGCGGGCTTCGGCGGGGGCCATCTGGCTCAGCGCCAACAGGCCCACACGCGCCAGTGAGCCCCTGACGGAAATAATGCGTCCAAACGACGCCGCTGCGCTCATATCGGTCATATTGAAAAATCGCGTTGTCGCGCCCCGGTTCAGGGGACTATGCAGGGTAGGGACTGGAGAAATTGTTAAAGAACCGCGCCGTCGTCTCTAAACGCCTAGGTTGCAATGCGGAGAGACGGCCACTCCATTGTATCGTCGCTGCCCGCCGTTCGTAAAAATCGGCAGACAAAACAATAGGCTGCGCAGCGCGGCGGCGTCTCCGACCAGCTTACGGCGTGTTAACCAAACCTCGAGCCAAAGGACCGGTCGTGCCGCTTGCGCCGCGAGTCGGCGCCGCGGTACCTCTGTGAGGCCGGCTGTACCGGCTTTTTGACCGGCCTTGGCGGAACACATGCGCATCGATTTTCCAGGGCTGCAGGCGTTCCTGAGCATCGCCGAACGCGGCAGCTTTTCCCGCGCGGCCGCGCACCTCAACCTGTCGCAGACCGCTCTCAGCCATCGCATCAAGAAGCTGGAGGAGGATCTGGGACTGCAACTGCTGGCCCGCACCACCCGGCAGGTGGCCCTGACCCCCGCCGGGCTGGAGCTGCTGCCGACGGCACGGCGGATGATCGGCGAACTCAGCGATTCTATCGATCTGTTGCGGGCGCGCGGCCGCAAGCGGCAGGAGCACATCGCGTTGGGCTGCCTGCCGACCATCGCGGCCTATCACCTGCCGCGGGTGCTGAAGCAGTTCAATGCCGCCTATCCCGGCATCTCGATCAAGATCCATGACAACTCCGCCGGGGAGATCGCCACCCTGGTGCAGTCCGGCCAGGCCGAGTTTGGCGTCACCATCATCGCCATGAACATCTGGGATCTCGCGGTGACGCCGCTGATCAAGGAGCGCTTCGTCCTGCTCTGCACCAAGGACAGCCCGCTCGCGCAGCGCAAGTTCGTGGCGTGGTCGCATCTGGCCGATACGCCGCTGATCCGGATCAGCCCGCAGGCCGGCAACCGCGCGCTGATCGACGATGCGCTGGGAGATCGCCGCGACGCCCTGAACTGGCGCTACGAGGTGCAGCACCTGCAGACAGCGGTGGGGATGGTCTTCGAGAAGCTGGGTGTCGCGGTGGTGCCGAACATCGCGGTGGCCACCCAGGGCACCGCCGGACTGGTCGCGCTGCCGATGCGCAATCCCAGCGTCAGCCGCACCGTGGGCATCGTCGTCAAGCGCGGCCTGCCGGTCAGCAAGCCGGCGCAGGCGCTGATCGATTTGATCCAGGCGTATTTCCAGACCATCGGATAGGCGGCACTGCGCGATATATGCAGGGGAGCGCCTGATTAAGCTACAAATCTCATTTGTTTCATATATCGGAATTGGCTAATCGGGATGCCAGGACGACCCTGGCGCCTCGCAAGTCGTGCGGCGGCGCCGGCCAAAACAGAAAACACAGGGATGGACGCATCAAGCGTCTGGCAGGCATTCATGACGATGACGCGCGGGTTCTCAAGAAGACTGGCGGCTTTCTCTCTGATTTTCGGCGCTGCGCTCTTGTCGTGGTCGATGACGCCCGCGCAGGCGCAGTCGAATTTCCCGACCCGGCCGATCCGGGTCATCGTGCCGTTCGCCGCCGGCGGCGTCGCCGATATCACCATGCGCATCGTGGCCGAGAGCCTCGGCGACAAGCTCGGGCAGCGGCTGATCATCGAGAACATGCCGGGCGCCGGTGGCGTCGCCGCGGCGCGTGCCGTGCTGTCGTCCACGCCTGACGGCTACACGCTGGCCCTGCTTAGCAACGGCACCGCGGTCAGCGTTCCGTTGTTCAAGAGCCTGCCGTACGATCCAGTGAAGAATTTCGCGCCGATCTCCAGCATCGGCTTCTTCGATTTCGTCGTCGGCACCAATGTGGAATCGCCGTACAAAACTCTGGCCGATCTGATCAAGTTCGCCCGTGAAAATCCCGGCAAGCTCAATGTCGGCACCATCAGCGTCGGCAGCACGCAGAACCTGTCCGCGGCGCTGCTCAAGTCGGTCGCCGGCGTCGATTTCCAGATCGTGCCCTATCGCGGTACGCCCGAAGTCATCGTCGGTCTGCTGCGCAAGGATATCGATGTCATGATCGACAACTATGTCGGCATGAAATCGGCTTTGCTCGACCAGAAGATCACCGCCATCGGCGCCACCGGGGAAACCCGCTCGGTAATCCTGAAGGACGTGCCGACGCTGCTGGAAGGCGGTGTGAACGGCTACGACGTCGTGTCCTGGAATGCGCTGTTCGCGCCGAGCGGCACGCCGCCCGAGGTGATCGCCAAGCTCAACGCCGCGCTGCGCGAGGTGCTGGTTCTGCCGGACGTGAAGCAGAAATTGCTCGACCTCGGCATCGAGGCCCGCGCCAGTTCACCGGAAGAATTGAAGGCCCGGCTGGTCGATGACATCGCCAAGTGGACCAAGGTGATCGATCAGGCCGGCATCCCCAAACAGTAATTCACGCGTCACGAATCCAAGCCAACAGGACATGATGACAAAGCCAACCGTTCCCGGACCCGATCCCGACACCCGCACGCCAAAGTTCAAATTGCCGCCGCTGGCCTGCGACGCGCATACCCACATTTTCGGGCCTGGTTCCAAATATCCCTACGTCGGCTCCTACATCCCGCCAGACGCGCCGCTGGAGGATTTCCAGAAGCTGCACAGGATCCTCGGCATCGGCCGCGCGGTGATCGTCAATGCCAGCGTGCACGGCACCGACAACGCCGTTGCGCTCGACGCCATCAAGGTCAGCGAAGGCCGCTTTCGCGCCGTCGCCAATCTCGACGGTGCCATCACCGAGAACGGCTTGCAGGATCTGCACGATGGCGGTTTCCGCGGTTGCCGCTTCAACTTCGTGCGCCATCTCGGTGGCACACCGGACATGAAAGTGTTTCACCGCATCATCGACATGATTGCGCCGCTGAACTGGCATGTCGATCTGCATTTCGATGCCATCGACCTGCCGGACTATGCCGAACTGCTGGCGAAACTTCCGGTGCGCTACACCATCGACCATATGGGCCGCGTTAAGGCAGGGGATGGACTTGATCAGTTGCCGTTCCGCACGCTGATCGAACTGATGCAGCGCGACGAAAAATGCTGGGTCAAGGTGTCCGGTTGCGAGCGCGTGACGTCAATGGGCCCACCCTTCACCGACGCGGTGCCGTTCGCGAAAAAGATCTGCGAGACCGCGCCGGATCGCGTGATCTGGGGCACCGACTGGCCGCATCCCAACGTCAAGGCGATGCCGAATGACGGCGACCTCATCGACCTGATCCCGCTGTTCGCGCCGGACGCGGACGTGCAGCAGAAAATTCTTGTCGACAACCCCGCGCGGTTGTTCGATTTCGACAGCAAGTGAAGACAGGAATACCCATGTCGAAGCAAAAAACCGGCCTCGTCGTCTCCGCGCATCCCGGCGATTTCGTCTGGCGTGCCGGCGGTGCGATCGCGCTGCACGCCAAGAAGGGCTACAAGGTCAAGATCGTCTGCCTCGCTTATGGTGAGCGCGGCGAATCCCAGTTCGCCTGGAAGCAGGAGGGCATGACGCTGGCCAAGGTGAAGGCCGGCCGGCGCGACGAGGCGGAGCGCGCTGCGGCGTCGCTCGGTGCGGAGATCGAGTTCTTTGATGCTGGCGACTATCCGTTGCACCTGACCGAGGCGCACAAGGAGCGGCTGATCGACATCTACCGCGAACTCAACCCGAGCTTCGTGCTGACGCATTCGTTGGAAGATCCCTACAACGTCGATCATCCCGCCGCGACTGCCGCAGCTCAAGAGGCCCGCATCATCGCCCAGGCGATGGGCCACAAGCCGGAGGCCGAATACAACTATTCGGCGCCGCCGGTGTTCCTGTTCGAACCGCACCAGCCCGAAATGTGCAATTTCAAGCCGCAGGTTATCCTCAACATCGACGA
Organism: Tardiphaga sp.; assembly: GCF_028290785.1. GTDB lineage: Bacteria > Pseudomonadota > Alphaproteobacteria > Rhizobiales > Xanthobacteraceae > Tardiphaga. Next base: position 1,309 of record NZ_JAQGJD010000130.1, on the reverse strand, counting down.
AGTCTGGGACATCAAGCGCAAGACGTTCGAAATACTCGCGGCGCAAAAGCATCTGTGGGCATATTACGAGCGCGTGGCCCTGCAGCGGGGCATGCAGGGCGGCCGCAACACCGGAGCGGCTATGACCTATGGCGAGGCCTATCAGCGCCTGTTCCCGATGACCCTGGAGGTACTGGCATGAAACCCGTCGTTGTCAGGAACATCCAGCGCGCTGATGCCGATGTCGTCAAACGCCTGGGCGCGCTGGGCGTCTCCACCTCGCACGAGGCCTATGGCCGTTTCGGTCTGATGAAGACTTACATGCGTCCGGTATGGTCCGGCGCGGAGGCCGCGGGCACCGCGATCACCGTGCTGGCGCAGCCCGGTGACAACTGGATGCTGCATGTGGCGATCGAGCAGTGCCGGCCCGGCGACATGCTGGTGGTGGCTTGCACGACCGACAATACCGACGGCATGTTCGGCGATCTGCTGGCGACCTCGCTGAAAGCGCGGGGCGGCGTCGGCCTGATCATCGATGCCGGCTGCCGCGATATCAAGACGCTGCGCGAGATGGGCTTTCCGGTGTGGTCGAAGGCGATCTCTGCCAAGGGCACGGTCAAGGCGACGCTCGGTGCGGTCAACGTGCCCGTGGTCTGCGCCGGCGCGCTGGTCAATCCCGGCGACGTGGTGATTGCCGACGAAGACGGCGTGGTGGTGATCCCGCGCAAGGACGCCGCCGATGTCGCCGACAAGGGCGAGGCGCGCGCGGCGCTGGAGGAGGACAAGCGCAAGATGCTCGCTTCCGGCGTGCTTGGCCTCGACATGTACAGCATGCGCGAGGGACTCGCGAAGGCCGGCCTCGTCTATGTCGACAAACCTGAAGACGCGTAGGGTCGCGCCATGATGAAGCTCCGCGTGCTGCTAGGCGACCACCCGCACACCGCGGCGCTGAAATCCGGCACGGTGACGTCCGATCTCGTCGAAATGCAGTTCGCGGACTATTCGCCGACCAACAAGGGTTTCAAGCCCATGGTCCGCAACGCCGCCTTCGATGTGGCGGAAATGGCCATTGTCACCTTCCTGATGGCCAAAGCCCACGACAAGCCGATGGTGCTGCTGCCCGACGTGATGATGGCGCGGTTTCAGCATTCGTTTGCCGTCACCAATCCGGCATCCGGGATCGTTACGCCAAAAGACCTCGAGGGCAAGCGCGTCGGCATCCGCTCCTTCACGACGACAACAGGCGCGTGGCTGCGCGGGATTCTCGCCAATGATTACGACGTCGATCTGGGTGCCATCGACTGGATCACTTTCGAGGATCCGCACGTCG
>NZ_JAQGJD010000401.1 GCF_028290785.1 Tardiphaga sp. | reverse complement strand
CGGCCCTTCGATCAAACGAGGCGGGGTGCGAGATCCCGACGGCCGCCAACGACCTTCCCGTAATCCCGTAACGCCCGCCCCGGCCGGCACCATCCTAACCGACGCACGCAGACTTACGATCCCGGTTTCTCCGCAAGTGACCGGGACCCCGGCTCTGCGGCGCACCACGCCGCCCAAACGATGCTACGCATCGTCAGAGCCGGCGCAGTGCACCGCGTCCGGGAAACGGCTCCCGTGAACGACGTCCCACTTGAGTGATATCTGCTGCCTCTTGCCCGCAATCATTTTAGGTTTAAAACATCTTGTTGCCGGAACGCAGGAAAACCCACCATGTCCGATCAATCGTTTTTGTCGTGGCCGTTTTTTGACGATCATCACCGCAAGCTGTCCGCGGAGCTGTCGCAATGGGCGGCGGCGAATGTGCCTGACCTCATCGATCACCACGACACCGATGGCTCCTGCAAGCGGCTGGTGCGCGCGCTCGGCGACGCCGGCTGGCTGCGCGTCGCGGTGCCGGCCAGCCATGGCGGGCTGTATCCGAATTTCGACGTGCGCGCGCTGTGCCTGGTGCGCGAGACGCTGGCCTATGTCAGCGGGCTCGCGGATTTTGCGTTTGCGATGCAGGGACTGGGCACCGGGCCGATCAGCCTGTTCGGTTCGGAAGAGATGAAGGCGCGCTATCTGCCGCGCGTGGCCCGCGGCGAAGCCATTGCGGCCTTCGCATTGTCCGAGACCGATGCCGGCTCCGACGTCGCGGCGATGACGACGAGCGCGGTGCCGGATGGTAACGACCACGTCCGCATCAACGGAGCCAAGACCTGGATTTCCAACGGCGGTATCGCCGACCACTACGTGGTGTTCGTGCGCACCGGCGAGGGCGGCGCCCGCGGCATCAGCGCCTTCGTGGTCGATGCCGATACGCCGGGCCTCACGATCGCCGAGCGCATCGATGTGATCGCGCCGCATCCGCTGGCGACGCTGAAATTCGAGGATTGTCGCGTGCCGGTCGCCAACCGCATCGGCCGCGACGGCGAAGGTTTCAAGGTGGCGATGGCCACGCTCGACGTGTTTCGCTCGACGGTCGGCGCCGCCGCGCTGGGGCTCGGCCGCCGCGCGCTCGACGAGGCGATCCATCGCTCGGCGACGCGAAAAATGTTCGGCCATACGCTCGGCGACCTGCAGCTCACGCAGGCCGGGCTCGCCGAGATGGCGACCGACATCGATGCATCGGCATTGCTGATCTACCGCTCGGCCTGGACCAAGGACCAGGGCGCGCCGCGCATCACGCGCGAAGCCGCGATGGCCAAAATGTTCGCCACCGAAGCCGCGCAAAAAGTGATCGACCGCGCCGTGCAGATTTTTGGCGGCATGGGCGTGCAGTCCGGCGTCAAGGTGGAGGAACTGTACCGCGAGATCCGCGCGCTGCGGATCTATGAAGGCGCGACCGAAGTGCAGAAGGTGATCATCGGCCGCGAACTGATCAAGACCGCGCAGGCTGGAGCGAAGTAGTCCGCCTCAGGCCTATCCGACGTCGTCCCCGCGATAGCGGGGATCCATAACCTCGGTCGGCACAATTAAAGCGGCAGAGCCACGATTATAGCGCCGCGCGAGTTCACCAGCGTGTACGGGTCCCCGCTTTCGCGGGGACGACGAGGAGAGGTTCCAGTAACCAGATTACTCGTTCGCTTCCGGCGGCAGGAAATTCACTTCGTGTTCTGCCGAAACGCGCACGATCGCTTCGATATCCGTCATATTATGCAATTGCTTGAACAAGGCCTCCAGTTTCGCCGTCGGCGATACCCAGAACAGCGCCCGCGCCGGCTTGTCGGACTTGTTGAAGTAGCCGTGCGGAATGCCGCGCGGCAGGCGGACGAGATCGCCGGCATGGGCCTTGACCCACTCGCCGTCGAGCTTCAGATCCAGCGTGCCTTCCTGCACCAGGATGAACTCTTCCTGGGTAGGATGCACATGCACGGGCACGAACTGGCCGGGATCACTGTTGGTCTCGAAGGCAAAGGTGGAGTCGGTCACCGCCTTGGGGAAATACACCTGGCCAAGAATATTCCAGCTGGTGCCGCCATAGCCGGTGCCGACCTGCGTGATGCCTTTTTCGAGCGCTGCCATCTGTCTATCCTCACATTGAAGGTCGAAGGCTACCTTTGGCGAATGGCGAGTCAAGCGGCTGGAGATGCCGCACCTGCGGGTTTGTTGCAAAAGCTTGAAGTCTAAAATATATCGGGAAGGCCCGTTTCGCGTTCCAGGAGACTGCCCATGTCCCGCTTGTCAGGCTCCCACGCGCTGGTCACCGGCGGCGGCCGCGGCATCGGCCGGGCCATCGCGGCTTCGCTGGCGAAGGCCGGCGCCACCGTCACCATCATGGGCCGCAATCTCGACACGCTGAACGACGTGATCGCCGCGGGCGAGGCGCATCACGCCATCGCCGCCGACGTGTCCGATCAAGCGGCCCTGTCGGCAGCGATCGCGGAAGCAGCCGGCCGGCAGCCGATCGATATTCTCGTCGCCAATGCTGGCGCCGCGGAATCCTCGCCGTTCATCAAATCCGACGCGGCGCTGTTTCAGCGGATGATGAACGTCAACTTCCTGGGCGTGGTGTTCGCCGCGCAGGCCGTGCTGCCGGGCATGGTGGCGGCGAAGAAAGGTCGCATCGTTGCTGTCGCCTCCACCGCCGGCCTGAAAGGTTATGCCTATGTCAGCGCCTACGCCGCCGCCAAACATGCGGTAATCGGACTGGTGCGCTCATTGGCGCTGGAAGTAGCGTCCAAGGGCGTCACGGTGAATGCGGTGTGTCCCGGCTTCACCGAGACCGACCTGCTGGAAGGGAGCATTGACAACATCATCAGCAAGACCGGCCGCACCCGCGAGCAGGCGCTTGCCGAACTCGCCAAGCACAATCCACAGGGCCGGCTGGTGACCCCCACGGAAGTCGCCGATGCCGTATTGTATCTGTGCGGGCCGGGCGCCGGCGCGGTCACCGGTCAGAGCCTTGCGGTCGCCGGCGGCGAGATTTGATCCAGCGCAATCGAGCGCCAAGAACGAAACGCTACAGGGAGCTATCATGCAAAAGTTCGCCAATCCCGTCACGCTGCCGCTGATCGACTACGCGCCGCAGCATTTCCTGCTCGCAGTTGTAGACGGCATCGCCACCGTCACGCTGAACCGGCCGGAGCGGAAGAACCCGCTGACCTTCCAGAGTTATCGCGAACTCACCGATTTCTTCCGCGCCTGCGCCATGGACGACGACGTCAAGACCATCGTGGTCACCGGCGCCGGCGGCAACTTTTCGTCGGGCGGCGACGTGTTCGAAATCATCGGGCCGCTGGTCGAGATGAACACCAAGGACCTCACCGCGTTTACGCGGATGACCGGCGACCTCGTCAAGGCGATGCGCGCCTGCCCGCAGCCCGTGATTGCCGCGGTCGAGGGCATCTGCGCCGGCGCGGGCGCGATCATGGCGATGGCGTCCGACCTGCGGATCGCCGCCACCGGCGCCAAGGTCGGCTTCCTGTTCAACAAGGTCGGTCTTGCCGGCTGCGACATGGGGGCGTGCGCGATCCTGCCGCGCATCATCGGCCAGTCGCGCGCCTCGGAGCTGCTCTATACCGGCCGCTTCATGACCGCCGAGGAGGGCGAGCGCTGGGGCTTCTTCAGCCGCGTCGTGGCGCCGACCGAAGTGCTGGCGCAGGCGCAGCTACTGGCCAAACAAATTTCCGAAGGCCCGACCTTTGCCAACACCATGACCAAGCGCATGCTGGCGATGGAATGGGCGATGTCGGTGGAAGAGGCGATCGAGGCGGAAGCCGTGGCGCAGGCTTTGTGCATGACCACCGAGGATTTTGCCCGGGCGTTTTATGCATTTGCGAACAAGGCGAAGCCCAAGTTTGAAGGCAATTGAAGGAAGGTAGGCAAGTTCGTTTCCCGGACGCGGTGCGGCACTCTTGTGCCGCTCCGCAGATCCGGGATCCCGGTGGCTTGTCGCAAGAAACCGGGACCCCGGATCAGCAGCGCACCAGCCCGCAAGAGCGGGCCAGTGCGCAGCGTCCGGGGAACGAGGGCCTGCGTTGGCGGCACTCCATGCCGCCCAAACAGGCTTGCGCGAAATTGCTTTAGGGTTAAAATATCTCGGTTGAAGCTCGACTGCGGAGGCTGGCATGAAGATCGCGATCATCGGTGGCGGGCCTGCGGGGCTTTATTCGGCGATCCTGCTGAAGAAGCAGCGGCCGCAGGCGGATATTACCGTCTACGAGCGCAACCGGCCCGACGACACCTTCGGCTTCGGCGTGGTGTTCTCCGACGCCACCCTCGACAACTTCGAAAAATACGACCTGCCGAGCTACCAGCGTATCACCCAGGAATTCGCCTATTGGGACGACATTGCCGTGCATTTCCGCGGCACCGTGCACCGCGTCGGCGGTAACGGGTTTTGCGGCTGCTCGCGCCGCACGCTCTTGATGATCCTGCAGGAGCGCGCCCGGGAACTCGGCTGCCGGCTGCTGTTTGAAGTGGATATCACCGACGAAGCGCAGTTCGCCGATGCCGACCTGGTGGTGCTGTCCGACGGCATCAACAGCCACTTCCGCAACAAGTACAACGAGCACTTCGAGCCGGAAGTCGATCTGCGCTCCAACAAGTTCACCTGGATGGGCTCGACCCGTCCGCTCGACGCCTTCACCTTCCTGTTCGAGGAAACCGAGTGGGGTCCGTTCATCGCGCACGCCTACCAGTACGAGGCGGGGCGTTCGACCTGGATTTTCGAGACCGATCCGGAGACCTTCAAGCGCGCCGGGCTGGAAGGTCTGAGCGAGCAGGAATCCGCCGATCGCATGGCGGAAATTTTTGGCTGGTTCCTCGAGGGCCACAAGCTGCTGATCAACCGTTCGATGTGGCGCAATTTCCCGATGATCCGCAACAAGCGCTGGGTCCGCGACAACATGGTGCTGCTCGGCGACGCCAAGGCGACCGCGCATTTCTCCATCGGCTCCGGCACCAAGCTGGCGATGGAAGATGCGATTGCGCTGTACGAGTCGATGGCCAAGGCGCCAACGGTGGAAGCCGCGCTGAACGATTACGAGCATGGCCGCCGCGAGGAGACCGAGAAGATCCAGCACTCCGCGGATGTCTCGCTGGTGTGGTTCGAGCATGTCGATCGGTTCTGGGATTTCGACCCCGTGCAGTTCGCCTTCGGCGTCATGACGCGCGCCAAGGCGATCACCTATGATAACCTCACCTTGCGTGCGCCGGAGTTCGTCAAGGAGGTCGATAAGGCGTTTGCGTTGCAGGTGCAGGCCAAGGGCTTCGACGTCGATACCAAAAAGCCGGCCGCGCCGATGTTCCAGCCGCTGAAACTGCGCGACATGGTGCTGGCCAACCGCGCCGTGGTATCGCCGATGTGCATGTACTCCGCGAAAGAGGGCGTGCCAGGCGATTTCCATCTGGTGCATTACGGTTCGCGCGCGATCGGCGGCGCCGGGCTGGTGTTCACCGAGATGGTCTGTGTCGGCCGCGATGCGCGCATCACGCCCGGCTGCGCCGGGTTGTGGACCGACGAGCAGCAGGCGGCGTGGACGCGCATCGTCGATTTCGTGCACGGCAACTCGGCGGCGAAAATCTGCCTGCAACTCGGTCACGCCGGCCGCAAGGGCGCGACCAAACTGATGTGGGACGGCATGGACCGTCCGCTCAGCGAGGGCGCATGGGACGTGCTGTCGGCCTCGCCGCTTCCGTATTATCCGGACAGCCAGGTGCCGCGTGAGATGGACCGCATTGCGATGGATGCGGTCAAGGCGGAGTTCGTGGCGGCGGCGCTGCGCGGCGATGCCTGCGGCTTCGACATGCTGGAGATGCATGCGGCGCACGGCTACCTGCTCGCCAGCTTCATCTCGCCGCTGACCAATCAGCGGACCGATGAATATGGCGGCTCGCTGGACAACCGTTTGCGCTTCCCGCTCGAAGTATTCGAGGCGATGCGCGCGGCGTGGCCGTCCCACAAGCCGATGTCGGTGCGCATTTCCGCCACCGACTGGGCCGAGGGCGGCGTTACCGGCGACGATGCCGTGCTGATCGCGCGCGCTTTCGCCGAGCACGGCGTCGATCTGGTCGATATCTCCACCGGCCAGACCGTGCGCGATGCATCGCCGATCTACGGCCGCATGTTTCAGACGCCGTTCTCCGAACAGGTCCGCAACGAGGGCCGCGTCGCCACCATGTGCGTCGGCAACATCACCAGTGCGGATCAGGTCAACACCATCCTGGCCGCCGGCCGCGCCGACCTGGTGGCGCTCGGCCGTCCGCACCTGATTGATCCCTCCTTCACCATCAAGGCCGCGGCCTGGTACGGCGCCAAGGATGCCTATTGCCCGCCGCAATACATGCCCGGCAAGGAGCAGATCTTCCGCAACAGCGTCCGCGACAAGCAGGATTTCGACGACCTGAAAATTAAGGCTAAGCCGAAGACGAGGGCCGAGCTGCGCGCGGAGGCGGCCAAGCCGCTTGCGGCGGAATAGGGCTGCATGCGAGGCTAGCGGAAGATTGTAGGATGGGTTGAGCGTCTTCGCGAAACCCATCAGCCGATGTCGATGGGTTTCGCAAGGGCTCAACCCATCCTACGGCATCACTCTCAGTGGAGTAGACCGATGAAAGCGATCATCGTGGGTGGCGGCGTCGGCGGGCTCACCACCGCACTCATGTTGCGGGCGCGGGGCATCCACTGCGAGCTCTATGAGCAGTCGGAATCGATCCGCGAACTTGGCGTCGGTATCAACACGCTGCCGCATGCGATCCGCGAACTCGCCGGGCTCGGCCTGCTCGATGCGCTCGATGCCGTGGCGATCCGCACCGACGAACTGCACTACCTCAACCGCCACGGCCAGGAAGTCTGGCGCGAGACCCGCGGCTATGGTGCCGGCCATGACGTGCCGCAATTCTCGATCCACCGCGGCCGGCTGCAGAGCGTCATTCACGCTGCCGTCGAAACGCGTCTCGGCAAGGACGCGATCCACACCGGACGCCGGCTCGGCGCCTTCAGCCAGGACGAGGGCGGCGTCACCGCGCACTTCTTCGACCGTTCCGGCGCGCATGTGGAAACCGTCCGCGGCGACATTCTGATCGGCGCCGACGGCATTCACTCGAAAGTGCGCAGCACGCTGTTTCCCGAGGAGGGCGCGCCGGTCTGGAACGGGCTGATGTTGTGGCGCGGCGCGCGCGACTGGCCGAAATTCCTCACCGGCGATTCGATGATCGTCGCCGGCGGGCTGCATGCCAAGGTGGTGGTGTATCCGATCGCCGAGGGGCTGACGCCGGGCAACCGGCTGACCAACTGGGCGGTGCTGGTGAAGATCGGCGAAGGCGGCACGTTGCCGCCGCGCCGCGAGGACTGGTCGCGCCCCGGCAAGCGCGACGAACTGATGCCGCATGTGGCGCGCTTCAAGGTGCCGCATATCGACGTGCCCGCTTTGATCACGGCGACGCCGGAGTTCTGGGAATATCCGTGCTGCGACCGCGATCCGCTGCCGTACTGGTCGAGCGGCCGCGTCACACTGCTCGGCGACGCCGCGCATCCGATGTATCCGGTCGGCTCCAACGGCGCCTCGCAGGCGATCCTGGATGCCCGCGCGCTGGCTGATGCGCTGGCCTATGCCGAGCATCCGCGCCACGCGTTGGTGGCCTATGAGAAGAAGCGGCTGCCGATGACCGCCGAGATCGTCCGCGCTAACCGCCGCGGCGGCCCCGAAGGCGTCATCGACGCCGTGGAGCAACTGGCGCCGGACGGCTTCGACCATGTCGATCACGTGCTGAGCTACGCGCAACGCGAAGCCATCGTGCGCGGCTACGCCAGCAAGGCGGGGTTCGCGGCGCTGCCGGGATTGTCGGTGGTGGGGGGATAGGCTGCGCCTGCGCGAGCACCGGACCCGTCCTGGGCGACTGGCTGCGCTGCCGCTCATGTTGCAGTGCAAAGATGGCGGTCGTCTGGCCCGCTTGACAAAGTCCCCGATCTCTCCATCTCCTGCGGCGCCCGCTACGGCATAGCGGTTGTTAGTTTGGCTCGATGGGGTGTCGTTCGATGAACTATCAAAACGCGACTCGCTCGTCCTCGAATTTCGACAACCCCGTCGCCGGGTTGCGGCAAGCACGCCGGTTCGCGCAGGCCGCGGTGCTGCTACTGGCAGCCAGCTTTGGCGTGGCGCCGGCGCTTGCGGATCCGCTCGCCTGCGACGATGGTATCAAGACGGCCTTCCATCCGGACAAAGATACAAGCGTTGTCGCCGTCCGCCTCGTGAAAAAGGGGGAGGAACTGCAGTCGCCCGATGCGGCCAAGCCGGTGACCGCCGCTGCGGACCTCTGCCTGGTCAAGTTGCTGGTCGGGCCGGGCGTCACCGCGGAAAAAGATCCGACCGCGCGCTCCTATTCTGCCGGCATCGGCATCGAGGTGTGGCTGCCGACCCATGTCAACTGGAACGAACGCATTCGCAATTATGGCGGCGGCGGCTGGGTGGGCGGCGGACATCGCTTTGCCGACAAGATCGGCAGCAAGGTGCCGGCTATCGTCAATGCCAATATCGGATACGCGTCGGGCACCACCGATGCGGGGCAGCCCTGGTACCAGGACGGCTCGTTCGCGTTTCTGTCGGACGGCAAGGTCAATGCCGAAGGCCTGCGCGATTTCTCCGTGCGCGCGATGGTCGAACAGGCGGTCAAGACCAAGCAACTGACCACGCTGTATTACGGCAAGACGCCGAAATTTACGTACTACGACGGTCATTCCCAGGGTGGCCGGCAGGGTTACAAGATCGTCCAGGAATACCCCGAACTCTACGACGGCTACATGATCGCCGCGCCGGCGTTGAGCATCCCCAAGTTCAGCACGACCGTTCTGTACGCCCAGCTCGTCATGAAGACCGACCTCGGTTATACGGCGGCGAACAAGCCCGAGGCCGCGGCCTTTGCCGCGAAAGTGGATGCGGCGAACAAACGCGCTGTGGCGGCATGCGACAAGGCAGGGCTCGGTTTTCTGCTCAATCCGTTCGCGTGCGATTACGACCCGGCGCGCGACGCCGCTGCCCTGTGCGCCGGCGTGGCCGGCACCGGCGTGACAGGCAGCAACGCCGATGCCGCGACCTGCATGAGCCTCAAGGAAGCGATTGCGCTGGACAAGATCTGGTTTGGCGCCACCGTCGACGGCAGCTTCGACCCAACGCAGACGCCGGCCAGCCGTGGCGGCAAATCGCTTGGCGCCGGGCAGTTATGGTGGACCTTCACCAAGGGGACGGCGATTGGCCTGCTGATCACCAGCGCGTCCACGGACGGCACCGCCATGGCGCTGCAGGATGTCGGATACGCTGCCGACGCCAGTGCGACATCGGCGATCCCGATCACGAACGCATCGACCGCGGTCAGAAACAAGTGGCAGCAGCTCGACTATCGCGGCCTCGCCGACGTCATGAACAAGTACGTCGCCTTGCAGCCGACCTTGTTCAGCGACCTCGGTACGGACAAGACGGACCTGACCAGGCTGCGCGATCTCGGCCGCAAGGTGGTGGTGTATAACGGTCTGGCCGATGACGCGATTCCGCCGGCTGGCAGCGTCAACTATCATGAGCGCGTGGCGGCGGCGATGGGCGGCCATGATGAGGTGCAAAAGTTCATGCGGATGTACCTGCTGCCGGGCGTGGCGCACAGCTCGCAGGGCCGCGGCTACACCGTGAACGGCCGCAATGATACGGTGCCGCTGCCGAAACTGCCTGGCAACGCCAACCAGACCCCGACGCGGGAGCAGGATCAGCTATTCACCGCCCTGGTCGATTGGGTGGAGAAGGGATCCGCGCCCGGCGAGATCGTGCTGACGTCACGCGACAACAGCGTCACCTATCCGGTCTGCGTCTATCCGCAGATGACGACCTGGAACGGCAGCGGGCCGGCGACACAGGCCAGCAGCTATAGCTGCAGGTAGCCAGTCGTGTTGGCTCAGGCGCCCGGAGGCGGCGGCAGGAAGTGGATGTTGTGCTCGGCGGCCAGCGCCACGACGTCGCCGGGGTTCTGGTCCTTCATGTTATGGATGCCCCAGAACAGGTCGTAGAGCCGGCGCGTTGGCGATACCCAGAACAGCACCTTGGCGGATTGGTCCGACTTGTTGAAAATGCCGTGCGGCACGCCGCGCGGCAGCCGCACCAGGTCGCCCGGCGTGGCCTGCGCGTCGGCGCCACCCAGCATGAAGTCGAGCTTGCCCTCGAGGATGTACAGATACTCCTCCTGGTCGGGATGGATGTGCGGCGGCACGAAGGTGCCGGGCGGGAAGGTAGCGTGCCACGAGAAAGAATCCTCGGTGCAGGTCTTCGGCACATAGGTCTGGCCGAGGATGTGCCAGGTAATGCCCTGCATGCCCTCGTTGGCGCGCGTGATGCCAGCGGTTTCGGTTTTCATTTGGTTCTCCCTTTAGTAATTGAGCGCGCTTCTCTCGGCCGTCATGCCCGGCGTTATGCCGGGCATCCACGCCAGCGCGTGACATCGTGGATGGCCGGGACATCGCGCGAAGCGGAGCTTCGCGTTCGCCCGGCCATGACGACAGATAGTATGCGTTTGTAACTATACATGCAGAAACCGATCCTTGATGGTGGGATCGGCCTTCAGTTCGGCCGTGGTGCCGGTCCAGACCACGCGGCCCTTTTCGATAATGACGTGACGGTCGGCGAACGCGGCGAGGGCATCGACGTTCTTGTCGATGACCAGGATCGACTGGTGCTCGGCCTTGAGCTTCTTCAGGCAGTTCCAGATTTCCAGCCGGATCAAGGGCGCGAGACCCTCGGTCGCTTCATCGAGGATCAGGAGTTTCGGATTGGTCATCAGCGCGCGGCCGACCGCCAGCATCTGCTGCTCGCCGCCGGACAACTGCGTGCCGAGATTGCTGCGGCGTTCCTTCAGCCGCGGAAACAGCTCGTAGATGTCTGTCAACGTCCACCGCGCCGGCGGGCGGCGCACCGCGGCGGTGGCCAGCAGGTTTTCCTCCACGGTGAGCGTCGGAAAGATCTGGCGGCCTTCCGGCACCAGGCCGATGCCGGCCTGGGCGATCTTGTAGGACGGCAGGCCGGTGAGCTTCTGGCCGTCGAACGAAACGCTGCCGCCGGTCGGATGCAGCAGCCCCATGATGGTGTTGATGGTGGTGGTCTTGCCCATGCCGTTGCGGCCGAGCAGGGTCACGACTTCGCCGGCGGCGATATTCAGCGAGATATCGAACAGCACTTTCGCGGCGCCGTAGGCGGCCTGCAGGTTGGTGACATCGAGCATCAGAGCGCCTCCTCGCCGAGATAGGCGGCGCGCACATCCGGGTTGTCGCGGATGCTCTGCGGCGTGCCGGAGGCGATGATGCGGCCATAGACCAGCACCGAGACGCGATCGGCCAGCGCGAACACGGCGTCCATGTCGTGCTCGATCAGCACGATAGGCAATTCGCGGCGCAGCTCCTGCAGCGTGTTGATGAGGCGCTGCGATTCATCATGGCTGGTGCCGGCGAGTGGCTCGTCGAGCAGCAGCAGTTTTGGTTTGGCGGCGAGCGCGATGGCGATTTCGAGCTGGCGCTTTTCGCCGTGCGACATCTGGCCGGCGGGGACGTCGGCGCGCGAGGCGAGGCCGAAGCGGGCCAGCAGCGCCATCGCAATGTCGTTGAGCTCGGGTTCCGCCGCGGCGTTGCCGAAGAACGAGAAGCTGGAGCCCGAACGCGCCTGCACTGCGAGCGCGACATTCTCCAGCGCTGAGAAACGCGGCAGGATCGAGGTGATCTGGAACGAGCGCACCAGGCCGAGCTTGGCGCGGGCGTTCATCGGCAGTTTCGACACGTCGTCGCCGTCGAAGATGATGCGGCCGGAGTCGGATTTTGCCAGACCGGAGATCTGGTGGATCAGCGTGGTCTTGCCGGCGCCGTTCGGCCCGATGATGGCATGCAATTCGCCGGCCTCGATGTTCAACGAAACGTCGTCGGTGACGACGAGCGCGCCGTAACTTTTGCGCAGGTTCTTCAATTGCAGGGGCGCGATGCTCATGACTTGCTCCCCAGTAGGCCGCCGATACCGCCGCGCGCGAACAGCACGACGAGGATCAGGATCGGACCGAACAGCAGTGCCCAATGCTCCGTGTAATGCGACAAGATATCCGCCAGCAGGCTGAACGCCGCGGCGCCGATGATCGCGCCGTGCAGCGAGCCGAGGCCGCCGAGCACGATCGCGAAGATCAGATCGCCGGAGCGCTGCCAGCTGGCATAGGCCGGGCTGACGAATTCGGTCTGGTTGGCGAGCAGGCAGCCGGCCACCGCGGCGATCATGCCGGCGATGACATAGGCGGTGAGCTGATAGCGGTACGGCGCGAAGCCGATCGCTTCCATGCGCACCGGGTTCTCGCGGATGCCGCGCAGCACCCGGCCGAAGCGCGAGGCGACGATGCCGCGCAGCAGCAGGTAGGCACCGAGCAGAAAGCCGAACACGACGTAATACAGCACGACGTCGTTCTTCAGGAGCTTTGAGCCGAGCAGCGTGCTGCGCGACGCCAGCGTCAACCCGTCGTCGCCGCCATAGGCGGCGAGCGAGGTGCCCAGAAAGTACAGCATCTGGCCGAACGCCAGCGTGATCATGATGAAGTAGACGCCCTTGGTGCGCAGCGAGATCGCGCCGGTGATGAGCGCGAACACGAAAGAGACGGACAGCGCCACGCCGAGATGCACAAAACCGTCGGTGATGCCGTGGCTCGACAGGATCGCGACGCTGTAGGCGCCGAGGCCGACGAAGGCGGCATGGCCGAACGAGATCATGGCGCCGTAGCCGATCAGGAGATCGAGCGACATCGCGGCCAGCGCCAGCACCATGATGCGGGTGACGATGGAGAGCACAAAACCCTGCGATCCCCACAGGCCGGCCAACGGCACCAGAGCGAACAGCACAAAGATGATCAGCGGCAGGATGACGACGCGCCGCGCGCGCGCGGGAACGCCGAGGGCAGGGGAAGCGTTGAGGTCGATGAGATCGTTCACGGCCATGTCCCGCTAGTGCTTCGACGGGAACAGGCCGGACGGCCGGAAGAACAAGACCGCAGCCATCAGGATGTAGATCAGCATCGGCGCAATGGCGCGGCCGGTCTGGCTGGCGGTGGAAGGATCCAACAGCAACTTGAGCAGCGTCGGTGCAAAGAAGCGGCCGAGCGTATCGACCAGGCCGATTAGCAGGGCGGCGATGAAGGCGCCGCGGATCGAGCCGATGCCGCCGATCACGATCACCACGAAGGCCAGGATCAGCACGTTGTCGCCCATGCCGGGCTCCACCGAGAGGATCGGCGCCACCATGGCGCCGGCAAAGCCGGCCAGCATGGCTCCGACGCCGAACACGATGGTGAACAGCAGCCGGATGTTGACGCCAAGCGCGGAGACCATGGCCGCATTGCTGGCGCCGGCGCGCACCAGCATGCCGAGTTTGGTTTTGTTGACAACGAGGTACAACGCGAGGCCGACGCCGAGGCCGACGGCGATAATGACGAGGCGATACACCGGATACAGCATGCCGTCGGCGATCTCGATGGTGCCGGACAGCGCGTCGGGGATCGGCACGTTGAGGGGGGCGGCGCCCCAGACGAACTTCACCGCCTGGTTGAGAAAGATGATGACGCCGAAGGTGGCCAGCACCTGGTCGAGATGGCTGCGGTCATACAGGTGCCGGAAGATCAGCACCTCGAGCAGCAGCCCGAACCCCAGCGCCGCGGGCAGCGCCAGCGCCAGGCCATACAGGAAGCTGCCGGTCATGGCGGTGAAGGCGGCGACGAAATAGGCGCCGACCATGTACTGCACGCCGTGCGCCAGGTTGATGAAATCCATCACACCGAACACCAGCGTCAAGCCGGCGGCGATCAGAAACAGGATCAGCCCGAACTGCAGGCCATTCAGGATCTGGACGAGGGCAAGGGTGAGGGTCATGCGATCAATGTTTTCTTGCGCAGGCGGCGCAGAACTCTCAGACGTCGTCCCCGCGAAAGCGGGGACCCATACACGCTGAATTGGAAGCCGAAACGGCAGAGACGTAAGCAAGCCGTTTCAACTATATCGACGGTGGTTATGGGTCCCCGCTTTCGCGGGGGCGACATGTTGATGGGCCATCGCCATTCGATGGCCGTTGCGCGTCGCTTACTGCGGTGTGCAGCTCGCGGCGTAGCGATCGGCGTAGTTGGTGAACACTTTCTCCACGATCTCGGTCTGGAACTTGCCATCGGCGCGCTTGGCGACCTTGGTCAGGTAGAAGTCCTGAATGGGATAGCCGTTGGCGCTGAACTTGAAGCCGCCGCGCAGCGAGGTGAAGTCGGCCTTCTTCATGGCCGCGGCCACCTTGGTCTTGTCGGAGAGGTCGCCCTTCAGTGCCACGACCGCGCTGTTGATCAGCATCGCCGCGTCATAGGACTGGAAGGCATAGGTCGCGGGCACGCTGTTGTAGGTCTTCTCATATTCCGAGACGAACTTCTTGTTCTGCGGATTGTCGAGGGTCGGCGCCCAGTTCGAGCCGCCGAACATGCCGAGTGCCGCGTCCTGCTGCGCCGGCAGGGTGGATTCATCGACGGTGAAGGTGGACAGGAACGGGATGCGGTCGAGCAGGCCGGCCTGCTTGTACTGTTTCACGAGGTTCACGCCCATGCCTCCCGGCATGAAGGTCAACACCGCATCGGGCTTCAATGAAGCGATTTTGGACAGTTCGGCCTGGAAGTCGAGGGTGCCGAGCGGCAGGTAGGATTCTTCCAGGATCTCGCCCTTGAAGTCCATCTTGACGCCGGCGACGAAGTCCTTGCCTGCCTGGTAGTTCGGCGTCAGCAGGTAGACCTTCTTGTAGCCGCGGTCCTGCGCGACCTTGCCGAGGATCTGGTGGATCTGGTCGTTCTGGTACGAGGTGACATAGAAGTACGGGCTGCATTCCTTGCCGGCGAAGCTGGACGGACCGGCATTTGGCGAGATCAGAAAGGTCTTGTTCTCGATCACCGGCTTGTGGATGGCGCCGAGGATGTTGGAGAAGATCGGGCCGACCACGAAGTCGACCTTGTCGCGCTCCAGCAGCCCCTTGACCTTGGTGACGGCGACATCGGGCTTCAACTCGTCATCGACCACGATGACTTCGACGTCCTTGCCGCCCATCTTGCCGCCGAGGTCCTTGACGGCGAGGTTGAAGCCGTCGCGGGCCTGCTGGCCGAGCACGGCGCCGGCGCCGGACAGCGATACAATCACGCCGACCTTGATCTTTTCCTGCGCAGCGGCCTGCTGGGCCGCGACGCTCATCAGGACGGCCAGGCCGGCCAATTTGATCTGCTGCTTCATGATCTCTCCTCTGTCCGCCGCCTCATACGGCCGAAAATCCCGCCAACCCAGCGTGTCTCGCCTCAGCTTATTCTGAGGATGGCAGCCGCCGCAAGCATCGCTATCCTGCGGCAAACTATCGACAATGGCTATGCAAGGGGCAGGCCAATTTGTTTGAACCTTAAAGAAATATCCGGAATTCGGCAGGCGGCTGGCTGCGGCGTTTTGACTTGCAGTCGCCGGATTAATCCTTGAAGGTCAAAGCATCGGGCGACCGGGGCGGTATGCAGTTGGGGATTTCCGTCCGCGTTGCTACCGTTGAAGTCTCAGACAGGTATGATGGCATCATGATTCTGGATTCAGAGACCAAGGCCGTCGAGCTTCCCGATGATCACGGCGACGAGTTGCGGCTATGGCTGCGGCTCCTGACCTGTACCACCCTGATCGAGGGCGAGGTCCGCGGTCGCCTGCGCGAGCGTTTCGACGTCACGTTGCCGCGCTTCGACCTGATGGCGCAGCTCGACAAGGTGCCGGACGGCATGACGCTGTCGGACGTCTCGAAGCGGATGATGGTGTCGAACGGCAATGTCACCGGGCTGGTCGAGCGCCTCGTGGAATCCGGCCATGTCGATCGCCGCACGTCCGATACCGACCGGCGGGTTCAGGTGATCCGGCTGACCAAGCTCGGCCGTGCCGAATTTCGCAAGATGGCGGAAGAGCACGAAACCTGGATCGCCGAGATTTTTACCGACCTGACGCCCAAGGATGTCCGCGAGTTGATGCGCCTTTTGGCCAAGACCAAGGGCTCGGCGCAGAAGGCCGCGCAGAAGCCTGCGAACGGCAAGGCGCTGTGACCACGGCGATCGACTACGAGGTCGAGTACAACAACCGTGCGCGGGTGCCTGAGAATCCAGCGCTGATCGCCGGCTGGGCGCGCGACGCCAAAGCCTATCGCGAGGCGCATTCGGGCTGGCGCGTGATCCCTTACGGGGCCGGCGCGCGCCACACCATCGATTTCTTCCCGGCCGAGGACAGCGGCCCGATCGTCGTCTTCATCCATGGCGGCTACTGGCAGGCGCTGGATTCCTCGTTCTTCAGCCATCTCGCCGCCGGTCTCAACGCCCATGGCGTCAGCGTCGCGATACCTTCTTACGATCTCTGCCCGGCGGTGTCGGTCGGCGATATCATCGAGCAGATGCGCCACATGACCCGCGAGCTGGCCAGGCTCGGTCGGCGGCTGGTGATATCAGGCCATTCCGCCGGCGGTCATTTGGCCGCCTGCATGCTGGCAACGGAATGGCGCGCGCTCGACGCGACGCTGCCCGCCGATCTGGTCGGTGCGGCCTATACGATCTCCGGCCTGTTCGACCTGGGGCCGCTGGTGCCGACCTCGATCAACAGTCCGTTGCATTTGAACGATCTCAGTGCCCGCGAGGTCAGCCCGCTGTTCTGGCCGGCGCCGTCGCGCGGCAGCCTCGACGCGGTGGTTGGCGGCGACGAGAGCGCGGAGTACTTTCGGCAAAGCCAGGCCATCGTCGATGTCTGGAGCGTTACCATCCCGACGCGGTTCGAGCCGATCCCCGGCGCCAATCATTTTACCGCGATTGCGCCATTGGCCGATCCGCCATCGCCGATGACGCTGCGATTGAAGCAACTGGCGCAGCGTTAGGCGGCGTTTGCCTAAACTTCCCGCGGCGGTTCGGGCTCCCAATCGAAAAAATCCGACGCGCCGCAGGCCCGGCCAGTTGCGCCCAAATGTTTTAAGTCTAAAATGATATCCGTCGCGCTGCCGGGCGTATCAAGTGACAGGAGCATGCAATGGCCACCGCCGAGGCTCACCTCACAGAGGCGTACACCGCCCAATCCTATACGGCCCACGTTGATACCTTTGCGCGGGACAACATGCCGCCGCCGGAGCAGCTGCCGGAGTTTCTGTTCACCCGGCCCGAATTTCACTATCCGCCGCGCGTCAATTGCGTGGTGCCGTTTCTCGACCGCTGGGTCGAGGAGGGCCATGGCGACGCGCCGTGCATGTTCGGCCTGACCGACAGCTACACCTATCGCGAGCTGCAGGCGCTGGTGAACCGGATCTGCAACGTGCTGGTCGACAGGCTCGGTCTCGTCCCCGGCGGCCGCGTGCTGCTGCGTTCGGCCAACAATCCGATGATGGTCGCGACCTATTTGGCGGTCATCAAGGCCGGCGGCGTCTGCGTGGCGACGATGCCGCTGCTGCGCGCCAAGGAACTGGCCTATCCGATCCAGAAGGCAAAGATCGCGCTGGCGCTGTGCGACGGCAAGCTGGCCGACGAAATGGAGAAGGCGAAAGCCGCTGCGCCCGAATTGCAGCGCATCGTTTATTGGGGCGTCGAAGGCGCGGACTCGCTGGAGGCGCTGATCGCCGACGCCAGTCCGGATTTCACCGCGGTCGATACGGCGTCCGACGATATCTGCCTGATCGCGTTTACTTCCGGAACCACGGGCGATCCCAAGGGCACCATGCACTTTCACCGCGACATGCTCGCGGTGTGCGACGGCTTTGCGCACAACGTCCTGCGCGCGTCGAAGGAAGACCGGTTCATCGGCTCGGCGCCGCTGGCCTTCACCTTCGGCTTCGGCGGCGTGCTGTTTCCGCTACATATCGGCGCGTCGTTTGTGGTGATGGAAAAGGCCGGTCCGGATGAGCTGCCTGTCGCGATCGAGCGCTTTAAGGTGACGGTGTGCTTCACCGCGCCGACCTCGTATCGCGCGATGCTCGCCAAGCTGGGCTCGCACGATATTTCCAGCCTGCGCAAATGCGTGTCAGCCGGCGAGACGCTACCCAAGGGCACCTATGACGCCTGGCTGAAGGCCACCGGTATTAAGCTGATGGACGGCATCGGCGGCACCGAGATGCTGCATATCTTTATCTGCGCCACCGAGGAAGAGATCCGGCCGGGTTCGACCGGCAAACCGGTGCCGGGCTATATCGCCAAAATCATCGACGACGAGGGCAACGACGCCGCGCCAGGCACGATGGGACGCCTCGCGGTGAAGGGACCGACCGGTTGCAAATATCTCGCCGATCCACGCCAGCTCAAGTTCGTGCAGAACGGCTGGAACCTGACCGGTGATACCTTCATCATGGATGAGGATGGCTACTTCTGGTACAAGTCGCGCTCCGACGACATGATCGTCTCGGCCGGCTACAACATCGCCGGCCCCGATGTCGAGGCGGCGCTGTTGACCCATCCGGCGGTGGCCGATTGCGGCGTGGTCGGCTCGCCCGACGAAGCCCGCGGCATGCTGGTCAAGGCCTATATCGTGCTGGCGCCGGGCTTCACCGGCGACGACGCGCTGACGCTGGAACTGCAGAACCACGTCAAGCGCGAGATCGCACCCTACAAATATCCCCGCGCCATCGAGTTCGTCACCCAGTTGCCGAAGACCGAGACCGGCAAGCTGAAGCGCTTCGCGCTGCGCCAGGTGGCGATGGCCGCGGAATGAAGTTTCACGACGTATGCTTGAAGGAGAATTGCCGGTGACCGCGCCAAAGAGCCCCACGCTGACCGTGGTTCCGAGTTCGAAAGTCGACGCCCACCTGTCCGCACCGCGCGTGCTGCAGCCGGCGGGCTGGCCGGCGCCGAAGGGCTATGCCAACGGCATGGCCGCCGACGGCCGCCTCGTCGTCACCGGCGGCGTGATCGGCTGGGACGCCGAAGAAAAACTGGCGGCGGATTTCATCGGCCAGGTGCAGCAGGCGCTCAGCAACATCGCGGCGATCCTGACCGAAGGCGGCGCCAGGCCGGAGCATCTGGTGCGGCTGACCTGGTACGTCGTCGATATGGAAGAGTACCTCGGCAACCTCAAGGCGCTCGGCAAGATCTATCGAGAGATTTTTGGCGCGCATTATCCAGCCATGGCCCTGGTCCAGGTAGTGCGGCTGGTCGAACTCGCCGCCCGCGTCGAGATCGAAGCCACCGCGGTGGTGCCGCGCTGATCGCGTAGGATGGGCGGAGCCGAAGGCGCGCTTGCGCGGCTTCGGCGATACCCATCGGAGCTTTGGCATGATGCGTATCGCTTCGCTCCACCCATCCTACGGCCTGTGCCGGACCAATTCTGCACCGCAGCGTCATGATTGCCCTGCCTATCCGCGCATTGACGGCCCGCGCGCACAATGAGCATCTGTGGTTGCACGCGCACCGCAGGAATCGCTTCATGAACGTCCCCGCCCGGGTCATCACCTTCGTCAATGTCGGCCATTTCATCGATCACTACGCGATGCTGATCTTTGCCGCCGCGGTGATCGTCATGGGCCCGACCATGGGCATGACCTATTCCGAACTGCTGCCCTATGCGACGCCGGGCTTCATCGCGTTCGGCGCGGGCTCGCTGATCACCGGCTGGCTCGGCGACCGCTGGAGCCGGCGCCACATGATGGTGATCTATTTCTTCGGCATCGGCCTCTCGATGATCGCGGTGGGCTTGGTGCAGACGCCGCTGCAGCTTGGCGCGGCGTTGTTCTCGATCGGCGTATTCGCCTCGATCTACCATCCGGTGGGCACCGCAATGATCGTCTCCTATGCCGACAAGCTCGGCCGCGAGATGGGCATCAACGGCGTCTGGGGCAATTTTGGCGTGGCGTCGTCGGCGCTGGTCACCGGCGTGGTCGGACAATTCCTGGGCTGGCGCTGGGCGTTCATTCTCCCGGGCATCGTCACGCTGGCGGCCGGCGTGGCGTTCATGCGTGGCGTGGCCCATGAAGACCGCTCCGGCTTCAAGCAGGCGGCGGCGCAGTCGCGCGTTGCCAAGTCCGACATGTGGCGCGTGATCCTGGCGCTGCTGATCACGGTGATCGCGATCTCCACCACCTTCAACGCCATCACGGTGGCGCTGCCGAAACTGTTTTCCGAGCGCCTGTCCGACCTCACCCACAGTCCGGCGCTGCTCGGCGTGATTGCCGCGTGCGTCTATGTGTTCGGTGCACTGACGCAGTACAATATCGGCCGGATGATCGACCGCTATTCGCTGAAGGCGGTATGCGTGCCGCTGTCGTTCGTGACAGCGCCGTTCCTGTACTTTGCGGCGACGCTGTCCAACGTATCGCTGATCGTGGTGGCGATCGGCATCATCATCGGCCTCTTCGGGCAGATCACCGTCAACGAGGCGATGGTCGGCAAGTATACCAGCGAGGAGTGGCGCTCGCGCGCCTATGCGGTGCGCTACTTCGTCGGATTCAGCGCGGCGGGCGCCTCGGTTGGACTGGTGGCGTGGCTGTACGACCAGGGCGGCTTCATGCTGATGCTGCATTCGTTCTCGGCGCTGTGCATCCTGGTGATTGTCGCAGCGCTGATCCTGCCGCCTGAACTGCCGGCCGCAAAGGCGAGCTAAACCGTCATTGCAACATCAGATTGTGATACCGCGAACTTCGTTCGCGATGTTATCGCCATCGCTTTGCTTCGCTTCGCGCGCGATGCGGTGTAGAGTCTCTTTGCGATTCAGGAAACCGCATCCAGAGGATGTGCGCGCGTGATTGCGCTCTGTCTGCCGCACTGCGCTGTAGACCATAAGGGTCACTCCTGCCGAGCACGTCGTGCACGACAACATGTCGTTGGACCGCGCCATCGACCGAAGTAATCGTGATCGTCCGGAATTTTTTGATAACGACGGTGTAGATCACAATGAGCGTCCTAATTGCACACGTCCCGTGCCAGATATCAACCGAGAGATGCATTGCGGGATTATATAAACGTCGAGATGCTGGTCGACGAAATCTACGAAGCGGGCGTAGTGCCAGAGCGCTGGCCGCAGGTGTTCGATAAGCTCGCCGGCATCGCCGAGGGCGAAGGTGCAATGATCTTTGCTGCCGCGCCGGGTATGCCGCGATGGTGTTCGTCGGCCGCGATCCACGAGCGTGTCGATCGATGGACCAGGAGTCCCTTCGCGCAGAACAACCCGCGCAGCGAACGACTGTTTTCGAACATTGAAACGCGGTTCCTGACCGATCTCGATCGGTTTACCCTCGAGGAACTGGATAAAGAGAAGTTTTATACCGAGGTTCTTCGGCCGGACGGACTGGGTTGGTGCGTCGGCACCTCGATCGGAGTGCCATCCAGCGACATGCTCGTGCTGTCGGTGGAAAAGGCCTACGCCAAGGGGCCGGTGCCGCGTGAGACCGCGGAGCAGCTTGACCGGTTGCGTCCGCATCTGGCGCGCTCTGCGATTCTGGCGGGCCGCCTCGGCGTTGATCGCGCCCGCACGGCCATCGCTACGCTGGAGATGATCGAGTTGCCGGCCGCCGCCGTAACCCGCAACGGCCGAGTGGTCGCCGCCAATTCGGCTTTTCAGAGCGTCAGCGCCACCGTCGGCATTGGTGCCCGCGATCATGTGCAGTTCAGCGCGCCTGCGATCCAGACGATGTTTGTGGAAGCTCTGGACACACCGGTCTCGCTCGCCCGAACCGGCCGCTCGATTCCCATCGCGGCGACGTCAGCCAGCGCACCGCTGATCGTCCATGTACTGCCGTTGCGGCTGGCCGGTCTCGATGTCTTTACCGGCGCCGTCTCGATCGTCTTTGTGGTTGCGATCAACCAGCAGGGCAGTCCGCCGCCGGAGCTGCTGCAAACGCTCTTCGATCTGACGCCGGCGGAAGCGCGCATCGCCAGCATGCTGATCGACGGCCATTCGCTCACCAAAGTCTCCAAATTGCAGGGCGTCAGCCTGAACACGGTCCGCACCCAGCTCAAATCGGTGTTCGCGAAAACCGGAGTCGATCGTCAGGTCGATCTGGCCCGGCTGCTGGGGCAGCGGCGGGTCCGGGTTGTATAAGGCCGCGCACGAAAAAGGCCGGCCCGCCGGCCGGCCTCGATACGAAATATGCCCCACTGAAAGTCTTGCAGCCTGTCAATATACGGTCCGCCGAAGCGATAATCGGAACCATCAACATGCTGCCTGCGCAGCCTGCAAAAAATTCCCCCGGTATCGAAGTAGGCGAATGCCTGGATATGCGCGTCACCCATTTGGGTGACGGCCTCATATTTATTTGTATACAACGCCGCCGTCACGAATTGACGTGGACGAAATCCCGCAGCAGTGGATAGATCTCGTTATTCCATCGGCGTCCGCTGAACACGCCGTAGTGGCCGACGCCGGCCTGCATGTGATGGACTTTGCGATAGGCGCGGACGCCGGTGCATAAATCCTGGGCAGCCAGCGTCTGCCCGATTGAGCAGATATCGTCCTTCTCGCCTTCCACCGTCATCAGGCCCATGCGCTTGATCGAGCCCGGATTGACCGGCCGTCCCTTGTAGGTAAGCTTGCCCAGCGGCAGCAGATGCTCCTGGAATACGTCACGGATGGTCTCGATGTAGAACTCCGCCGGCAAATCCATCACAGCGAAGTACTCGTCGTAAAAGGTCTTGATGATCTCGGCCTTCTCGGTCTCGCCCTTGGCGAGATGGTCGGCGAGATCGACGTGAGACTTGATGTGGCGTTCCAGGTTCATCGAGACGAAGGCGGTGAGCTGGATGAAGCCGGGATAGACCTGCCGGTACGCGCCCTTGCACTGGAACGGCACGTAGTTGATCAGGTTCTGCTCGAACCATTTCAACGGCTTGCTCTTGGCGAAGTCGTTGACCTTGGTGGGCTGGATCCTTGTATCGATCGGCCCTGCCATCAGCGTCAGGCTGGCCGGCCGCGCCGGGTGATTGTCTTCCGACATGATGGCGGCGGCGGCCAGCGCCGATACCGATGGCTGGCAGATCGCCACCATGTGCGAGCGCGGGCCGAGTTCGTTCATGAAGGTAATGAGGTGCTCGGTATATTCGTCGAGGCCGAACTTGCCCTGGTCGAGCGGGATGTCGCGCGGATTGTGCCAGTCGGTGATGTAGACGTCGTGGTCCTGTAGCAACGTCTTCACGGTGCCGCGCAGCAGCGTCGCGAAATGGCCGGACATCGGCGCCACGAGCAGCATCTTCGGCTGCAGCGGCGAGTTTTCCTTCTTGAAGTGCAGCAGCGATCCGAACGGGGTGGAGAATACCACCTCCTCGGTGACCTCCAGCTCGCTATTGCCGACCATCACCTTGCCTATCGCGAATTCCGGCCGCTTATAGGTAAGGGCGGTGCGCGAGATAAGCTCCAGCGCGGAGGCCAGGCGGCCGAACATCTTTTCCGAGGTGCCGGCGGGTACCAGGTTGAGGTATTTCAGGGCCGCCGCCGCCCCGGTGCGCCACGGCGCCGTCAGATCCATGTGGTTCTGGTAGGCCTGATACATCATCGACATCATCCGGATTTCTTCCCTGCTTTATTGCTATGCAATATCGAAGCCAGCGCGGAGTCAAACAGTCTCTAAAACTGGCACATGGTTTGCTGTATAATATGCGGGCAGCCCATGCAGCAGGCAGCCGGGCCCGGCCGCCGCTTCGGACTGGCCAGTACGGCAAAGGGGAGAAGGCCATGGCGAAAGCGACACTGACACTCAGCAGCAAGAACTACTCGTCGTGGTCGTTGCGCGGCTGGCTGCTGACCAAGTTCTCCGGGCTGGAGTTCGACGAGATCATCACCTCGCCGGATGACGCCTCGGCCAAGGCCGAGATCCTGCTGCTGTCGTCGTCGATTCTGGTGCCCTGCCTGCGCCACGAGGGCGCGGTGGTCTGGGATACCCTGGCGATCGCCGAATATCTCAACGAGATCATGCCGGAAGCAGGGCTTCTGCCGCAGGACCGGATCCTGCGGGCGCATTGCCGCTCGATATCAGGCGAGATCCATTCCGGCTTCACCACGCTGCGCGCGTCCCTGCCGGTCAACCTCAAGGGCCACTTCCCGAATTTCAAGATCTGGTCGCGGGCGCAGTCGGATATCGACCGTGTCTGCACGATCTGGCGCGAGTGCCTGGCGAAGTCGGGCGGCCCGTTTTTGTTCGGTCAGCGCAGCATGGCGGACGCCATGTACGCGCCGGTGGTGACGCGCTTCATGACTTACGACGTCAAGCTCGATCCGCAGCTATCCGCCTATGCCAGCATGGTGATGGCGCTGCCGGAAATGCAGGAATGGGTCGCCGCGGCAAAGGAAGAGCACGAGGACATCGAAGAGCTCGAGGTGGAGTACTAGGACCGGGCGACGTCATGGCCGGGCTTGTCCCGGCCACCCACGTTCTTTCTGGTAGCAACGCTCGAGGTCGTGGATGCCCGGGACAAGCCCGGGCACGACGAACTCCACATTCAATGACGGTGCGCCGGGCATGGGTGTACGGCCCATAGATAGGGCAGAGCTTGCTCAACTTGTATCCAGAGGTTGTGACGTCGCAGCCGCGAATTGGCGCGCCAGTCCGCGAAATCCGTCGCTTTCGCGCTGTCTGGTACCAAAACTCCACTTCAGCCGGCTGGCGTGAAATTCGCATGGTGCATTGCAGAAGCAATTGGGCCGAGCGCCCCGCCTGATTGGAGGATGCCATGAATGTGCATGCTACCGTCGATCTCAAATCGCCTGGCCTGACCCGCCCGAACGGCGATCCTCTCCGCCTCAACCATCAGGATTTCGTCGCCATCGATCGCCACAAGGATACGACATACGAAGCGACGTATCGCCCGCAGGCTCTCTACAGCCGCGCCAACGAAGGGTTTCACGCCAACAACGAAACCTTCCTGCTCCACGAGGTCGCGACCAATCTGCCGATCTACCGCGAAGATACCGGCCCCACCGATTTCCATCTTCATCTTCCACCGGGCGGCTTCCAGCTTGTGCTGGTCACATCGGGCATGTTCACTTTCGATTACGATGGGCGCTTCTACAATGTCGGCCCCGGCGCGGTGATGCTGCAAAGTGCGATCGTGCATCGTCAGCTATTTTACACCTGGTCTGGCCTGTCCACGGAAGAGAACCTGAAGACGCCGCAGACGGTGGTACCGGACGCGATGTCCATGGGCTACTCCGGCAAGTTTCTCGAAGCGTTCGTGACCGACCCGACGACTTTCCCGAACCCGACCATCGTCGGCCCGGATCAGATCGACGAGGCCGAAACGCCGCGGGTGGCCTGGACCCATGCGATGCACGATCGTCCGGCCGATGCCGGCTTCTGGCTGCAGGACCCGCTGGCGCTGGATGCGCTATTCAAGCCGCTGGCCGACAGTGCCATTAAGTCCGCCACACCGGTTTACGTGCGGGATATCGGAATCGAGGTGCCGAGCGGTCATCTGGTGACAGGACACATCATTGCCACCGATCCGCGCGGCCAGTCCCTGTTGCCAAAGAGCTCTTCGGCGGCGGTAGACGTCGCTTCGTTCGCGAAAGGCGAGGTGGTTATCTATCGCGTCATTCGCGGCACCGCCGAATTCACGGACAGTGCGGGGAAGACGTTTGAGCTGGCGGCTGGCGATGTGGTGACGGCGGGCAAGAACGCGACCAGTCTGGTCGGGCTAGGCGAAAATACCCAGGTTCTACGGCTCGGCCTTCTGAAAGGCATGGAGCAGCTTCGTAGCTGGACGCCGACGCAGCGCGACGAGATCGATGGTCTGGCGGCCAAGATCATCACGCAAAAGGACATTCGTCCGCTGCGTACCGAAGGCAGACCGGTCGGGTATTTATACGCGTAAGGGCCGGCCGGACCGGCGCCCGTTACTGCTCAAAGCTGGCTGATCGTCGCAAGGCGGCGAAAAGTTAATATTGGGCGGGAATCGGCGGGCACCAGGCTTGCGGTCTCTCTGCATGTGGTGCTGTCCGGCAGGCGCGGCACCAGATGCGTGTGCATACCCACCGCGCGAATCAGAACCGTCGATTCGGGCGCGGTTCGTTCCGCCCGCGTTCCAATCATTAACCCGGCGGTATTCTGCGTCGCAGAATGAGACACCTGGTCGCTGCATCGACGCCGGCGCGGACGTTCAACCGAACCGCGGCAGCCGCCAGCCGATCACCTTGGCCTCGACTACGCTGCCGGATTCCGCGTTCTTCCATTCGCCATCGACGAATTTGCATGGAAACGGCAACTGATAGGTGCCGCTGTGGTCTTCGCACAGCACCTCCACCCTCTGATCGGGCATCGGGTCGCCCTGGCCATTGAACTCGGCCAGTCGTCGTTCGCGTGTTGCCATGTCGGGGTACTCCGGGAACATAACGGCGGCCGGGCATCGTGGTTCCGTCCGGACGGTTGACAGCCGCGCGTCTGCGCCGCTTGGCTGTGCCAACTTCATGGAAACGACGAGGTCCCGATGCGCCAGACCCGATTTGCGATGATGCTGCTGATGTTCGTTGTCGGCGCCGGCCACGCGCAGGCGCAGGACGTGCCGGGCATCGAGATCTGCACCGTGGAAAAAACCATGGAGCGTCGCACCAGTTGCCTGCAGAGCAACGTCAACTTCCTGCAGAAAACGATCGGCAAGCTCGGCATCGACAACCAGCAGAAGCTCGACGCTGCCAACCGGCAGATCGAGGCGCTGAAGGGGGTGATGGCGACGCTGCAGAAGTCGGTTGAGGAGTTGCAGGCGGCGCAGAAGAAGCCGGCGCCGGCCGCCACCGCCGCGCCGGCGAAGGACGGCGCGGCGAAGTAGGGGGCTTCCTTCCCGCTCCCCCGAGCGAAGTTTCGCGCTGGGAGAAGGGAAGAAGCTGCGATTGCCTACGACTCCTTCCCTCCAGACATCAATGGCCCGAACAACTCCCAGCTCTCGCCCTTGAAGCGCATCATCTGCAACTGGTCGAGCGGGCTGAAGTCGGTCGGGCTGGTCTTGATCTTGGTACCCGGCAGGTAGATGCCGATCTCCATATCGAGATTGGCGGCCTGTTTCATGATGTTCTCGCGGGTGAGGTCATCGCCGCATTGCGTCAGGACCTGCACGATGCCTTGCGAAACGCCGTAGCCGAACACGGTAGCGCTGTCCTCCTTGTCGCCTTCGGGATAGTATTTGTCCATGAAGGCGCTCCACTCCAACATGCCAGGATCGTTCTTCCAGGTCGGATCTTTGGGATCCTTCAAGTAGGCTGCGCTGAGCACGTCCTGCGAATTGGCGTAGCCGGCGGGTTTCATGACGCCTCCGACCGAGGCCGAAACGTTGCTGACGATGTGGATCGGCTTCCAGCCCATCTCACCGACCTTCTTGATGGCCTGCGCGGCGAATTTCGGCGTCGCTATGTTGATGAAGATGTCGGGATTGGCCGCCTTGATCTGCACGATCTGCGAATCCACCGTCGGTGAACTGGTCTCATAGGGCACTTCGCTGACGATATAGTCCTTGTCCTTGCTGCCGAAGCCCTCATGCAGGCCGACCAGGTAATCCTTGCCGAAATCGTCATTGGCGAACAGCACGCCGACCTTCTTGTCCGGGTGATTCTTCATGATGTATTGCGCGTAGATCCGCGCTTCGGCCTGGTAGCTCGGCTGCCAGCCCATGGTCCACGGATAGTTCTTCGGGTCGGCCCATTTCGCGGCGCCGGTCGAGACGAACAGTTGCGGCACCTTCTTGGTGTTCATGTATTTTTGAATCGCAGTGTTGCCGGGCGTGCCGAGCGGATTCAGGATGAACAGCACCTCGTCGCTCTCAACCAGTTTGCGAGCCTGCTCCACCGTCTTCGGCGGGCTGTAGCCGTCGTCATAGCTGATGTAGTTGATCTTGCGGCCGTTGATGCCGCCCTTCTCGTTGATCATCTTGAAGTACGCCGCCTCGGTCTTGCCGATGGTGGCGTAGGAAGAGGCCGGGCCGCTATACGGCATGATGTTGCCGATCTTGATCTCGGTATCGGTGGCGCCGGTGTCGTATTTCTTCTGCGCATGGGCGGATACGGCCATGGCGCCGAGCAGCAGCGCGGCAAGCGTCGCAGTCATTCCAGTTCTGGCGTGGGGTCGCATCGTCGTCCTCCCTGAGGTTTAACCGCGGCTCCCTCCGTCTTCGCGGATGGTGAGCCGTCGGCGCAAATGCAGGGCGAGTATGCACGAATGCATGGGCGTTGCCAGCAAGGTGTGCGGCGCTGCGCATCGCAGTGCGGAATTGCCATCGCGCGAAATTTTCGCTCGCTTGGCAATGGAGGGCGAGTTGCCTACCATCGCCGGCAAGCAACATGCCGCACGCGCGGGATCGCCCTGGTATCCGCCTGCAAGCAACAAGAACAAGGAGGATGCCCATGTCCACGCCCAACATCCGCGTGCTTGCCACCGATCTCGCTTTTCCCGAAGGCCCGGTGGCGATGCCGGACGGCTCGGTGATCCTGGTGGAAATCCGGGCGCAGCAACTGACCCGGGTGTGGCCCGATGGCCGCAAGGAAATCGTCGCGAAGATTCCCGGGGGACCGAATGGCGCGGCGCTCGGCCCGGACGGCAAGATGTACATCTGCAACAATGGCGGCTTCGGCTGGGTGCCTTCGCGTGGCACCATCATGCCCGGCGCGCCGGAGCCGCACGAATATATCGGCGGCTCGATCCAGCGCGTCGATCTGCAATCCGGCAAGGTCGAGACGCTGTTCGACAAATGCGGCGAGCATCCCCTGAAGGGACCGAACGACCTGGTATTCGACCGGCAGGGCGGACTGTGGTTTAGCGATCTCGGCAAGCGTCGCGCCCGCGATATGGATGTCGGCGCCGCCTATTACATGAAGCCCGGTGCGACCGGGCTGACCGAGCAGGTGTTCGGCGTGCTGCCGGCCAACGGCATCGGGCTCTCACCCGACGAGAAAACCATGTACATCGCGGAAACTCCGACCGCGCGGCTGTGGGCCTATGACCTCTCGGCGCCCGGTGAAGTGAAGCCTGGCGATGTGATCTATCGTGGCGAGCGCGGACGTCCGATCGCCGGCCTCGGCGGCTACCAGATGTTCGATTCCATGGGCGTCGAAGCCTCCGGCAATGTCTGCGTCGCAACCCTGGTGAGCGGCTGCATTTCGGTGATTGCGCCGGACGGAAAATTGGTGGAACAGGTGCCTACCGGTGACCGCGTCACCACCAACATCGCGTTCGGCGGCCCCGAACTGAAGACCGCCTACATCACGCTGTCGGGCAAGGGCGAACTGATTGCGATGGACTGGCCGCGCGGCGGCCTGCCGCTGAATTTCTTGAATAGATGAAGGATGCTCGATGCCGTGGCTTGAACCTGTAACGCTCTCTGGCCCTCATGCCCGGCTCGTTCCTCTCTCAGCCGACCAGCGCGATGGCCTGATCGAGGCCATCGGCGACCTCTCGGCGATCTGGTACACCGCGATTCCCACGGCGGAGAAGATGCCAGCCGAGATCGAGCGCCGGCTGGCCCTGCAGGCTTCCGGCGCAATGCTGCCGTTCACCGTGCTGGATGTCGACGGCAAGGTCGCCGGCATGACCACCTACATGAATGTCGATGCCGCCAACCGCCGCGTCGAGATCGGCTCGACCTGGTATGCCAAGCGGGTGCAGCGCACCGCACTCAACACCCAGTGCAAGCTGCTGTTGTTGGGTCATGCTTTCGAGACGCTGGATTGTATCGCGGTGGAATTCCGCACGCACTTCTTCAACCAGCAGTCGCGCCGCGCCATCGAGCGGCTCGGCGCCAAATACGATGGCATCTTGCGCAACCACCAGATCGCGCCGAACGGCACGCTGCGCGACACCGTGGTGTACAGCATTATCGCCAGCGAATGGCCGACAGTGAAAGCGCACCTGACCTACCAACTGAACGAGAAGGCGCGGTGATAGCTGCGTCGCGCAGGCTGTCTCACGGTGCCATGACGATCTACAGCTTTCTGGGCGCGCTTCTGATCGGGGCCAGCAGCAGCGCACCGACGCCGCTGTACCGGCTGTATCAGGAAACGATGCATCTGACGCCGTTCTGGATCACGGTGGTGTTCGCGGTCTACGTCGTCAGCCTGCTCGCGGCGCTGCTGACGGTGGGCGGGCTGTCCGATTATGTCGGACGCAAGCCGGTGATCCTGGCAGCGCTGCTCATTAACGCCGTGGCGATGGTGCTGTTCGCCGAAGCTGCCGGACTCGGCCAGTTGATACTGGCCCGCGCCGTCCAGGGGGTCTGCGTCGGCATCGGGACGACGGCGCTGGGCGCCGCGATCCTCGATACCAACAGGGAACGCGGACCCTTGCTCAACAGCATCACCGCTTTTCTGGGACTGTCGGCAGGATCGCTCGGTGCCGTGGTGCTGCTGACGTTCGCGCCCGACCCGTTGCATGCGGTCTATGAAGTATTATTCGGGCTCACCGTGGTGATGATCGTGCTGCTGTGGTTCATGGCGGAGAGCGGTTCGCGAAAGGCCGGTGCGCTGGCGTCGCTATGGCCGCAATTCAGCGTGCCCGCGCAATCGCGGCCGGTCCTGCTGCGGCTGACGCCCGCCAACGTGGCGGGCTGGGCGCTGGGCAGCTTCTACCTGTCGCTGATGCCGACGGTGGTCGCGACGACCATGCATGTGGTGTCGCCATGGACCGGCGGCGTGGTGGTGTCGGCGCTGATGCTGACCGCGGCGGTCGCGGTGGCGACGCTGAGAAACTGGCCGGCGCGGCGCCTGCTGATGTTCGGCACCGGCGCGTTGGCGCTCGGCGTCGCCGTTTCCCTGCTCGGAATCCAGCAGCAGCAGGTGGCCGCGCTGCTCGGCGGCACCATGATTGCCGGCGTCGGATTTGGCGCCACCTTCTCCGGCACGCTGCGCACCCTGCTGCCCACGGCGCATCCCGACCAGCGCGCCGGGCTGCTGTCGACGTTCTACGTGCAATCCTACTTGGCTTTCAGTCTGCCAGCCGTAATCGCCGGCTTGTCGGTCCCGCTGATCGGGCTGGACAACGTGGCCTTTAGCTACGGCGCTGCGGTGCTGCTGCTGTCGCTCGTTTCGTTGCTGGCCCTGTCTCGGACAACTCCCTAAACGGGATCATCGGGCGTAGGATGGGTTGAGCTCTTTGCGAACCCATCACCCTCTGCCGATGGGTTTCGCAAAGAGCTCAACCCATCCTACGATATCTTGAAAGGGATCAGATCGCGTCAGGCCGATACAGCGTATCCACCGTCACAGTGCCGATGGCGCGCGAGACGCACGGGCAGATTTTCGCGTTCTCTTGTTTCTGGTGGTCGCTGAAGAACACATCGCGGTGGTCGATCTCACCGTCGATCGCGATCACGTCGATGGCGCAGACGCCGCATTCGCCGCGTTCGCAGTCCGACATCACCTCATAGCCGGCGTCGTTCAAGGCAGCGAGCATCGAGCGGTTCTGCGGTACGACGATCTCGGCGCCGGAGTCTTTCAGGCGGACGCGAAACTCTGCGGTCGGCAGCAGTCCGCTGGAGCCGAACGTCTCGTAGCGCAGGTCGGTCGGTGCGCGGCCGGCGTCGTTCCAGGCGCGCCGCGCCGCTTCCAGCATCCGCATCGGTCCGCACAGGATGGCGATGGCGTCGGCGGGCAGGGCCGCAAAGGTGGCCGCAAAGTCCAGTCGCGCGGTCTCGTCGCTGGCATGAACGATCAGGCGGTCGTCGAGCAGTTCGGATAATTCCTCGAGATAGGCCGCCTCGGCCCGCGACTTCACCGCATAGTGCAGCCGGACATCGATGCCTTCCCTCTGCTTGAGAGCTCCGGCGATTCCAGTAATGGGTGTGATGCCGATGCCGCCGGCGATCAGGCAGTAGGTGTTGCGGGTCCAGTCGATTTCGAACAGCGACGACGGGCTGGAGACTTCTAGCCGCGCGCCCGGCTGCAAATTCCACATCGCCCGCGAGCCGCCGCGGCTGTCCGGCGCCAGCCGCACGGCGATGCGCAGGCGATCGGGTTGGCGTTCGCCGACCAGCGAATAGGACCGCGTCTGTGGCTGGCCGTCGATCAGCAGGCCGACATTGACGTGGCTGCCGAGCGGGTAGGGCGCCACTGGCGCATCTGGGCTCAGCGTGATCTCGCGAATGCTGGGTGCGACGTCGCGCAAGGCGGCGACCGTGCATCCCATCCAGTGTTCGGCAAAGCGCATGGCGTTCTCCGATCAGTCCGATGTTGCCGATGTCAGCAGCGCCAGCGCCGGCAGCAAATCGAGATGGTTGCGGTTGCGCAGCGCCAGCCGCAGATTGCGCACCGCGAGCCGGGCGTGCTCGCGCATGATCGCCTCGGCGCGCGCGCCCTCGCGGTTCTCGATGGCATCGACGACGATGCGATGGTGTTCCTGCCCGATCAGCAGGATGTTGTGCGCCTCGGGCAGCGCCGACTGCGCCATCACGAAGGCGCTTGGCGAGGCGAATGGCATCGCCGAGGCGCGGTCGATCTGCCGGATCACCGGCGCGCTGCCGGAGAGTTCGGTGAGCAGCGCGTGAAATCGCGCGTTCAAAGTGACGTAGGCCGAAAACGCTTCCACCGAGATCGGGTCCTGCCGCACCAGCTGGTCGAGGTCGGCGAGGCATTCCTTGAGCGGCTCGAGGCTGCGGGCGCTGGCGCCACGCTCGGCGGCGAAGCGCGCGGCAAGGCCTTCCAGCGTGCCGCGCAGCTCGATGGAATCGAGGATGTCGCGTTCGGAGAACGCCTTCACCATGAAGCCGCCAGACGGGATCGCCTGCAGCAGGCCTTCATCCTCCAGCCGCACCAGAGCGAGCCGCACCGGGGTGCGCGACACGCTGGTGATCTCTACCGCCTGCAATTCGCTGATGCGTTCGCCGGGCCGCAGGCTGCCGGACAGGATCAGGTCGCGCAGCGCCATCTGGGCGCGCACGGTCTGGGACACCGAACGCTCGGATTCGCGCTCGCTCATGATGCTACTCCGCCGCCTGCAGCGCTTTGGGCGTGGCTTCTTTCGCGACCATGCGGTCGATGACTTTTCGCGTCCACATCGCGCCGGCATCGATGTTGAGATTATAGAACACGCGGTCCGGATTCTCGCTCATGGCGCGCTGCTGCGCTTCCAGGATGATCTCGTCCTCGCGGAAGATGGCGGAGACGCCTTCGCGGATTTCCGTGGTGAGCTTCTGCTCGGTGATGCGGTGGTTGCGCACGAAAGCCCAGAAGTAGTGGCAGGTGGTCTCGGTCTCCGGCGTCATGGTGTTGAGCACGAAACCGTTGACGCCCTGCGAACGGTCGCCCTCCGGCGCGCCGGTGCCGGCGGGCGCCACGCCGACGTCGATGTTGACCGTGGCCGGGGCCTCGAAGCGGATGATCTGCCAGCGGTCCACCAGGCCGGTCTTGCCAAGCTGCGCGGCCCAGAACGGCGGCGGCTCGATGTTTTTCATCCAGCGCGTCACGGTGACCGTCTTGTCGCCATGGCTGACGTCGAACGGCGCTTCGGCGACGTCTTCCTGGCCGATGCTGGAGCCGTGCACGAAGGTCTCGTGGGTCAGGTCCATCAGATTGTCGACCACCAGGCGCCAGTCACACTTGGCGTGGATGGTCTTGCCGTCGCCGGCCCACAGCGGATCGTCGTTCCAGTGCATGTCCGGCACCAGAGCCGGATCGGCCAGCGCCGGATCGCCCATCCACAGCCAGACGAAACGATGCCGCTCCACGACAGGATAAGAACGCACGCAGGCGGACGGATTGATGGTCTCCTGCGAGGGCATGTAGGTGCAGCGGCCCTGCGCGTTGTATTTCAGCCCGTGATAGCCGCAGACCACGGTGTCGCCGTCGAGCCGGCCCTTGGACAGCGGCACCAGGCGATGCCAGCAGGCATCCTCCAGCGCGGCGATGTTGCCGTCGGCCTTGCGGTACATCACCACATGCTTGTTGCAGATCGTGCGCGGAAAAAGCGCGTGCTTGATGTCGATATCCCAGGCGGCGGCGTACCAGGCATTCATGGGGAAGGGAGCGGTCATCGCGGCGTCCTCCGAATATGTAGAATTCAAGATGTATACAGGAAATCGATTAGAGGCAGGATATCTCGGTCTTTTCGGTTTGGAAAGCCAGTTTATGTATACTGGAATGGCGTGTTTATGGCCTCAGGCACGAAAAAGCCGCCTCCGGATACCGGAAGCGGCTATTTGCGTCGTCCTCTCCGCGTCATGGCCGGGTCTGTCCCGGCCATCCACGATGTTCCGCGCCGTGGTGGATGCCCGGCACGAGGCCGGGCATGGCGCGCTTCGGCACCGCGCTGGAGCGCGTTGCGCGTAGGATGGGTTGAGCCCTTGCGAAACCCATCAACGGTGCCGGGTGGGATAGATGGGTTTCGCGAAGACGCTCAACCCATCCTACGGCCGCGCCGACATTAGGCTCAAACTTCTCTTCGGTTCAGAAACGCCAGCCGTTCGAACAGGTGCACGTCCTGCTCGTTCTTCAGCAGCGCGCCGTGCAGCGGCGGGATCAGTTTTCGCGGGTCGCGCTCCCGAAGCGTTTCCGGCGTCATGTCCTCGTTGAGCAGCAGCTTCAGCCAGTCCAGCAGTTCGGACGTGGATGGCTTCTTTTTCAGGCCGGGCACGTCGCGGACTTCGAAGAAGATCCGCATCGCTTCCGCTACCAGCCGCTGCTTGATGCCCGGGAAATGCACCTCGACGATCTGGTTCATGGTCTCGATGTCAGGGAACTTGATGTAGTGGAAGAAGCAGCGACGCAGGAACGCGTCGGGCAGTTCCTTCTCGTTGTTCGAGGTGATCATCACGATCGGGCGCTTGACGGCCTTGATGGTCTCGCCGGTCTCGTAGACGTGGAATTCCATGCGGTCGAGTTCGAGCAAGAGATCGTTGGGGAATTCGATGTCGGCCTTGTCGATCTCGTCGATCAGCAGCACGGGGCGCTCGGGATGCGTGAACGCCTCCCACAATTTGCCGCGCTTGATGTAGTTGCCGATGTCCGAGACGCGGGCATCGCCGAGCTGGCTGTCGCGCAGCCGCGACACCGCGTCGTATTCGTACAGGCCCTGCTGCGCCTTGGTGGTGGACTTGATGTGCCAGGTCAGCAGCGGCGCGCCGAGAGCCTTCGCTACTTCCTCGGCCAGCACGGTCTTGCCGGTGCCGGGCTCGCCCTTCACCAGCAGCGGCCGCTCCAGCACGATGGCGGCATTGACCGCGACCTTGAGGTCGTCGGTGGCGACATAGTTCTTGGTGCCGGTGAATTTCATCGAGAGTTGCCTTGTTGTACTTGTCGCGCGGGGTGGCGGCGTCTGGACATGAAACGACCGCCGGGACGGCGGTCGCAGTGACTTGGCGAGTGGGCGTCAGCGCCTGATGAGGGCGAGCACGACGAGCACGATCACGCCGCCGATCGCGGCATTGATGATGGCGCGAACGATGCCGCTTCCGAGATTAACGCCGAGCTGCGGCAGCAACCAGCCGGCTACGACCGCGCCGATGATGCCAATGACCATGTTTCCGATCAGGCCGAAGCCGCCCCCGGTGACGATCAGCCCGGCCAGCCAGCCGGCAACCGCGCCGACGATCAGCCATACGACGATTGATTCAATTCCCATGTCTTCCCCCTGAAATGACGCGCCGGCGCGCGCTGCAATGCCGCCAGGAGTGGCATGACGATGCCCGCCGCGCGGTCTCAACACTAGATGAAAAACCACGCAGGTCCAGACCGCCGGTCCGGCCATTTCCCGCCCCGCGGCATCAGCGGTGAGGTTCTGGCAGGAATTCCGCCGCTGCCCTTGACGGGCAGGCGCGCGCGGGCAAACTGCGCGACATGTTCCTACAATTTTTCACATCGCTGCGCGATGCGCAGGTCCCCGTGACGCTGCGCGAATACCTCACGCTGATGGAGGCGCTGAACGCCGACCTGGCGGAGCAGTCGATCGAGAATTTTTATTATCTGTCCCGGACCGCATTGGTGAAGGACGAGCGCAACCTCGACAAGTTCGACCGGGTGTTCGGCACGGTATTCAAGGGGCTGGAAAGCCTGCTCGATGGTATCGACAAGGCCGAAATCCCCGCCGAATGGCTGAAGAAACTCGCGGAAAAATACCTGACCGAGGAAGAGAAGAAGCAGATCGAGGCGATGGGCTGGGACAAGCTCATGGAAACCCTGCGCGAGCGGCTGAAGGAACAGAAGGGCCGCCACCAGGGCGGCAGCAAGTGGATCGGCACCGCTGGCACCTCGCCGTTCGGCGCCGAAGGCTACAATCCCGAGGGCGTGCGGATCGGCCAGGACAGAAGCCGGCATCGCCGCGCCGTAAAAGTCTGGGACCGCCGTGAGTTCAAGGATCTCGACGGCAATGTCGAGCTCGGCATCCGCAACATCAAGGTGGCGCTGCGGCGCTTGCGAAAATTCGCCCGCACCGGGGCGCCGGACGAACTCGATCTCGACACCACCATCAAGGAAACCGCCAACCACGGTTATCTCGACGTCCACATGCGGCCGGAGCGGCGCAACGCGGTCAAGGTACTTGTGTTCTTCGACATCGGCGGGTCCATGGATTCCCATGTCGAGCAAGTCGAGGAATTGTTCTCGGCGGCGAAGAGCGAATTCAAGCACATGGAATATTTCTATTTCCACAACTGCCTCTATGAGGGCGTGTGGAAGCAGAACCGCCGCCGCTTCACCGACCGCACGCCGACCTGGGATGTGCTGCACAAATATCCGCATGACTATAAAGTCGTGTTCGTCGGCGACGCCTCGATGTCGCCTTACGAGGTGATGGTGCCGGGTGGCTCGGTCGAGCACGTCAACGAGGAGGCCGGTGCGGTCTGGCTCGAACGTGTTACGCAAACCTATCCCAACGCGATCTGGCTCAATCCGGTGGCCAAGCGGCACTGGGACTATTCGGAATCCACCACCCTCATTCGGCGGCTGTTTTCCGAGCGGATGTATCCGCTGACCATCGAGGGCCTGGAAGCCGCGATGAAAGAACTGGTGCGAAAATCATGACGCAGACCATCATTCGCGGCATCAAGGCGATGATCGACGAGGCCAACGCGCTGGTCGAGGTGATGAGCGCGGCGGAGGCGATCGAGGCTGCAAAAAAGTCCGACGTGATCCTGATCGACATCCGCGACCCCCGGGAGATCGAGCGCGACGGCCGGATACCCGGTGCGTTCTCCTGCACCCGTGGCATGCTGGAATTCTGGATCGATCCGGAAAGCCCCTATGCCAAGCCGGTGTTTCAGGAGAACAAGAAGTTCATTTTTCACTGCGCCGGCGGGATGCGTTCCGCGCTGGCCGCCAAGACCGCGCACGACATGGGCCTCTCTCCGGTGGCCCACATGGCCGGCGGCTTCGCCGCCTGGCTCGACGCCGGCGGCGCCGTCGAGAAGGTCGAGCCGCGCAAGGCGAAGGATTGAGTTCACCGCCGCCGTCCTTCGAGGCTCGCCGAAGCCGGCGAGCACCTCAGGATGACGGCTCCGACAGGTCCTGATAGTCGTCATCCTGAGGTGCCGAGCGCAGCGAAGGCCTCGAAGGACGACGGCGGGCTCAGTGACAACTCTCCATCGAAGCAAATGATTAAGGGACGCCATGACCACCATCACCGATCCGCTCGTCTCCACCGAATGGCTTGCCGACCACCTCAATGACCCCTCCGTCAAGGTGCTCGACGCATCATTCAAGCTGCCGGGCGTCACTCCGTTGCCGAAGGAAGACTTTCTCGGAGCACACATCCCCGGCGCGGCGTTCTTCGATGTCGATGTCATCAGCGATCACGGCATCGCGCTGCCGCACATGTTTCCCAGCGAGGGCCACTTCGCCGATGGCGTCGGCGCGCTCGGCATCTCCAACGCGGACACGGTGGTGATCTACGATGCCGGCGGCTGGGTGGCTGCGCCGCGCGCGTGGTGGATGTTTCTCGCTTTCGGCCATGCCGACGTGCGCGTGCTCGACGGCGGCTTGCAGAAATGGCGCGCCGAAGGCCGCCCGGTCGAGAGCGGCGAAGCCGACCCGGAGCCGGCCAGCTATGACGCAAGCTTCGATGCGAACTTCGTGCGCAGCCGGCAGCAGGTGGTCGGCAATCTCGACAGCCGGGCAGAGCAACTGATCGATGCGCGGCCGCAACCGCGTTTCGAAGGCAGCGTACCGGAGCCCCGGCCGGGCCTTCGCGCCGGCCACATTCCCGGCAGCCGTAACGTGCCCTATGCGAGGCTGTTCGACGCCAGCACCGGCACGATGAAGTCGCTCGACGAGTTGCGCGCGGCGTTCACGGGAGCGGGGGTGGATCTCGGCAAGCCGATCGTCACCACCTGCGGTTCCGGCGTGTCGGCGCTGGTGCTGACGCTGGCGCTGTATCGGCTCGGCGTCCGTGGCTCGGCACTGTACGACGGCTCCTGGGCCGATTGGGGCCAGGCCGACGGCCCGCCGGTGGCCACCGGACCGGCGTGAACGCCTAGCGCGGGAACGGCTGCCCGAACGGATCGGTCTGCGCCGGTGCGGCGGCGGTGGATGTCGCCCGTGCTGCCACGCGGTGTTTTTTGGCGGGAGCCGGTTTGGCTTTTTTCTTCACCGGAGCGACCGCGCGCGCGACCACGGGCTTGGTGGCTACCGGCTGCTCGATGGTGACCGGCGGGCCGCCCAGCGTCGCGATCTTCGTCGAAGCCAGTTTGGTGTCGGCGTCGGTCAGCGTGGTCGCCGGCTGATCGACCGCGGGTGTTTCCACCGACAAGATGGCGGCCGGCGCTGACGCGGCGATCTCGGGAGCCGGTGCGGGCGGCGCGGCAGCCACCGGCGCCAAAGCGACGGTCGTCGGCGTCTCCAGCTTCGTCGGCTCCGGCTTCGCGACTTCGGCCGGCGTACCCTCCGGCGCCCCGGCCGCGCCAAGGGCCGCCTGCTTGTCGGGCTCGGCGGTGGCTTGCGCCTCCACCGGCGTAACGGAGGTCGGCAGTGACTCTTGCGGTGCCCCCCTGGTGGCTTCAGCCACGGGTGCGGACGGCGTTATCTCGGGGGGCTCGAATCGCAGCATCGCCAGCGTCGGCGGCGCCTCGGGCTGCTGCTTTGGGAACATCGACTGCGGTGCCGCGCGCCGCACCGGCAGGCTGGCGAACTCTTCATGGGCCGAGCG
>NZ_JAQGJD010000360.1 GCF_028290785.1 Tardiphaga sp. | reverse complement strand
CATGTTCGCTGGCGCCGGACCATGTGGTCTGATCAAACCTTGAAAACGCCGCACCCGCGCGGCCCACTGAAAGCGCGATGACGCAGCCCGCCCCCAGCACGTTGTCTTCAGCAGCCCGCCGCCTGCGGCGGCTGCCGTTGGTGCTGGCGGGCCTGGTCATCCTCTATACCGGCTGGAACTGGCTCGATCCGCTCACCAGCCTCGCGATCAGCGCGCTGATCGTCTGGGGCACCTGGAGCCTGCTCCGCGATTCGACCGCGATGTCGCTGAGCGCAGTCCCCCGCGGCATCGATCCCGCCGCAGTGCGTGGCTATCTCGAGCAATGTTCCGGCGTGAAGGGGGTGCATGACCTGCACATCTGGCCGATGAGCACCACCGAGATCGCCCTGACCTGCCATATGGTGATCCCCGCCGGCCCACCGGGCGACGCCTACCTGATGGACGTCGCGCACCGCCTGAAGCGCGATTTCGGCATCGAACACGCAACCATTCAGGTCGAGACCTCGGCTGCGTCACCATGTTCGCTGGCGCCGGACCATGTGGTCTGATCAAACCTTGAAAACGCCGCACCCGCGCGGCCCACTGAAAGCGCGATGACGCAGCCCGCCCCCAGCACGTTGACTTCAGCAGCCCGCCGCCTGCGGCGGCTGCCGTTCGTGCTGGCGCTGACGCTCGGCCTGCTGCTGTCGCTGATCCATTGCGCCGGCGATGGCTTCGCTTTCGCCGATTCGTCTGCCGTCACCATGACCAACGACAGCGGCACGCCGCCGGATCGGCCGGACCAGCAGTTGCCCGCCCATAGCGGCCATTGCCTGTCCCACGTCACCACGCAGGCCGCGACCGTGATCGGCCTACCGGTGGACCATCCCCTGCCCGCTCCCGGCTTTGCGAGAAATCATCCGCCCGCGTCGCTCGCCGGGCTGCCGCTGTTCAAACCGCCCCGCACCTGATCCTCCCTGCGGCCCCTTGAGGCCGAAGGCATGTCCACCGTCCCACGACGGTGCGGCAGCCGATGCATGGACACTTGGATCAACACGGCACAGGCGCCTCGCGCCGGGTGCGGGACCATTCTCATGATCAGGATTCTAGGAGCGGCCGCGCTGTTGCTCGGCATGGTACTGCCCTCGCATGCGCACGACGAGACGCCCGACGCAAAGCCAGCGCATCACGACGAGGCCTCGGTCAAACTTAGCGCGCAGCAGATCGAGGCCGGTAAATTCGCGGTCGAGGATGTCCGCGGCGGCACGCTCACCCGGCAGATAACCGTGCCCGGCGCCATCGTGCCGAGCGGCGACCATATCGCGCGCATCGCGGTGCGCCTGCTCGGCACCGTCGCCGAGTTGCGCAAGCGGATCGGCGATGCCGTGACCGCCGGCGAGGTGGTGGCCGTGATCGAAAGCCGCGAGGTGGCCGATGCCAAGAGCGAGTACCTCGCGGCCCGGCTGGTGTCCGACCTGCAGCAAACGCTGTTCAACCGCGCCAAGACGCTGTGGGACGGCAAGGTGATGAGCGAGAACGACTTCTTGCGTGCCCGTACCACCTTCGAGGATGCCCGGGTCAAGCTCGAACTGTCGCGGCAAAAACTGTTTGCCCTCAGCCTGAGCGCCGAGCAGATCGAGGCGCTGCCGCAGCAGCCGGTGGAAACGCTGCGGCGGCAGGAGTTGCGCGCGCCGATCTCCGGCCGCATCGCCGAACGCCGCGTCGAACTGGGATCGCTGGTCGGCCGCGAAGGCCAGGAAAGCGAGTTGTTCACCATCGTCGATCTCGCCGTGGTCTGGGTCGAACTCGCGGTGTCCCCTGCCGATCTCGCCGACATCCGCGAGGGCCAGCAGATCACCATCGCAGCCGGCCGTGCGACCTCGCCTGCCACCATCATGTTCATCAGCCCGCTGCTCGACAAGGACACCCGTGCGGCGCGCGTCGTCGCTTCGGTAGATAATGCCGATCGCAAATGGCGGCCGGGCGCGTTCGTCTCGGCGGAAATCCCGGTCGATCACACGCCCGCGGATCTGGTGGTGCCGAAATCGGCGCTGCAGACGATCGAGCGCGACCCGGTCGTGTTCGTCCGCACGCCGGAGGGTTTCGAAGCCCGAAAGGTGACCCTCGGCCGGCAGGACAGCCGCGTCGCGGAAATCACCGGAGGCCTGAAGCCCGGCGAGCGCATCGCCACCGCCAACAGCTTCGTCCTCAAGGCCGACCTCGGCAAGGCCGCCGTCGAGCATCAGCACTAGAAGCGAATGAACTCGGTCATCTGCGGGCGTCATTGCGAGCGAAGCGAAGCAATCCAGAAGGCCACGCGCAGGCTGGATTGCTTCGTCGCAAGAGCTCCTCGCAATGACGACCGCGAAAGCCGGAAGCACGCCATGAAAGACTCCAGATGATCCGCCAAATCCTCCATCTCTCGATCCAACGCCGCTGGATCGTCGTGCTACTCAGTCTCGCCGCGGCGCTGTTCGGCGCATGGTCGCTGATGCGGCTGCCGATCGACGCGGTGCCGGATATCACCAACAAACAGGTGCAGGTGAACACCACCGCGCCGTCGCTGTCGCCGGCAGAAATCGAGAAGCAGGTGACGCTACGGATCGAGACTGCGCTGGCGGGGATCGCCGGGCTGGAAAGCACGCGCTCGATCTCGCGCAACGGATTTTCGCAGGTCACCGCCGTGTTCGCCGAGGCGACCGACATCTATTTCGCGCGTCAGCAGGTCAACGAGCGGTTGATCGAGTTGCGCGCCGCGCTGCCGCCCAATGTCGATCCGAAGATGGGGCCTATCTCCACCGGCCTCGGCGAAATCTACATGTGGTCGATCGCCTATTCGCCTGGCGATGGCGTCTACGTCACCCCGGAAGGCGAGCGCCTCACCACCGACGTCGCCCGCGCGGCCTATCTGCGCACGGTGCAGGACTGGATCGTCAAGCCGCAGATCCGTGGCGTCACCGGTGTGGCCGGCGTCGATTCCATCGGCGGCTTTACGAAGCAGTACCAGGTGCAGCCCGATCCGGCCCGGCTCATCGCGATGAACCTGT
Source organism: Tardiphaga sp. (assembly GCF_028290785.1). Taxonomy (GTDB): domain Bacteria; phylum Pseudomonadota; class Alphaproteobacteria; order Rhizobiales; family Xanthobacteraceae; genus Tardiphaga. The sequence continues at coordinate 535 of NZ_JAQGJD010000360.1, read as the reverse complement.
CCTTCGCCGACATCGTCCGCGCCATCGAGGCCAGCAATGTCAGCCGCGGCGCCAGCACGATCGAGCGCAACGGCGAAGGCATTGTGGTGCGGTCCGGCGGACGGCTGGAGACGCCGGACGACATCGGCCATGTCGTGGTCAGCACCCGTGGCGGGGTGCCGGTGCGCGTCAGCGATGTCGCCCGTGTCGAGATTGGCGGCGAAATCCGCACCGGCAGCGCCAGCATGAACGGCCACGAAGTGGTGATCGGCACCGCGCTGATGCTGATCGGCAGCAACAGCCGCACCGTGGCCGCCGCGGTCGATGCCAAGCTGGCAGAACTTCGCAAGACCCTGCCGGCCGGCATCGAACTCACCGCCCTGCTTGACCGCACGACGCTGGTGGACGCGACGATCAAGACCGTTGCCAGCAACCTCGGCGAAGGCGCCTTGCTGGTGATCGTCGTACTGTTCCTGCTGCTCGGCAATTTTCGCGCGGCGCTGGTCGCCGCGCTGGTGATTCCGCTGGCGATGCTGATGACCGCCGCCGGCATGCT
>NZ_JAQGJD010000303.1 GCF_028290785.1 Tardiphaga sp. | reverse complement strand
CCGGGGTCAGAATGGATTCCAGGTCGCGCTCGGCGTGAACTTGAGGTAGCCGATATTGGCACCGAGCCGCAGGCCGAGACCGGACCGGATCGGCACCAGCACGATGTTGTTGGCGGTGAGCGCCGTCATGCCGAAGCCGCCGATGATGTAGGCAGAGCCGTCGATGCCGCCGAAGCGCTGGTAGATCGCGTTGGTGGCCGGCAGGTTATAGACTAGCGTCATGGTGCGGGCGCCGTCGCCGCCCCAGTCGAAGCCGACAGAGGGGCCCTGCCAGTAGACCCGGAGGTCGCCGGCGTTCTTGGTATAGAGCGTGCCTTCGCCGTAGCGCAGCCCGGCCACAATGGCGCCGGAACCTTCCTCGCCGAGGATGTAGCCGTTGGGCAGGCCCCACTGGCTGACGGCGCGCTCGATCACCGAGGCCAGGCCGCGCGACACGTTGCCGAAGAAGCGGTGCCCCGCATTGGTCAACTCGTCCGGCCCATAGGTGCTGGGCGCGGCGGCCTGCTGCGGCGGGCGCTGCGGTTGCTGGGCGGACGCGGGTGAAAGCGCAAACGCCGCCGCTGCGAGCGCCAGCGCTGCCAAGCGTGATGCGAAGGTCATGAAAGAACCCCTAGGTATTGAAATTAAGACCGCAGCTTTAACCGGATGCTGACAGGCATCGCTTTAGAGTTACGGTCAGTGTCCCCGACTCCCTATACTATCGGTATCAACTATGACGGCACAACGGCGAGAATTGAAAGCGTGGCGCCGCCGAATCGCCTTGATCGCGCTGCTGGCGACTGCGGGCGTGCCGGCGCTTTCACTGGCGGCGACGACGGAGCGAGTCGTCGCCAATCGATTTACGGGGCTGGCTCTCAGCGGTTTCGATCCGGTGGCTTATTTCACCGACGCCCGGCCGATGCTGGGCATCGCCGACTATGAACTGTCCAAAGAAGGTGTGGTCTGGCGGTTTCGCAACGAGGGCAACCGGGCGTCGTTCGCCGCCTATCCGGCGATCTACGGCCCACAATTCGGCGGCTACGATCCGGTGGATGCCGCCCGCGGCGTCGCCTATGCCGGCAATCCGCAGATATGGCTGATCCTGGAAAATCGCCTCTATCTGTTCGGCCGCGAAGAAAGCCGCGATGCCTTCGCTGCCTCCCCCGCCAATTTCCTGAAGCAGGCGCGTAAGCGCTGGCCCGGCGTTCAGGAAACGATGTCGCAATAGTCAGCGACCGGCGGCCGTGGGATCGCCCCAGGCGATGAACTCCGGGACGATGAAGTCGATCCGGTTGCCGCCGAAACGCACCGGGGCGCCGTGCCCGTCGGTGATAATGCCACCGGCCGCGACCAGCACGGCGTGGCCCGCGGCGACATCCCATTCGCAGGTCGGGGCCAGCCGCGGATAGATGTCGGCAACGCCTTCGGCGACGCGGCAGAATTTCACCGCGGAGCCGACCTCTTGGCGGATCGCGCCGGGTCGGGCGTCGATGAAAGCCTCAGAACGGCTGTCGCCATGCGAACGGCTCACCGCGGCCACCCACGGCGCGCCGGGGCCGGGCATGGCCCGGGTCCGGATCGGCGTCACATCGAGGATCGACAGGTCGGCGCCCAGCGCGATGCGTTCGGCGCCGCGGCCGATCAGACCGCGCCAGATCAGCCCCAGCGCCGGGGCGCCAACGATGCCCAGCAGCGGGGTCCCGTTGACGACCAGCGCAATGTTGACGGTAAATTCGGCGCGGCCGGCGACAAACTCCTTGGTGCCGTCCAGCGGATCGATCAGGAAGAGACTGCAGGTATAAGGCGGGCAGGCCAAATGCAGGCGCTCCTCCGACAGCGAGGGAATGTTTGGAAACAGCCGCGCCAGTCCCTCGGCAATGACGCGGTCGGCGGCGAGGTCGGCCTCGGTTACCGGCGAGCCATCGGCCTTGCCATCGACAGTCATGACGGTGCGGTTGACCGCGAGGATCGCCTCGCCGGCGCGGGCTACCAGTTCGGTGAGCGGCGCCAGCAGCGCGGCGGCGTCGTCAAGATCGAGTGCTGGCGGCAATTCCTTACTCATCAACAAGTCCCGCCTGCATGTCATTCCCGTACGTTATTCTGGCCTGGCTTACGCCGGCGAATCCGGTTCTGCGCGGTCGCCCGCCTTGTGGTGGCCGCATCCGCCCTCACAGTGTATCAAACCGTAAAGCAATTGCTTGATTCGCCGTTCATGCGCACGGCCTCCCTGGAGCATTTCCCATGTCTGGCACTCCTTCTCCCGGTCCGGCCCCCGACGCTCTCGAACTGGCGGCGCTGTTGTGCTCAAGGGTCTGCCACGACCTGATCAGTCCGGTCGGCGCCATCGTCAACGGGCTCGAAGTGCTCGACGACAACCCGAAGCCGGAAGACCGCGAATTCGCCCTCGACCTGATCCGCAAGAGCGCCAGGACGGCCTCTTTGCGCCTGCAGTTCTGCCGCTTGGCGTTTGGCGCTGCCGGTTCGGCCGGCGCGCAGATCGACCTCGGCGACGCCCAGACCATGGCGCGTGGCCATCTCGAGGACGCCAAGACCAGGATCGAATGGAATCTGCCGCGCGTCCTGCTGCCCAAGAACAAGGTCAAGCTTTTGCTCAACATGATGGTGATCGCGCAGCAGACGATCCCGCGCGGCGGCGTGCTGACGGTGGACCAGGTCGGCGAGGGCGATGCGCTCGGCTTCCGTGTCAACGCCACCGGGCTGAACGCGCGGCTGCCGCAGAACATCGTCGAATTGCTGGGCGCGGAGCATTCCGGCTCCGTCGATGCCCACGCCGTACAGCCTTACTACACGCGGCTGCTCGCGCAGGCCTGCGGGCTCAAGGTCGTGCTTGCTCCCGAGGGCGAAGCCATCGTCGTGACGGCGTCCTGAACGGCCGGCCGGGCGCGCAGCGTTAACGAACGGTTACCAGAACCGTTCGCGAGTCCCGGCAAATATCTTGTGCATTTGTTCATCCCATTCTTTTTCCAATACTCAACCAATATTAAACGCTTTGCAGTGAAAGTGGCCACACTCCGAGATGCGTAGCGAGAGTCGCGAGCACGGAGTGCGAAGGCCAATTTCATGGATGATCTTCTGCGCGAATTTTTGACGGAAACCAACGAGAGCCTGGATACGGTTGACAATCAGCTGGTCCGGTTCGAGCAGGATCCGAACAACGCAAAAATTTTGGATAATATTTTCCGCCTGGTTCATACGATCAAAGGCACGTGCGGCTTTCTCGGTCTGCCACGTCTGGAAGCTCTGGCGCATGCCGCCGAGACATTGATGGGCAAGTTCCGCGACGGAATGCCGGTGACCGGGGAAGCGGTTACGCTGATCCTGACCACCATCGACCGCATCAAGGAAATTCTCGGGCGGCTTGAAGCCACCGAATCCGAACCGGAGGGCATTGACGAAGATCTGATCGGCGAACTTCATCATATGGTCGAGAAGGGCATGGAATCGATGAATACTCCGGCGCCTTCGATCGTCCCGGCCGCCGTCGAATCGGCGCCGCTGGTGGTGCCGACCCTGGAGCGCGAATTGCGTCCCGGCGAGGTGTCGCTCGACGAGTTGGAGCGTGCCTTCCAGGAAACCGAAATCGAAGTCGCGGCGCCTGTCGCCGCTGCGCCTGCACCGGCCGTCGTGGCCGTGGTCGAGAAGGTCGCGCCGAAGCCTGCACCCAAGAAATCCGTCGTCGAGATCGAGACTCCCGAGGGGGACAAGGTCGCCAACCAGTCGATCCGCGTCAACGTCGACACGCTTGAACATATGATGACCATGGTCTCCGAGCTGGTGCTGACCCGCAACCAGCTGCTGGAAATCAGCCGCCGTCACGAAGACACCGAGTTCAAGGTGCCGCTGCAGCGTCTCTCCACCGTCACTGCCGAACTGCAGGACGGCGTCATGAAGACGCGCATGCAGCCGATCGGCAATGCCTGGCAGAAGCTGCCGCGCATCGTCCGCGATCTGGCCGGCGAACTCGGCAAACAGATCGAACTGGAGATGCACGGCGCCGACACCGAGCTCGATCGCCAGGTGCTCGACCTGATCAAGGATCCGCTCACCCATATGGTGCGCAACTCGGCCGACCACGGCCTTGAGACGCCCGCCGAACGCGTTAAGTCCGGCAAGCCGGAGCAGGGCACGATCCGTCTGTCCGCCTACCATGAAGGCGGCCACATCCTGATCTGCATCGCCGACAACGGCCGCGGTCTGAATACCGACCGCATCAGGGCCAAGGCGATCTCGAACGGGCTCGCCTCCGAAGCCGACATCGAAAAGATGACGGAAGCCCAGATTCACAAGTTCATCTTCGCGCCGGGCTTCTCGACGGCGGCAGCGATCACCAGCGTATCCGGCCGCGGCGTCGGTATGGACGTAGTGCGCACCAATATCGATCAGATCGGCGGTACCATCGACGTCAAGTCGGTGTCCGGCGAGGGCTCCAGCGTCACCATCAAAATTCCGCTGACACTGGCCATCGTCTCTGCGCTGATCGTCGAAGCCGGCGGCGACCGCTTCGCCGTTCCGCAGCTGGCGGTGGTTGAGTTGGTGCGTGCGCGCGCCAATTCGGAGCATCGCATCGAGCGCATCAAGGACACTCCGGTGCTGCGGCTCCGCAACAAGCTACTGCCGCTGATGCACCTGAAGAAGCTCCTGAAGATCGACGACGGCAGCTCGACCGATCCGGAAAACGGCTTCATCATCGTGACGCAGGTAGGCAACCAGACCTTCGGTATCGTCGTCGATGGCGTCTTCCACACCGAGGAAATCGTCGTCAAGCCGATGTCCACCAAGCTGCGTCACATCGGGATGTTCTCGGGCAACACCATTCTCGGTGACGGCGCGGTGATCATGATCATCGATCCGAACGGCATCGCGCAGGAACTCGGCGCTGCCGCGTCCAGCCAGCACGAAATCGCGGAAGAGAACGCCGCTGCTCGCGCCATGGCCGCCGAACAGCTGACATCGTTGCTGGTGTTCCGTGCCGGCTCGGCACAGCCGAAGGCGGTGCCACTTGGTCTGGTGACGCGCCTCGAGGAGATCAGCGTCGATAAGGTCGAACTTTCCAACGGCCGCTACATGGTCCAGTACCGCGACCAGCTGATGCCGCTGGTGCAGATGGAGAACGTCACGGTGCGCACCTCGGGCACCCAGCCGATCCTGGTATTCGCCGACGACGGTCGCTCTATGGGCCTCGTGGTCGATGAGATCGTCGACATCGTCGAAGAGCGACTACACATCGAAGTCGCCAGCGGTCGGGAGGGCATCCTCGGCTCCGCCGTCATCAAGGGCCTTGCTACGGAAGTGATCGACGTCGGCCACTTCCTGCCGATGGCCTTCGCCGACTGGTTCAGCCGCAAGGAAATGCGTGTGTCAGCTACCGCGCAGTCGATCCTGCTGGTCGATGACTCCGCGTTTTTCCGCAACATGCTGTCGCCCGTGCTCAAGGCCGCCGGCTATAAAGTCCGCGTCGCCACAAACGCGCAGGAAGGCCTCGTCGTGCTGCGCTCCGGCCAGGAGTTCGATGCGATTCTGACCGATATCGAAATGCCGGACATGAACGGTTTCGAATTCGCCGAAACCATCCGTGCCGATGCCAAGCTTTCTCACACACCGATCATCGCGCTGTCGTCGATGATCTCTCCGGCGGCCATCGAGCGCGGTCGCCTCGCCGGCTTCCACGATTACGTCGCCAAGTTCGATCGACCCGGCCTGATTGCCGCGCTGAAAGAGCAGACCACTGAAATTCACCAGGCGGCATGAGGGACGTAACGATGACCACCAAGACCCACAGCGCCGACGGCGCGATTACAGAGTTCGTTACCACCATGATCGGGGGACAGTTGTTCGGCATGCCGATCTCCCGCGTCCAGGACGTCTTCATGCCCGAACGCCTGACCCGCGTGCCGCTGTCGTCCAGCGACGTGGCCGGTGTGCTCAACCTGCGCGGCCGCATTGTCACGGCGATCGACATGCGTTCGCGCCTGGGCCTGCCGAAGAACGACGACGGCAAGCCGCCGATGGCGGTGGGTGTTGATCTGCGGGGCGAATCCTACGGCTTGCTGATCGACTCGATCGGCGAAGTGTTGAAGCTCGCCGATGACAGCCGCGAAGTGAACCCGGTCAATCTCGACCCGCGGATGGCGAAGATGGCCGCCGGCGTTCATCGCCTCGAAGGCCAGTTGATGGTCGTTCTCGATGTCGACAAAATTCTTGAAATTTCGCCTGACAAGCTGGCCGCCTAAGGCTGGCAGCACGCGCGATGGAAACGTCCCTTCGGGACTGAACTGCAGAGGCTAAAATGAAGACATGTCTGGTTGTCGATGACTCCAGCGTCATCCGAAAAGTCGCTCGTCGGATCCTCGAAGGTCTGGATTTCGAGATCACCGAAGCCGAAGACGGCGAGAAGGCGCTTGAAGTCTGCAAGCGCGGGCTGCCCGATGCGGTGCTGCTCGACTGGAATATGCCGGTGATGGATGGCTACGAGTTCCTGCGCAACCTGCGCCGGATGCCCGGCGGCGATGTCCCCAAGGTCGTCTTCTGCACGACGGAGAACGACGTAGCGCACATTGCTCGCGCGCTGCACGCCGGCGCCAACGAATACATCATGAAACCGTTCGACAAGGAAATCGTGTCGGCGAAGTTTCACGAAGTTGGCTTGATCTGAGCCGGCACCCGGGCCGGCTTTCGATCTGCGTATATTGAAGAAATTTTGTTAGTCGTTCGTGGCGTTCGTTGCGTCTGGTGAGTCATGAGTATTGATGTGATTAGTCCCTCGGTTGCGGATTCGACGCGGTATGAGCCGCTGCGGGTCATGGTGGTGGACGACTCCGTCGTCATTCGCGGCCTGATCTCGCGCTGGATCGAAGCCGAGCCGGACATGACCGTCGTGGGATCGCTGCGCACCGGCCTCGACGCCGTCAACCAGGTCGAGCGCATCAATCCCGACGTGGCCGTGCTCGATATCGAGATGCCCGAACTCGACGGCATTGAGGCCTTGCCTCAGCTTCTTGCGAAAAAGCGCAACCTGATCGTCATCATGGCGTCGACGCTGACCCGCCGCAATGCGGAGATCAGCTTCAAGGCGATGTCGCTGGGCGCGGCCGATTATATCCCGAAGCCGGAAAGCACCCGCGAACTCGCCGCCGCCGACATCTTCAAGCACGATCTGCTGCAGAAGATCCGCCATCTCGGCATGAAGGTACGGCGCCTGAAATCGGCATCGTCGCCGTCGATCGCCCCGACAGCGCGCGAACCGGCGCCGCGTCCGGCGATCACGGTCGCCGCGCAGGCGCAACTGGTGAAGCGTCCGTTCAGCGCGATCATGCCGCGCGTACTGCTGATCGGATCGTCCACCGGCGGCCCGCAGGCGCTGATGACGCTCGTCGCCGAGATCGGCACCGTGATCGACCGCGTCCCGGTCCTGATCACCCAACATATGCCTCCGACCTTCACCACCATTCTTGCCGAACATCTGGCGCGTACCAGCAAGCGTCCGGCGCGCGAAGGCATCGACGGCGAACTGGTCAAGGCGGGCCAGATCTATCTGGCGCCGGGCGGCAAGCACATGCGCGTCGTCAAGCAGGGCGCCAATATCGCCATTGCCCTGGACGACGGTCCCCCGGTGAATTTCTGCAAGCCGGCGGTCGATCCGCTGTTCACATCGGCGATCACCGCCTGGCAGGGCGCGATTCTCGCGGTCGTGCTGACCGGCATGGGCTCGGATGGCATGCGCGGCGGCAAGGATATCGTGGCGGCTGGCGGTAACGTCATCGCTCAGGACGAAGCTTCAAGCGTGGTGTGGGGCATGCCGGGTGCGGCTGCCAATGCCGGGATTTGCTCGGCGATTTTGCCACTTAACCAGATCGCTTCGAAACTGGTTCGGATCTTTTCGGGGGATCGGTCATGACGCCAGTCGATTACGAATTTCTCCGCAAGTTCCTGAAAGAGCGCTCCGGTCTCGATCTGTCCGCGGACAAGCAGTACCTGGTCGAGAGCCGGCTGATCCCGCTGGCCCGCAAATCCAATCTCGCCGGCATCGACGAACTGGTGCAAAAGATCAAGTCCGGTGCTGCCGGGCTGGCGTCCGAAGTGGTCGAGGCGATGACCACCAACGAGACGTTCTTTTTTCGCGACAAGATTCCATTCGACCATCTGCGCGAAGCGATCATTCCCGAGCTGATGCAGGCCCGCGCCGGCCGGCGCAGTCTGCGAATCTGGTGTGCCGCGGCATCGACCGGGCAGGAGCCCTATTCGATCGCCATGTGCCTGAAGGAAATGGGCGCCGCGCTGGCCGGGTGGCGGATCGAGATCATCGGTACCGACATCTCGCAGCAGGTGCTGGAGAAATCCAAGTCCGGCATCTACAGCCAGTTCGAAGTGCAGCGTGGGCTGCCGATCCAGTTGCTGGTGAAGTACTTCAAGCAGGTCGGCGAGATGTGGCAGATCAGCCCCGAGATCCGCTCGATGATCCAGTACCGGCCGCTGAACCTGCTGCAGGATTTTGGCAGCATGGGCAAGTTCGACCTGATCTTCTGCCGCAACGTGCTGATCTATTTCGATCAGGACATGAAGACCCAGATCTTCGGCCGGCTCGCCAAGGCGATGGAGCCCGATGGCTTCCTGGCGCTGGGCGCGGCAGAAACCGTGGTTGGCCTCACCGACGCTTTCAAGCCGCATCCGGATCGCCGCGGCGTGTATCGGCCGAACCTGCTGCGCGCCTCGCCCTCGATCGTGCCGGGTATGCAGCAGCCGCTGAAGGCTGCCGCCTCGCCGGCGCGCTGACCTACAAGATTGCGTGCGGCACGAAGCGCGACAGGTTGCCGGTGATCGGGCCATCGTCTTCGCGGATTGACAGGCCGCACGGGACCTCGCCGACCAGCCAGCTGCCGAGTACCGGATACTGATCCGAAAAATTCGGCAGCGGCGCCAGCGCCTGGCGAATGAATCCCTCCGCACCGTAGGGGCCGGGCTGCGCGTCAACCGCGCTGCCGCCGCTGACCAGCGTGACGTTGGCGCCCTCGCGGGAATAGATCGGCTTGCGCACATAGGACGTGCCGAGGCCGGCCGCTGCGGGATCGTCGTCGAAATAGGCCGGCAGCAGGTTGGGATGGTTCGGAAACATCGCCCATAGCAGCGGCAGGATTCCCTTGTTGGACAGGATCGCCTTCCACGGCGGCTCGACCCAGCGCGTCGAGGCGCCCTTCAGCCGCGTGCCGAACTGCTCGCGAAACATCCATTCCCAGGGGTATAGCTTGAACGCCAGCTCGATCGGGCCGTCCTGCAAATCGACGAAGTTGCCATTGTCCTGCAGGCCGATCATGGCGATGTCGATCAGCACCGGATCCAGCCCGCCCTGCTTGGCGACATCGGCGAGGTAGCCGACCGTGCCGCGGTCTTCGGCATTGGCCATCGCGGCGGCGAGGTGCAGCCGCTGTCCGGTGCCGATCCGGCGCCAGGCTTCGATCAGATTTTCATGCAGCGAATTGTACTGGTCGGCGCGCTTCGGTACGATCTGCCGCTCGATCGCCTGCTCGAGCCAGGTCCACTGGAACACCGCGGCCTCGAACAGCGAAGTCGGCGTGTCCGCATTGTATTCCAGCAGCTTTGCCGGGCCGTGCCCGTCATAGCGAAAATCGAAGCGGCCATAGAGGCTGGGGTCGCCACGCTTCCAGCTGGCCGCGATCAATGTCCAGAACGCTTCCGGAATCCTCAGCCGCCGGAGAATATGCTCGTCCTGAACGGCGCGGCCGATGAGTTCGCGGCACATGGCGTTGAGCTCCGAAGTCGGTGCCTCGATCCCGAGTTCGATTTCGTCGAGCGAGAAGGCGTAGTAGGCGCGCTCGTCCCAGTAGCGCTGGCCGGCTTCGCTGTGAAAGGCAAAGCCCATTGCGGCGGCCGTAGCCTCCCAGTCGTCGCGTTCGCGGCAGGCGATGCGCTGCATGTTGGCTTCAGCCGCCGCCGGAGAAATGCGACATGAACGAGCCAAAGCCGCCGCGGGCGACATGGCTGCTGCCGGCGTCGGACGACGGTCCCGACGAATGGCTGGAGGCGGTATCCGTGCTGGCGAAATTGCTGCGGGACGACGAACCGCCGCCGTGGCCGCCGGAGGAGGACGAGCGCTGCTGGCAATCGCTGGGTTGGCCGGCGGCGATGGGCGGCCGGTTCGGATCGCAGTTTTCGCGCGGCATCAGCGCGTAGGCGCCGCTGCCCAGCGCGACCGTACCCATCAGCAGCAGCGCGACGTGGCTGGAGCGTTTGCTCGCCGCGGCCGGCGGCTCGTCCGGCGACAATCGCGGCTGGCGCTTTCCGAACGATTGGTCCGGCTTCGGCGTCATGGCGTGTAGACCATGGAGGCGGCATTCAGCGCGCCCGCGGCGAGGGAGGCGAGGCCAAGCCAGATTGCCGGCGCCATCTCGCCCTGGGCAATGCGGCCGGAGAGGTTTGGCACCGGAATCCTGACGATGTAGTACACCGCGACCTGTACGATCAGCGCGACTACGCTCCAGATCAGGCAGTCCACCACATTCGCGGAATGCACGATGGCGCTGACCACCGGCAGCACGAAGCCGAGCAGGCTCATCCCCAGCGCGACCGCCGCCGACGACACATTGTTGCGGATCAGTTCGAACTCGTCATGCGGCGTGATGCGCAGATAGACGAACAGGTACAGCATCACGGCGACGATGCCGGTGCAGAAATAGACCAGAAAGGCCGGCAGCCCGGCCAGAGATTGCAGAACCATTCCGCCCCCGAAATTTCGATAATGCAGGGTGTATACACCCATGTACCGTTGGTCGAGGCAAGCAGCGACGGGGTTCACGTCGCAAACAAAAACCCCGCCGTTTCCGGCGGGGTTCAGTCGGGAGGCGCGAGCAACGGCTCGCCGAAATGATCAGGCCGGCCTGACACTCAGGCCGGGATGCGGATCTCTTCTTCGTGCGGCTCGCGCAGCACGTAGCCGCGGCCCCACACGGTTTCGATGAAGTTGCGGCCGTCCGATGCATTCGCCAGCTTCTTGCGCAGCTTGCAGATGAACACGTCGATGATCTTCAGTTCGGGCTCGTCCATGCCGCCGTAGAGATGGTTGAGGAACATTTCCTTGGTGAGGGTGGTGCCCTTGCGGAGCGAGAGCAGCTCCAGCATCTGGTATTCTTTGCCGGTCAGATGCACGCGCTGGCCGCCGACTTCCACCGTCTTGGTGTCGAGGTTGACGACGAGATCGCCGGTCTGGATCACCGACTGGGCATGGCCTTTGGAGCGGCGCACGATCGCATGAATGCGGGCGACCAGTTCGTCCTTGTGGAAAGGCTTGGTCATGTAGTCGTCAGCGCCGACGCCGAGACCCTTGACCTTGTCCTCGATGCCGGCGAGGCCGGAGAGGATTAGAATGGGTGTCTTGATCTTCGACACCCGCAGCTGCTTGAGCACATCATAGCCGGACATGTCCGGGAGATTGAGATCGAGCAGGATAATGTCGTAATCGTAGAGTTTGCCGAGATCGACGCCCTCTTCGCCGAGATCCGTCGTATAGACGTTAAAACTCTCGGATTTGAGCATCAGCTCAATCGACTGCGCGACCGCGCTATCATCTTCTATTAGCAAAACGCGCATGCCAGTCCCCTTTAGTCGCCGCTCCGGGCGTCAGGTCGGCCGCACTTGCGGCACCAAAAAACGCCTTTGAACAACTGATTCGGATCCTGACGACATATGGTTAACAAAACCTGATTCCCCTGTGCAAGCTCAAACCGTGCAATTTTTGTCGAATCGCCATAAGATATTGCAGCAAAGACGTTTTTTGTTCCCGCAGTCGTTCAAGTTCCACATTAAGAGCCGGCGGTAACCGACTCCATCGACTCGCCCTTCGTTCTGAAGAGCAAGTGCTCTCAGTCGCCTCAGACAATGACGTAATGATTAACGATGCGGGTAAACACGGAGTTAAGGGCCGGCCGGCAATGTTCGGAAACTTAAGGGTTTCGCAATGAAAGCGCTCGCGGAGCAGATTACCGACATCGACGGCGTCAATATATATGGCCGTGTTGTCGGCGTGCGCGGGCTGATGGTGGAAATCGCCGGGCCCATCCACGCCATGTCGGTCGGCGCCCGAATTGTGATCGAGACCGGCACCAACCGTTTCATCCCGGCCGAGGTGATCGGCTTCAGCGGTAATAATGCCGTGGTGATGCCGTTCGCCGGCCTCGAAGGCGTTCGCCGCGGCTGCCGTGCGGTGATCGCCAATGCCGCCAGTCAGGTGCGGCCGTCGGTGGCGTGGCTCGGCCGGGTCGTCAATGCCATGGGCGAGCCGATCGACGGCAAGGGCCCGCTGGTCCAGGGCCCGGCGCCGATGCCGTACCGCAACTCGCCGCCGCCGGCGCATTCGCGCAACCGCGTCGGCGCGCCGCTCGATCTCGGGGTGCGCTCCCTCAATACCTTCCTGACCTGCTGCCGCGGCCAGCGCATGGGCATCTTCGCCGGTTCCGGCGTCGGCAAGTCGGTGCTGCTGTCGATGCTGGCGCGCAATGTCGATGCCGACGTGTCGGTGATCGGCCTGATCGGCGAACGCGGCCGCGAGGTCCAAGAGTTCCTGCAGGAGGATCTCGGCGACGAAGGCCTGGCGCGGGCGGTGGTGGTAGTCGCGACCTCCGACGAGCCCGCGCTGATGCGGCGCCAGGCGGCGTACCTCACCCTCGCGATTTCGGAATTCTTCCGCGACGAGGGCAAGGACGTCATGTGCATGATGGACTCCGTGACCCGCTTCGCCATGGCGCAGCGCGAGATCGGCCTGTCGGTCGGCGAGCCGCCGACGGCCAAGGGCTATACGCCGACGGTATTCACGGAGCTGCCGAAGCTGCTGGAGCGCGCGGGGCCGGGCATCAATGCCGGTTCCATCACCGGCATCTTCACGGTGCTGGTGGATGGCGACGACCACAACGAACCGGTGGCCGATGCGGTGCGCGGCATCCTCGACGGCCATATCGTGATGCAGCGCGCCATTGCCGAGCGCGGCCGTTACCCCGCCATCAATATCCTGAAGTCGGTGTCCCGGACCATGCCGAAATCGGCCGACCCGGCGTACCTGCCCACCATCACCCGGGCCCGTCAGATCATGGCGACCTATGCGGATATGGAGGAACTGATCCGGCTCGGCGCCTATCGGGCGGGCTCCAGTCCGGAGGTCGACGAAGCGATCCGGTTGCACGAGCCGCTGGAGACGTTCCTGCGCCAGCGCAAGGAAGAAGTATGCGGTTTGGCGGAGGGTTACAGGCAACTCGAACAAATCATTGGTAGTTTGGAAACGGAACGCTAACTTTGTCAGGCCATCATCAACCTCAGAGAAGAGATTCTGCCGGTAGGCCCCTCGCGGGAGACCGGTCTTGTCCCGCGTTCAGATTGGGACTTCTGGGGAGTACGAGTCGATGAAGTCACGTGACACGCTGATCCGTCTGAAGAAGTTTCAGGTCGATGAGAAGCGCCGAAGGGTCAATCAGATCGAAGGCATGATCGCGGATTTCCAGCGCATGTCGGTGGACCTCGAGCGCGAAATCCAGACCGAGCAGGACCGCGCCGGGATCAACGATCCCACGCACTTTGCCTATCCGACCTACGCCAAGGCCGCGATCCAGCGTCGTGAAAACCTGACGCGCTCGGCCGACGAGCTGCGCATCCAGCTCGAAGACGCCAAGAGCCTGCTCACCGAGGCGTTCGAGGACCTCAAGAAGGTCGAACTGCTCGACGAGCGTGACCAGGCCCGCGAACGCGCCGAGGAAAGCGCCCGCGAGCAGGCCGACCTCGACAGCATTGGCCTGATGCGCGCCCGTATTGGCGCGGTCGCCTGAGGTTACGAATTCCAGCGTGCTATCTTGTGCAAAGGTAGTCAAACCCGGGCCGCGAGGTCCGGGTTTTTGCTTTTTATATGGCCCTGTCCACAACTGCTGGTGCAGCATGGCCGGTACGGTAAGAAGTATGGTACGACACGTCCGAGGTCGGGCAGATCCAGTCAATTTGCGGTGGGATATCTTGTGGTTGAGGACACTGAATGCTGACGCCGGCTGAGCTGGTCTGGCTGATCGCCGCAGTTGCAAAAGGCGATGAGGCCGCTTTCGAGCGCCTTTACGCGGCGACGCGTGCGAAACTCTTTGGCGTCGTGCTCCGTATCTTGCGCAGACAGGATCTCGCGGAGGAAGTCATCCAGGAGGCTTACGTCAAGATCTGGAACAGTGCGGGGCAGTTCAATCCCGGCCTGGCTTCGCCCATCACGTGGATGGTATCGATCGCGCGCAACCGGGCCATCGATGTGGTCCGCAAGAAGAGCGAAGTATCAATCGAGGAAGAGCCGGCCGCCATGGAAGTGGCCGCCGATACGCCCGACCCGCTGGCGCGTCGGGAAATGACCGAGGAATTGAAGCGTCTGCTGGAGTGCGTGGGCCGGCTTGAGCCGGACCGCCAGAAACTGGTGCTGCTCGCTTACTACAATGGATGGAGCCGCGATCAACTTGCGGCGAAGTTTGAAGCGCCGGTGAATACCGTGAAGACTTGGCTGCGCCGCAGCATGATGGACATCCGGGAGTGTCTGGGACTGACATGATGGCCTATAGCGAAGACCATATCGCGCTCGCCGCGGAATATGCGCTCGGCACCCTCGATGCCGATGAACGCGCGCAGGTCGAAGCCATGATGTCCGCTGACCACGGTTTCGTCGCGGTGGTCGAGGCTTGGGAACGCGCGCTCGGCGTTCTCAACCAGATGGTCGGCCTGGTCGAGCCGCGTCCCGAAGTGTGGGAGAAGATCAAAGCTTCGATCGGACATGGCGGAGCCCAGGAAGCGCTAGTGACGCCGACCTCGCCGGTGCTGGCTGCGACCGTTGCCAATGATCATGCAGATGCGCCGGCTGCGGATGCGTCGGTCGCCGACAAGAACAATGTCATTGCGTTCTCGTTGCAGGCCAGGCGCTGGCGCAACATCGCCACGGGCATGACGGCGGTTGCTGCGGCGCTGGTCGCCATGATCGCCGTGCAGGCCTATCGCCCCGAACTGCTCCCGGAGCGATTGCGTCCGAAGGCGACGCAGCAGGTGGCGCAGGTTCAACCGCCGGCGCCGACGCCTGCCGCCGCGCAGGCGCAATACGTCGCGTTGCTTCAGACCGATGGTACCTCACCCGCTTTCATCCTGACGGTGGATGCCGCCACCAAGAATTTCACCGTGCGCAAGGTCGGCGCATCGCAGCAGCCCGGCAAGAGCTATGAGCTATGGATCGTGTCGGACAAGCTGCAACGCCCGCGTTCGCTGGGCGTGATTGGCAGCGACGACTTCACGACACGCGCGGCGCTGGCTGCCTATGATCCGGACACGGTGAACCAGGCGACCTATGCCGTGACCGTCGAACCGGAAGGCGGTTCGCCGACGGGGGCTGCCACCGGCCCGATCGTGTTCACGGGCAAGCTGATCGAAACCGTGCCGCCAGCCCGGTAAAGGGACGACCCGCAAAGGCAGGCACAGGGCTTAGAGATTGGTGCGCCACGTGTGAACGCACACCGCCAAAAGAAAAACGCCCGTGGGGAGCGGGCGTTTTCCATTTGAAGTCCACTCGGGGGAAGTGGGATCTTCTATACTCACATGACGACCTTGGGGGACATCGCCGTGTGAATTCCTGAATTGATTAGCGAACCATATTGGCGTTCGCATTGCCGATCGCGACAGGCTTGCCGGCTTTCACGACCCGCGCCGTCTGCGTGTAACCTTCGTCAGAATTGACCCTGGCCGAAATACCGAACCCGGCCACAAAAATACCAGCGACGAGTGCCACGATTACCACCTTCAGGTGGGTCATGCGATCCGCGCTGTAGATTGAGTGGTTCATGGAACGCTCCTGCCGTGTACTGCCTACATCCGGTCTGTGTCGTGTCCCCGGCGGCAGGTTCAACATCTCATGGCAAGAAACGTGGTGACTCGGCATTCCGTTCCAAAGAGCTCATCACAAGGCAGTGAAAAGACGTGAAGCGGCGCGACTGGATGGCGCCAGCTCGCGTGGAAAATAAGATATTTTCTATATTTTACAATGCTTTGTGAAATGCATGCGAGGCCGCAACCGTCGTTTTGCAAGCTGCGGCATTCTGGCAAAACGCTTGTCTGTGACGAATATGCATCAGTTTTGAGCAGGCCGCTGGCCTGATCAGACGCTGCCGACTGTTTTCAGCCGGGCGCGGGGATGGATTTCTGCCTGCGACAGCACGGTGGTCTGGGCGCGGAAGCGTTCGACCAGCGAGCGCACGAACGGTCGGATCGAGGCCGACGTGACCAGCACCGGCGACTCGCCTTCGCGCGCCGCCTGTTCGAAGCGGTCACGCACCGTGGTCATGAATTCCGACAGTCGCGACGGCTGCATGGCGAGGCTGCGTTCCTCGCCGGTGCCGATGATCGACTCCGCAAAGGCCTGTTCCCACTTCGCCGACAGTGCGATCAGCGGCAAGTAGCCGTTGTAAGAGGTATTCTGCGCGCAGATTTGGCGGGCGAGGCGGGCGCGGACATGCTCGACCACCGTGGCCGGATTGCGCGAGAACGCGAGCGCGTCGGCGATGCCTTCGAGAATGGTCGAGAGGTCGCGGATCGAGATCCGTTCGGTCAGCAATAGCTGCAGCACGCGCTGGATGCCGGACACGGTGATCAGGCTCGGTACGATGTCCTTGACCAGTTCGCCCTGTTCCTTCGGCAGGTCCTTCAGCAGTTTCTGCACCTCGCCATAGGACAGCAGGTCCGACATGTTGCCCTTCAGCAGCTCGGTCAGATGGGTCGACAGCACCGTCGCGGCATCGACGACCGTGTAGCCCTTCATGGTGGCCTCTTCCTTCAGCGCGGCATCGACCCAGGTGGCCGGCAGTCCGAAGGTCGGCTCGGTGGTGTGGATACCGGGCACGTTCACCTGGGCGCCGCCGGGATCCATGACCATGTACTGCGCCGGCCAGATCCGGCCGGTGCCGGCGTCCACTTCCTTGATCTTGATGATGTAGGTGTTGGCCTCGAGCTGCACGTTGTCGAGGATGCGCACCGACGGCATCACGAAGCCCATTTCCACCGCCAGCGACTTGCGCAGCGCCTTGATCTGTTCGGTGAGGCGATCGGTGCCGTCCGGGCCGTTGACCAGCGGCAGCAGCGCGTAGCCGAGTTCGATCTTCAGGTCATCGATCCTGAGCGATGCCGAGATCGGCTCTTCGGCGGCTGCGGCTGCAGCGGCCGCCACGGCGGGTGCGGCGGCCTCCTTGGCCTCGGCTGCCTTGACGACCTTGTTGTTCTTGCTGGCCTTCCAGGCCAGCCAGCCGGCGCCGCCACCCAGCGCCAAGAACGGCAGCATCGGGATGCCGGGCAACATGGCCAGCATGAGCATGACGCCGGAGGACATGCCGAGTGCCTGCGGATAAAACGATAGCTGCTTCATCAGCGCCTTGTCGGCCGCGCCCGAAATGCCGGCCTTAGACACCAGCAGGCCGGCTGCGGTCGATACGATCAGTGCCGGGATCTGGGTGACCAGACCGTCGCCGACTGTCAGCAGCGTGTAGGTACGGCCGGCTTCGCCGAACGAGAGGCCCTGCTGGGCGACGCCGATGATGATGCCGCCGATGATGTTGATAAAGACGATCAGCAGGCCGGCGATGGCGTCACCGCGCACGAACTTGCTGGCGCCGTCCATGGCGCCGAAAAAGCCGCTTTCGTCCTCGAGGTCCTTGCGGCGCTTCTTGGCGGTGGCCTCGTCGATCAGGCCGGCGGACAGGTCGGCGTCGATCGCCATCTGCTTGCCGGGCATCGCGTCAAGGGTGAAACGTGCCGCGACTTCGGCGATGCGGCCCGAACCCTTGGTGATGACGACGAAGTTCACGATCACCAGGATCGCGAACACGATGATGCCGATGACGAAGTTGCCGCCCATCACGAAGTTGCCGAACGCCTCGATGACGTGGCCGGCGGCGGCGGTACCCTCGTGGCCATGCGACAGGATCAGTCGGGTCGAAGCCATGTTCAGCGACAGCCGCATCATGGTCGAGATCAGCAGCACGGTCGGGAAGGACGAGAATTCCAGCGGCGTCTGGATAAACAACGCGGTCATCAGGATCAGAATCGACATGGTGATCGAGATCGCCAGGAACAGGTCGAGCACGATCGACGGCAGCGGCATGATCAAAACGACGAGGATGATCAAAACGGCGAACGCCAGCGCCAGATCGCCCCGCAGCACCATCGTCCGCAGATCGGTGAAGGTGAAGCCCGCCTTGGGCGCTCCCAGACCTGAACCCGCTACCAAATCCGTCATCGTTGCCGCTTCCTCCCGCCAAGACCGCCTGCGGGCGCCGAACGTCTGCGCAGCGGCCGAAGGGCCGCCGGTTCGCAAGTGAGGCACCGCACTGGCATCCACGGGCATTCCCCCGATCGGCTGACGAGACGCGACTCCACTCGGCAATTTTTGCCGTGTGTATGGTTATCAAACGGTTAATTTTTGAGGTTTCGGGCTGCGACATATGTCTCGTGTCGGGGCACCGTAGTTATCCCGGCCGCAACGCAGTTCGCCCGCGCCACAGCTGGTGCACTGTCCGACAGGTCACGGTTGCAGTGCTTCTGCATGCCTAACCTTTCAGCAGCTCACTTGACCCCGCACCGGCTGCCGAGGATGTTGCCGCCGTGAAAACCCTGAACCCCCGACCAGATTCGCCATTCTTCATGCCTGACTCGCGTCAGGCATGGATCCGGCTTGGCCTTGCCTTGATCATTGGCGCGGTCGGCAGCGTCGGGATGTGGTCGGTAGTGGTGGCAATTCCGGCGGTGCAGGCCGAATTTGCCGCGAGCCGCGGCGCGGCGTCGCTGGCCTTTACCCTGGCGATGGCCGGTTTCGGGCTGGGCGGCGTCGTGATCGGCCGGTTCACGGACCGGTTCGGGATCGTCGCGGCGATCAGCCTTGCTGCCGTTGTGATGGGCGCGGGCTATCTGGCGGCGTCCCAGGCGGTTGCGATGTGGCAATACATCCTGGTGCACTTCTTCATCGGCGCAGGATCGTCGGCTACGTTCGGGCCGCTGATGGCCGAGGCCTCGCACTGGTTCGAGAAACGGCGCGGCATCGCGGTGAGCATCGCCGCCACCGGCAATTATCTCGGTGGCGTAATCTGGCCGCCGCTGGTTAGCTGGGGCATCAGCGCGTTCGGTTGGCAGACCGCGCATGCCTTGATCGGTGTGACCACCATATCGGCGATGCTGGTCATGCTGACGCTGCTGCGCCTGCAGATCGGCGCCGGAAGCAGGCGCAGCCATGTCGACGCGCCGCCGCCGAAGATCGACCTGCGAATGAGCAGCAACATGCTGACGACGGTGCTTTGCGTTGCCGGCATCGCCTGCTGTGTGGCGATGGCGATGCCACAGGTGCATATCGTGGCCTATTGCGGCGATCTCGGTTACGGCGTGGCGCGCGGTGCCGAAATGCTGTCGCTGATGCTGGCCTTCGGCATTGTCAGCCGGGTCGGTTCGGGGTTTCTCGCCGACCGCATCGGTGGCATTCGAACGCTACTGCTCGGCGCCATCGCGCAAGGTACGGCGCTGCTGTTCTATCTGTTCTTCGACAGCTTGATCTCGCTCTACGTGATCTCGGCGATGTTCGGCCTGTTCCAGGGCGGCATTGTGCCGAGCTACGCGATCATCGTCCGCGAAGCGATGCCGGCCTCCGAGGCTGCCACCCGCGTCGGCACCGTGATCTTCGGCACCATCGTCGGCATGTCGCTGGGCGGCTGGATCTCCGGCGTGATCTTCGACGCTACAGGCTCCTACGCCGCGGCCTTCATTAACGGGCTAGGCTGGAACGCGCTCAACATCACCATCGTGACCGCGCTGCTGCTCCGCGCTCGACAGCGGCTGGCGCTGGCGTAAAATCGGTCGGTTGTGTCCTACGGCGCGAAATCCTGCGTCGGCAGCATGCTGGGCAGGCCATCGACCGGAATCTTTTCGGTGGCCTTTTTGGCCTGGCCGTTTCCGAACATACATTCGATGGTCGGTTCGGCGATCGCTGTCATGGTGCGGCCGATCAAGGGCCTTTTTTCCGGCGGCAGCCAGGTGCGGTCGATCATCGGCACGCCGCGTTCGGTGACGCCGAACAGGAGAGCGTCGAGCACCTCACGGTCGCCGATCTCGCCGATCAGGGAGTTGCGGATGCAGTCGCAGGTCGCCTCGGGGTGGGCATAGCGCGACACCATGAACGGCGCGCAAAGACGGATGAACTCGCCGCGCGGATCCGGCATCTGCGACAACTGTCGTGGGTTGGACGCCGCGGGGCCGGCGGCCAGCCATCCGGCCAGCAGTAGTCCGATAGGAAAACTCCGGATCGGGCGCAACGGGTCACCTCAGCGGTCGATCGGCAATAGCGGTCACGAAAGCTGGATGATCGTACCTGACAAAACGGCATCTTGTTGTCAGCCAATCAGGCCGCGCGGTCCTGCCCGCTAAGCCGCCGCAAAACCCCTTGGCCGCGCCGGCCGAGGAAGCGCGCCCAGCGCCGCGCTTGCCAGGGCAGGCCGTCGTCGATGGAGACCGAGCGGAAGTGATAGGCCGTGGCGTCCGACCAGGCGTCGCAGGCCTGTTTGAGCGGATCGTCATAGAACGCCGCAATCTTGTCGGCGGCCATGCCCGGGGTAGCCAGCCAGTCCGGAATGTAGGCGTTGCACAGCCGCTCGACGTCGGTGAACACCTTGTTGGTGCCGGTGCCTGCCGCCGGGCAGGACGTCGCGAAGGCGTCGCCGACCAGTACCGCGCCGGCCTGGCGATGCCCGGCGCTCACATATAGGTCCGCCGGCCGGATTCGCATCTGCCCGGACACGTCAAACTCCCCGGTGAAGCTGCGCAGCTTGGGAAACAGCGCGTGTAGCGCCTCGGCAGGCGATGCGCGCATCTGGCGCAGCCACGGGTCGTCCATGTCGCGATAGACGAACAGGTTGGCGCGCATGGTGTCGCCGACCGGAAACAGCGTCAGATAGGCCGCACGGTCGCTGGGACGTTCCGAAAAATAGGTTAGCGCTGGAAAATCGAACGCCGCGCGTCCGACCGGGGTCGCGTCGAAGGCGATGGTGATACAGTGGCACTTGCTGGTGACCCGGCGTTCGATGCCAAGCTTGTGCAACAGTCCGATGTTCAGCCCGCTCGACAGCACCACCAGCCGCGCGGAAATTTCCTCGCCGGTAGACAGGGTAACGATCTGCCGGTCCGTGCTGGTGGCGATCGCCGTTGCCTTGGCGTGGATCTGCGGCACGCCGGCCGGAATTTCGTCGCGGATCGAATTGACCAGGGAGTGGTAGAGGATGCCGAACTGGTGGCTGGGTTTCTTGTCGATCAGATAGCCGAACCGCGCGGTCCAGATCTGGCGATCCCGGGTGCCGGCGCGGAACGTGGTGGCGGCGAGCCCGGTCTTGCGCAGCAACTCGATCTGGCTGGTGCTGATCTTTTCACAGCGCAGGTCGGGCGGGTATTTTTCGTGCGGGTCGATCAGGACCGCGGACACGCCGGCGCGCCCCAGCATCGCCGCCGCCGTCGAGCCGGCCAGCCCTCCCCCGACGACTGCAATGTCCGTGTGCCGCATGATCCCTGCCTTGCCCGAATGCGGCATGATGTACCGGGAATGGCAAAGAAAGATTGAACGGGGCGAAGGGCGAAATTGGCCAATTTTCGGCTCGCGGCCCGGTGGGGGACGGACCAGACGGCCCCGCCGTCGCCATGAGATGATTTGCTCGAACTGCGCCGCAACATGCCTGCGCATCTCTCGTCGGATGTGTCAGGCGCGGCCCGCTACTGCATTCGGGGCAACTGAGAGGTCTGACGGATGTATGCAGCTAATCGCGGCTACACGGTGCGAGACCGCCTCGCCTGACGTGTCTTAAGAGGTGAGGTATTCAGGATAACCAGTCCGGATCTGGTCGATATCCCTCAGCGTTCCGGACAGGTGGAGGCGGAGGCAATCCTGGGCTTCGCCCGGCCGGCCAGCCGCGATCGCCTTCGCTATCGCCTTGTGGTCGCGTATGATCGCCTGGGCCTTGCCGCCCGAAGGCAAATGCAGGCGGCGTAGCCGATCGATGTGTCCGCTTTGGCTGCGCACCAGCGTCCACAAGCCGACCTTGTTCGCGGCGGCATAAAGCGTCCGGTGGAACTCGGTGTCCGCCGTCATGAACTTTTCGAAATCGGCATCCCTCGCGAACCGCTGCTGACGCCCAATGATCAGGTTCAATTCCCGCGCCAGCGGCTCTGAACGGTCTTGCGCAAGGCCGCGGACAATCTCGAGCTCCAGGGCCTGCCGAAGGAAGTGAGCTTCCTGGGCCAGACCCACATCGATCTTGCTCACGACGGTAGCGAACTGCGGGAAGATCTGCACCAGCCCTTCCTTGTCCAGCCGCATCAAGGCGTCGCGGATGGGCGTCGAACTTACACCGAACTGCTGCGCTAACGCCGCTCGCGACAGCCCGGAGCCGGGCGGCAACGCCAGCGACAGGATCATTTCGCGCAAACGATCGAAAACCTGAGGCGCAGCCTGCCGATCGCGGTCGAGACGCTCGGTCGCGGGTTGCCGTGGACGGCGGATGGTGGCTGTGAGGGCAGGCATGTCATTCCCACTGTGTGTCTCAAACAATATCACGTCTTGACGGGCGATGCACTAATGTATTAGTGCCTTAGCCGAACGGCGCACGATAGGGCCATTATCAGGAGGAGCGATCATGGGCATGCAAAGCTGGGCGGTTGCTTTCGCGTTGATCAATGCGGTGACGGTGCTGCCGGCAGCCGCGCAGCAGAAGACCGAGATTTCGCTGTCGCGGCAGCCGGGCATTTTCTATATGCCGAGCCACATCATCGAAAAGCAGAAGCTGATCGAGAAGCACGCGGCGGCGCTGGGCTTGCCCGGCGTCACCACCAAATGGGTGACGTTCTCGGGCGGCGGCGCCCAGACCGATGCGCTGCTCGCCGGCGGCGTCGATATCCTCAACACCGGCACCGGCAATCTTCTGTTGCTGTGGGATCGCACCAAGGGCGGCGTCAAGGGCATCGTCGCCACCTCGGCGCAGCCGATGGCGTTGATCAGCCGCGACCCGCATATCAAGTCGATCAAGGACTTTACCGCGAACGACAAGATCGCGGTGCCCACTGTCAAGATTTCGACCCAAGCCATCGTGCTGCAGATCGCGGCAGCGGAGGCGTTTGGCGCCGACCAGTGGTCTAAGCTCGATTCCAACACCGTCCAGCTCGGCCATCCCGACGCCTATGCGGCGCTGTCGAATTCGCAGCATGAGGTGCGCAGCCACTTCTCGATCCCGCCCTTCACCTTCCTGGAGATGAAGAACGTGCCCGGTGCCCATGTGGTGCTGAATTCGCCCGACGTGATGGGCGGACCGCTGAGTCAGGCGCAGTTCTTCACCACCACCAAATTCGCCGATGCCAATCCGAAGATCATCCAGGCGGTGCGCGCCGCAACCAAGGAGGCGCAGGATCTGATCCGCTCCGATACCAAGACCTCGGTGGAGATTTACAAGGAGATCACCGGCGACAAGACCAGCGTCGAGGATCTGCTGGCGTGGCTCAAGGAGCCCGGCATGATGGAGTGGAACCTGGAGCCGCAAGGCACCATGAAATTCGCCGCCCATCTGTTCAAGACCGGCACCTTGAAGACCCAGCCGAAGGCCTGGACCGACTATTACCTGCCGTCCTCGGCCGATCTTAAGGGTAACTGATGTCCGCTTTGCTCGATGTTAGCGGCGTAACGCTGCGCTACAAGACCTCCAGCGTCGTCGTCACGGCGACGGAGAAAGTCAGCTTCAGCGTCGATCGCTCCGATCGCTTCGTGCTGCTGGGGCCGTCGGGCTGCGGCAAGTCCACGCTGCTCAAGGCGGTCGGCGGCTACATGACGCCCAGCGAAGGAAAGATGCGGATCAACGGCCGCGAGATCACCGAGCCCGGTGCCGACCGGATGATGATCTTCCAGGAGTTCGACCAGCTGCTGCCGTGGAAGACGGTGCTGGAAAACGTGATGTTCCCGCTGCTGATGACGCGGAAGCTCAACAAGAAGGACGCCGAGGTGCGCGCGCGTGCCTATATCGAGAAGGTCAGCCTGACACGCGTCGTCGATTCCTATCCGCACACGCTGTCCGGCGGCATGAAGCAGCGCGTCGCCATTGCCCGCGGCATGGCGATGGAGCCGGACATCTTGCTGATGGACGAGCCCTTCGCCGCGCTGGACGCGCTGACGCGGCGCACCTGCCAGGACGAGCTGCTGCAGCTCTGGGAAGAAACAAAATTCACCGTGATGTTCGTCACCCATTCGATTGCCGAGGCGATCAAGATCGGAAACCGCATCCTGCTGCTGTCGCCGCATCCCGGCCGGGTCAAGGCCGAGGTGATCGACGTCGATCGGGTCTCTGCCGAGGATGGCAGTGCAGCAAAACTGGAAAAGCAGATCCACGACCTGCTGTTCGCCGACACCGCAACTGCGCACTGAGGATCAAGCCATGGGCGAAGCCAGAATCTTGATGCGCAGCGACGCCGTCGCGGGCGCAGTCGATCCGTCCGAGGTCGAGCGCAAGCTTGGCGTCGTTGAGCTGCTGTGGAACGACGGCTTTGTCCGCAAGGCCGCAATTATCGTCTTCCTCGCCGCGGTGTGGGAGATCTACGGCACGCTGCTCGACAATTCGCTGCTGTTCCCGACTTTCCACGACACCGTCATCACCATGTTCGACAAGGTGAGGGACGGCACCATCCCGCTGCGGGCGTGGGCGTCGCTCAAGGTCCTGTTCATGGGCTACAGCGCCGGAATCGTGCTCGCCGCTTTGTTTACCGTGCTGGCGATCAGTACACGGATCGGCACCGACTTCTTGGAGACGATGACCGCGATGTTCAATCCGCTGCCGGCGATCGCGTTGCTACCGCTGGCGCTGATCTGGTTCGGCCTCGGCAATGGCAGCCTGGTCTTCGTGCTGATCCATTCGGTGCTGTGGCCGGTGGCCTTGAACACGCATTCGGGCTTCAAGAGCGTGTCCAACACGCTGCGCATGGTCGGCCGCAACTACGGCCTGCGCGGACTGCCTTATGTCGCGCGCATCCTGATCCCCGCCGCGTTCGGCTCGATCCTCACCGGCCTGAAGATCGGCTGGGCTTTCGCCTGGCGCACGCTGATCGCCGCCGAATTGGTGTTCGGCGTGTCGTCGGGGCAGGGCGGGCTCGGCTGGTTTATCTTTGAGAACCGCAACCTGCTCGATATCCCCGCCGTGTTCGCCGGACTGTTGACCGTTATCGTGATCGGCCTGATCGTGGAAAACCTGATTTTTCGAACCATCGAGCGCAACACTGTACAAAAATGGGGCCTGCAGACGTAAGGGTAGTAATCTGTAGGATGGGTTGAGCCCTTGCGAAACCCATCGTCACTTCACACGGCACTGATGGGTTTCGCTGCGCTCTACCCATCCTACGAATGCTAGCGCTTCGGCAGGTATAGACATGACCGACCACAAGAAGACTCCCGACCAGCTCCGCAGCGCACGCTGGTTCGCGCCGGACGACTTGCGCGCATTCGGCCATCGCTCCCGTGCGATGCAGCAGGGCTACGCACCCGAGGAGTGGCAAGGCCGGCCGGTCATTGCCATCCTCAACACCTGGTCGGATGCGCAGCCCTGCCACATGCACTTCAAGACCCGGGTCGATGACGTCAAGCGCGGCATCCTGATGGCCGGCGGTTTTCCGATGGAATTGCCGGCGCTGTCGCTATCGGAATCATTCCTGAAGCCGACCACCATGCTCTACCGCAACATGCTGGCGATGGACGCCGAGGAATTGCTGCGCGGCCATCCGGTCGATGGCGTGGTGCTGATGGGCGGCTGCGACAAGACCACGCCGGGCCTGCTGCTCGGCGCCACCAGCGCCGGCTATCCGGCGATCTATCTGCCGGCCGGTCCGATGCTGCGCGGCAACTGGAAGGGCAAGACGCTGGGCTCCGGCTCCGACGCCTGGAAATACTGGGACGAGCGTCGGGCCGGAAAGATCTCCGACAAGGAATGGGTCGAGGTCGAAGGCGGCATCGCGCGCAGCTACGGCACCTGCATGACCATGGGTACGGCTTCGACGATGACGGCGATCGCCGAGTCGATCGGCATGACGCTGCCCGGCGCGTCGTCGATCCCCGCTGCCGATGCCGGCCATATCCGCATGGCCAGTGAATGCGGCCGCCGCATCGTCGAGATGGTGTGGGAGGATCTCACCCCGGCGAAAATCCAGACGCGAAAAGCGTTCGAGAACGCGATCACCGTGGCGATGGCGATGGGCTGCTCGACCAATGCGATCATCCACCTGATCGCGCAGGCGCGCCGCGCCGGGCAGGACATCGGCCTCGACGATTTCGAGACCGCCAGCCGCAAGGTGCCGGTGATCGCCAACGTCCGGCCGTCCGGCGACAAATATCTGATGGAAGACTTCTTCTATGCCGGTGGCCTGCCGGGCCTGATGAGCCGCATCAAGCAGCACCTGCATCTCGACGTCATGACCGTCACGGGCAAGACGCTCGGCGAAAACATCGCCGATGCTGAAGTCTACAACGACGACGTGATCCGCACCGTCGATACCGCGATCTATGCCGAGGGTGCACTCGCCGTCCTGAAAGGCAACCTCGCGCCCGATGGCTGCGTCATCAAGCCTAGCGCTTGCGAGCCGCGCTTCCTCAAACACTCCGGCCCGGCGCTGGTGTTCGACGACTATCCCAGCATGAAGAAGGCGATCGACGACGAGAATCTCGACGTCACCGCCGACCACGTGCTGATCCTGCGCAATGCCGGGCCGCAGGGCGGCCCGGGCATGCCGGAATGGGGCATGCTGCCGATCCCCAAGAAACTGGTGAAGCAGGGCGTCCGCGACATGGTGCGGCTCTCCGACTCCCGCATGAGCGGCACCAGCTACGGCGCCTGCATCCTGCACGTTGCGCCGGAATCTTACATCGGCGGGCCACTGGCGCTGGTCGAGAATGGCGACATGATCTCGTTGGACGTCGATGCCCGCACCATTAACCTCGACATCTCAGATGAAGAGATGGCGAAGCGCCGAGCCGCCTGGAAAGCGCCGGAGCGCAACTACGAGCGCGGCTATGGCTGGATGTTCACGAAACATATCCAGCAAGCCAACGAAGGCTGCGATTTCGACTTCCTGAAGACGGACTTTGGCGCCCCGGTGAAGGAGCCGGTGATTTACTGACGCAAACTGTCATTCCGGGGCGCGAGCGGCGTCAGCCGCGCGTGAACCCGGAATCTCGAAATGGTTGAACACGTCTGGATTCAGGGTCCGCGCAAGGGCGTGTCCCGGAATGACGAGTGTGAACTCACGAATTCGGAATTGAAGGATAGACCCCATGACCAAACTCTCCGACGCCACCCGCGCCAAGCTCAAGACCATCTCCACCGCCACGGTGGCCACCGCATTGTTCAAGCGCGGCTTCCGCAGCCAGTGCATCCAGGATGTGCATCCGCTCGGTCCGGACCAGCCGACTTTGGTCGGCGAGGCCTTTACATTGCGCTACATGCCGGCGCGTGAGGACCTCAACAAGCTCGACGTGTTTCGCGACCGCGCCCATCCGCAGCGCAAGGCGGTCGAGGACTGCCCGCCCGATGCCGTGCTGGTGATGGACAGCCGCAAGGATGCCCGCGCCGCTTCCGCCGGCGCGATCCTGATCACGCGGCTGATGAAGCGCGGCGTCGCCGGCGTCATCACCGATGGCGGCTTTCGCGATTCAGCGGAGATCGCCAAGCTCGGCTTTCCCGCCTATCACCACCGCCCGAGCGCGCCGACCAACCTGACGCTGCATCAGGCCATCGAGATCAACGGGCCGATCGGCTGCGGCGATGCGCCGGTGTTTCCCGGCGACGTCATCCTTGGCGATAGCGACGGCGTCATCGTCATCCCCGCGCACCTCGCCGACGAAATTGCCAACGAGGCCTTCGAGATGACGGCCTTCGAGGATTTTGTTACCGACCAGGTGAATGCCGGAAAATCCATTCTCGGCCTCTATCCCGCCACGGACGACCAGACCCTGGTCGATTTCGCGGCGTGGCGGAAAACGAATAACCGCTAATCGGCCTTTCGCATTCGACCCCGTCCGCGCCAGCGCGCGACCTAACGACAGAGAGATCACCTCATGCTGATGTTCAACAATCTGATCGACGGCGAATGGCTGTCTGACGGCGCGCGTTCGCCCAATGTCAATCCGTCCGACACCAAGGACATCGTCGGCGAGGCTGTGCGCGGCACCCGAGCGCAGGCCGATGCCGCCGTCGCCGCGGCCAAGGCCGCCTTTCCGTCGTGGTCGCGCTCGACGCCGCAGGTTCGCTACGACATCCTCAAGAAGGCGTCCGATGAAATCCTTGCTCGCAAGGACGAGCTCGGCCGCCTGCTGTCGCGTGAGGAAGGCAAGACCCTGCCGGAGGGCGTCGGCGAAGCCGCGCGCGCCGGTCAGATATTTGCATTCTTTGCCGGCGAATGCCTGCGCATGGCCGGCGAGAAGCTGGCGTCGGTGCGGCCCGGCATCGACATCGAAGTGACCCGCGAGGCGGTCGGCGTGGTCGGCCTGATCACGCCGTGGAATTTCCCGATCGCGATTCCGGCCTGGAAGATCGCGCCGGCACTGGCCTATGGCAATACCGTGGTAATCAAGCCCGCCGATCTGGTGCCGGGCTCGACCTGGGCGCTGGTCGATATCCTGCATCGCGCCGGCCTGCCCAAGGGCGTGCTGAATCTGGTGATCGGCCGCGGCTCCGAAGTCGGTGCCGCGCTACTCGAACATCCCGATGTCGCCGCGATCAGCTTTACCGGTTCGGTGGCCACCGGCCAGAAGGTCGCCGCCGCCTGCATCGCCTCGCGGCCGATGAAGAAATTCCAGCTCGAAATGGGCGGCAAAAATCCGCTGGTGGTGCTCGACGACGCCGACCTCAAGGTCGCGGTCGAAGCCGCCGTCAACAGCGCGTTCTTTTCCACCGGCCAGCGCTGCACCGCGGCCTCGCGCCTGATCGTCACCAAAGGCATCCATGACAGGTTCGTCGCCGCGCTGACCGAACGGCTGGGCGGCCTCACAATAGACGATGCCGTGAAGGCGGGCACCGATATCGGCCCGGTGGTCGATCAAAGCCAGCTCGATCAGGACATGAAGTATGTCGCCATCGGTAAGGACGAGGGTGCAAAACTCGCTTTCGGTGGCGAGCTGCTGAAGCGCGATGCGCCCGGCTTCTATCTGCAGCCGGCACTGTTCACCGAGGTCACCAACACCATGCGCATCGCGCGCGAGGAAATCTTCGGGCCGGTCGCGGCGGTGATCCGCGTCAACGATTATGCCGAGGCGCTGGCGACCGCCAACGACACCGAATTCGGCCTCTCTGCCGGCATCTGCACCACCAGCCTGAAATACGCCAGCGACTTCAAGCGCAATTCGGAAGCCGGGATGGTGATGGTCAATCTGCCGATCGCCGGTGTCGACTATCACGTGCCGTTCGGCGGCCGCAAGGGTTCCAGCTTCGGCCCGCGCGAACAGGGCCGCTATGCCGCCGAGTTCTATACTGTCGTCAAAACCGCCTACACGCTGCCGTAACAACGGGGGCATCAATGTTGCGTCGGCGGTACGCCGCCGGCGCCTGACTGCACGACACCACAGACGAAGCAACTAGCAAAAGCTGGTGCTACATCAAAATGTTCAAGGGAGGACGATCGATGAGCTTTACACGACGCCATCTGCTGGGCGCTGCCGGCGCCACCGCCGCTTCGGCACTGTTCGCCCGTGCCGCCGGCGCGCAGTCATTCTCGTTTGCGCCGAACCAGCGCTACCCGGACCCTGCCGTGCAGATCTTGGATCCGAGCTTCGCAAAGTACCGGCTTTATTCCAGCACCATCGAGCAGGTTGCGACAGGCATGCGTTGGGCCGAGGGTCCGGCCTATTTTCCGGATGGCGGTTATCTGCTGTTCAGCGACATCCCCAACAACCGGATCATGAAGTTCGACGAGAAGACCGGCCAGACATCCGTGTTCCGCAGCAACGCCAACTATGCCAATGGCAACGCGCGCGATCGCCAGGGCCGCCTGGTCACGTGCGAACATTCGGTGACACGCCGCGTCACGCGTACCGAAAAGGACGGCAAGGTCACGGTGCTGGCGGACAAGTTCGAGGGCAAGCGTCTCAACGCGCCGAACGACATCGTGGTGAAGTCCGACGACAGCATCTGGTTCACCGATCCCTTGTTCGGCATCAACGGCGAATGGGAAGGCAAGAAGGAGAAGCCGGAACAGGCCACCACCAACGTCTACCGCATTGCCAAGGACGGCAAGCTGACTGCCGTCATCACCGATCTGGTCAATCCCAACGGCCTGGCGTTCTCGCCCGATGAAAAGAAGCTCTATGTCGTCGAGTGGAAGGGCACGCCCAACCGCAGCATCTGGAGCTATGCGGTCAATGCCGATGGCACGCTCGGCGGCAAGATCAGGATCGTTGACGCCGCGGACCAGGGCTCGCTGGACGGCTTCAGGGTGGATCGCGACGGCAACCTGTGGTGCGGCTGGGGCAGCAATGGCGCGCTGCAGTCAGAGGCGACCGACGTTGGTGGCCGCAAGGTGTTCCAGCTCAAGGCAAAGTCGGAAGATCTGGATGGCGTGATGGTGTTCAATCCGGAGGGCAAGGCCATCGGCTTCATCAGGCTGCCGGAGCGCTGCGCCAACCTGACGTTCGGCGGGCCGAAGAACAATCGGCTTTACATGGCAAGTAGCCACTCCGTTTATGCATTGTATGTGGAGGCCCATGGAGCCGTCTGATCCTGCCGCGCTGATCCGTCTCGCTAGAGCACGATCGGGGACGGATAGCGCACCTTGGCTATCTTGGTCGATCCTAACTTGGACCAAATAGTCATTGAAATCATTGGTGGGCCCGGGAGGAGTCGAATCTGCAACTAGACCGTTATGAGCGGCAGAATATTGATCATCTCGGTTGATTTTGCCGCGTTTTTAGAGATAGCCCCTTTGGATTCAAGGGAATGACGTCATCCGTCTCTGCACCAAGCGAATTCATCGAATTCGGAGGATTCCATGAGTTTGGATTATTGGCCCATGGCGTGCCTTCAGCCCAGGGAAACTGACCTGCCGCGAGACCGCTTAACCGATAGTTTTGCGTTTGAAGATAGTTGATGCAGGCTTGTAGAAAACTGGGGCGCCCGGGCCAAAGCGCACTGAAATTCTCGAGGCGGACGTCCCACTCTATCGCGTCCGCTAAAGTTTCCATCGGTAAGTGAGAGCTGGGATCTGTAAGGAATTTTGGTTGCTTGCTCGGAGGAGAGCCGCTCGGCCGCCTTCTGCTGTTGCGGGGTTGGCACTCCTGCCGCCGCGGGGCCGCTTGGGTCGTAAAACAGCGGCAGCTTCTGGTACAGAACCGGCTAGTTGCCGTCGGACGCAGTCACGTGTGCCTGCACCTTGCCTCCCGTGGTCCGGCCCTGTCGACCTGATCGGACAGAACCGAGCCGTATCCACAGGGCGTATCGACCGGCGGTGAACCGCGTGGCTTGCGCCAAATCAACTCACCCTTGACTAGTTCGAAAAAAGAACTGATAGCTTTAGGCTATGGACAGCGTTCGATCGCCTCAGCGCGGACGACTGTCGATAAGAGCGGACAAAGATCCGCTGCGCGGGAGAGGAACATGTTGCTACGCCATCTCACAGTGGCGCTTGGCCTGGTTGGCCTGTGCGCAACGCCAACGCTAGCCGCGGAAACGCCCGGCGTCACGGCCACGGAAATCAAGATCGGTTCGATCTTTCCTTTCAGCGGACCGGCGTCGTCGCTGGGCAACACGGGAAAAGGCCTGATCGCCTATGTAAAGTCGATCAACGATCGCGGCGGCATCAGCGGCCGCAAGATCGACTTTATCACGTACGACGATGCCTATAGCCCGCCGAAGGCCGTCGAACAGGCACGCAAGCTGGCCGAAAGCGACGAAGTTGCCTTCATGTTCGGCCAGCTCGGCACCCCTAGCAATGCGGCCACCATTAAATACCTGAATGGCAAGAAAATCCCCGACGCTTTCATTATGACCGGAGCCAACAAGTTCGCGAATTTCCAAGAGTATCCCTACACCACAACCGGGCTCCCCAGTTACGATACCGAAGCGCGGGTCTACGCAAGGTTCGCTGGCAAATCCTACCCGAACGGCAAGATTGCGATACTTTTCCAGAACGACGACTTGGGGAAGGATTTTGTGAATGCCTTCAAGGATGTTCTCAAAGACAAAGCCGCCGCGCAGCTCACCGCCATAGGCTATGAGATTACGGACCCCACGGTGGATTCCCAGATTGTAAATCTCAAAGCTTCTGGCGCGCAGTCTCTTCTCATCGCCGCAACGCCGAAATTCGCGGCGCAGGCGCTTCGCAAGCTGAACGACATCGGCTGGAAGCCGCTGACCATGATCAATATGGTCTCGAGCTCGGTCTCGGCGACGCTGCAGCCTGTCGGCCTCGACAAGGTAGAAGGCGTCGTGTCGGCAGCGTTCTTCAAAGATCCGAACGATCCCAAATGGGCCGACGACGCTGGCATGAAGGAATACCGTGCGTTTTTCGACAAGTACCTCGCGGGATCGGATTTCGCCGACCTGAACTACCTCACAGGTTTTCAGCAGGGGAAAATCTTGGAGCAATTGTTGAATCAGTGCGGCAACGATCTGACGCGCGACAATGTGGTCAAGCAGTCCAGAAGCATCAGGGGCCTGCAGCTTCCCACTGCGCTTCCAGGAATCGTGGTGAATACCGACTCCGGCAACAGCAAGGCCTGGACGCAACTGCAATTGCAGCGATGGAACGGCACGGTCTGGGAAGCATTCGGCGACGTATTGAGTGGCGCCGAGTAACACCAAGTTCAGTCGATCTGTGTGTAGAGACAGATAAAGAATCGGGAGCGATCTGTGGGCCAATCAAGCGGCTTTGTTCGATCCGTCGGCGGGGACCTCGTTTCGTCGACCGTCACCACGACGAGCAGCATCCGGATCGAAGTTCTTCGCCGGACGACTTCGGGCCGCATGCACTGGCATTTTCGCCAGCCCGAGCTTTCGCTGTTCATGTTTTCCAAAGGCGTGGTCAGTCTCGATGCGACCATTGATGGCCGGCAAACGAATCGTCCTTTCAACGGCAAGACCAGACTCGCCGTGTTTCCCGCTACGATGGAGATCGAAGGCGCGTGGAACGTCGGTCCCACGCTGGACTACACCGTGGTTTTTCTGAATCCGTCCCTGGTGGACGAGCGGTTGCGGGAGGCGATCTCGGCGCCGACCATCGGGTTCGAACATGACAGTCTCGCCCGCGGGCTGTCCGAGCTGTGCAGGGAAGCAACCGCACCGGACAATATGTTCGAGATGATGGCGGAAGGCTGGGCCATTCAGGCGTTGGCCCATATCAGCCGGATCAGCCGGTGCGAAGACATGCTGCGGATAACGGCGCGCGGGGGCCTGCCGGGTTGTTGCCTGCGGCGGCTGGAGGATTTCGTGCGCGCCAATCTGGCGGAAGCGGTCGGTCTCGACGAACTCGCTGGCATTGCGGGCTTGAGCAAGCGGCATTTCCTCCGCGCGTTTCAGGAAAGCGTCGGCGTGTCGCCGTACCAGTATGTGCTTGCGCTCCGCATCGAAGAGGCGAAGCACCGGCTGGCGCGGTCCGCCGAGAGCATGACCGAGATCGCACTCGCTACCGGTTTCGGGCATGCCCAACATTTCTCGACCAGCTTTCGAAAGGCGACCGGCGAGACACCGTCGTCGTTCCGCCAGCGCGCGCTGTCCTGAGCGGCGAGCGGATGGAGCGCGCAACGCGGTTTGCGTCGGGATTGCGTAGACGGCGGCGCTTTATTGCAAGCGCCGTCGGCCATGCCGGCGCTACGGTCGGCTCCGGACAATGCGTGCAGGTCATTTCAACGGCCGAGCACGCTTCGAGCGAAAAATCGTTCGGTCATCGGGGGGATGCATATGGCGCGGCTTTCAGTCTGGCGATGCCTGGTTCTGTGTGCCGGCACCTTTATCGCAGTCGTTCGGCCGGCAGCGGCGAACGACGTGTCTCCCGTCAAGATCGGCCTTCTGCTGCCGTACAAGGGCGTCTACGCGCCATTGTCCGACAGCATAGACCGCGGCTTTCAGGTCGCGCTGGCTGAGTATGGCGGCAAGATCGCCGGCCGGCCCGTCGAGATCATTCGCGCGGACGACGAGCTGACGCCGAGCGTCGGCGTGCAGAAGTTCAACAAGTTCGTGCAGCTCGACAAGGTCGACCTGGTCGCCGGGGTGGTGAGCTCCAGCGTGGCCATCGCGGTTTCCGAATTGGCGGACCGCGGCAAGGTGCCGATGATTTTCGCCAATGCCTTCGCCGACGAAATCACCGGGAAATTCTGCAGCCCTTATGTCGCGCGAACCTCGTTCAGTGCGAACGGCTTCCAGTACAATTCGGGTAAATACTGGGCGAGCAAGGGCATCAAGACGGCAGTCACGATGGGTCCTGACTATTCGGCGGGACGCGCCTTTCTCGGTGCGTTCCGGCGCGGCTTCGAGGAGGGCGGCGGCAAGGTGGTCCAGGAAATCTGGACGTCGTTCCAGAAGACCCGGGACTGGGGCGCCGCGCTCAGCCAGGCGAGCAATTCGGGCGCCCAGATCATCTACGCGTTCTATGGCGGCAGCGAAGCGGTCCAGGTGGTCAAGCAGCACGCCGACTTCGGTTTGCGAGAAAAGATGCCGCTGATCGGCGACCAATGGGTCTATGACGAGGCGCTGTGGCCGGCGCTGGGAGATCTGGCCGTGGGCGCCAAGCATATCACGGTGCACTATCCCGACATCGACAGCGATGCGAACCGCAAGTTCGTGGCGGCGTACCGGGAAATGTTCAAGGAAGAGCCCGATGTCAGCGCCGCGCTCGGCTACGACAACGGCAAGGCCATCCTGCTGACATTCGACAAGCTCGGCGGAAAAATGCCGGAAGACCGCAGCCGGTTCATTTCGACCATGCGCGGACTGAACTTCGACGCGCCGCGCGGCAAGATCCGCTTCAATGCGCAGAGCAGCGCGCTGCTCGAAAAGGTCTATCTGGTCGAGATCGTCAGGGGAGCCGACGGCAAGCTGAAGCGGAAATTCATCGACGAATTCGCCGGAGCCGACGATCTGCCCGGCTGCACCAAATCGTTCTGAACCGGCCCGGGTGCGATCTTG
This sequence comes from Tardiphaga sp., assembly GCF_028290785.1. Lineage (GTDB taxonomy): Bacteria > Pseudomonadota > Alphaproteobacteria > Rhizobiales > Xanthobacteraceae > Tardiphaga. The sequence goes on along the minus strand of NZ_JAQGJD010000303.1, from coordinate 33,000 downwards.
CACCGCACCGTACGGCCGGAAGCACAATGTGACGTTTTTCCGGAAGGCGCGGCGATTTCGCGGAAGCGATGCTGCGAGCGATTGCTTACTCAGAACACAATGACTGGCAGATCGCACTTGCGATCCGACCGGTCCGGCCGCCCGGATAACCGGCGCGGCGATGTCGGGAGGGTTTCATGACAAAAGCGGCAATCCGCGTCGTTCTCATCGCCTGTATATCCGCCGCGGCGCTTGCGCCGGTCCGCGCCCAGGACGTGACGCCGCTCAAGATCGGGCTCATCCTTCCCTACAAGGGCGTGTGGGCCGCCCCGGTAGAAAACATCGACCGCGGTTTTCGCGTCGCGCTCGCGGAGTTCGGCAACAAGACCGCCGGCCGGCCCGTCGAAGTGGTGCGGGCCGATGACGAACTGACGCCGAACGTCGCCGTGCAGAAATTCAACAAGCTGGTGCAGTTCGACAAGGTCGACGTGATCGGCGGGGGCGTCAGCTCTAACGTGGCGATCGCGCTTTCCGAACTGGCCGACCGCGCGAAGAAGCCGGTGGTGATGACCAACGCCCATGCGGACGAGATCACCGGAAAGCTTTGCAGTCCCTACGTGGCGAGAACCTCGTTCAGCGCCAACGCGTTCCAGTACGGCGCCGGCAAATACTGGGCGCAGAAGGGCGTAAAGAAGGTCGTCACCATGACGGCGGACTATTCCGCTGGCCACTCCTTCATGGATGCGTTCAAGCGCGGCTTCGAGGACGGCGGCGGTCAGGTCGTGCAGCAGATCTGGACGCCGTTCCAGAAGACGCGCGACTGGAGCGCGGCGCTCGGGCAGGCGGGGGCGTCGGGCGCCGAGTTCATCTACGCCTTCTATTCCGGCAGCGAGGCCGTGCAGGTCGTCAAGCAGCACGCCGATTTCGGCATGCGCGAGAAGGTGCCGCTGATCGGGGACCAATGGCTGTTCGACGAGGTCGGCTGGCCGGCGCTCGGCGACCTGGTGATCGGCGGAAAGTTCGTCGCGTCCTATCTGCCCGGCGCGCAGAACGAGGCCAACAGGAAATTCGTCGCGGCCTATCGCCAGATGTTCAACGAGGACCCCGACGTCAACGCCGCCCTCGGCTACGACAACGGCAAGACGATCATGCTGACGCTGGAAAAGCTTGGCGGCAAGATGCCAGACGACACCGCGGGCTTCATGACGGCGCTGCGCACCGTGAACTTCGACGCGCCGCGGGGGAAGATCCGCTTCAACGCCCAGAACAGCGCGCAGCTCGAGAAGGAATACCTCGTCGAGATCGTCAAGGGCGCCGACGGCAAGCCGGACCGCCGGCAGCTCGACGAGTTTTCCGGTGCGGAAGACCTGCCCGGCTGCACCAAGAGTTTTTGATCCGGAATTTTCCGACAACCTGTGACTCCCAGGCGGACCGCCTCCATGCAGATGTTTTTTCTCCAGTTTTTGAACGGTCTGCAGCTCAGCATGCTGATCTTCCTGCTGGCGGCCGGCCTGACGCTGATTTTCGGCCTGATGGATATCCTCAACCTCGCGCACGGCGCCTTCTTCACCATGGGCGCCTACGCGGGATGGCTGGTATCCAGGATGACAGGCTCCTATTGGGCGGCGCTGCTGATCGGCCCGCTGGTGCCGTTCGCCCTCGGCGCGCTGCTGCAGAGCGCGGTACTGCAGCCGCTCGTCAAGCGTGGGCGATCGACTCATCTCGATCTCGCGTTGCTGACCTTCGGGTTGCTGTTCGCCACCGCCGGCACGGTGGAATACTTCTTCGGCTCCAGCTTCTACAGCATCCCGACGCCCGCCATCCTGTCGGGCCGGATCGCCATGCTCGGTATCGATTATCCGGTCTACCGGCTGTTCGTGATCGGCGTCGGCCTCGGCGTCGCCCTGCTGTTGTCGCTGGTCATCGACCGCACCCTGATCGGCGCGACCCTGCGCGCCGGCGTGGACAACCGCGAGATGGTGACGGCGCTGGGGATCAACATCAACGTGGTGTTCGTCATCGTGTTCGGATGCGGCGCGGCGCTCGCCGGCTTTGCGGGCGTCATCGCCGCGCCGATCATGAGCGTCTATTCGCAGATGGGCATCGGCATCGTCGTCACCACCTTCGTGGTGGTGGTGGTTGGCGGGCTGGGTAACCTAAAGGGCTCGTTCTACGGCGCGCTGTTCGTCGGCATGACCGACACCATGGCGCAGGCCTACCTCCCTGAAGCCGAGCTGTTCGCCATCTACGTGCTGCTGGTCGGCATGATGATCTTCCGTCCCCAAGGACTGTTCGGTTCGACGGGACGGGTGGCATGACCCGGCACGTCACGATTGAGCCCGTTGCGGAGCAGGCCTGCGACAGCGAGCCGGCGCGCGGCATGGATGTTCAGCGCGTCCTGGTGCTCGCCACCTGCGCCCTCGCGCTGCTCCTGCTGCCCTTCATCTCCAGCGAATACGTGCTGACCCTGGCGGTCGAAGTCATGATTGCCGGCGTCTTCGCCTCCGGGCTGAACGTCTTGATCGGCTATACCGGCCTCGCATCGGCCGGGCATGCGATGTTCTTCGGCCTCGGCGGCTACGGTATCGGCATCGGCACGGCGATCTATGGTTGGCCGCTGTGGGCGTCGGTCCCGGTGACGCTGGTCTGCGTGGCGGCGATTTCGGCAGTGGTCGGCGCGATCTGCACGCGAACGCGCGGCGTCGAATTCCTGCTCATCACGCTGGCCTTCTGCCAGATGTTCTACGGGGCGGCGGTGAAACTGCGGCTGACCAACGGGACCGACGGCATGGCAGGCATTCCGCGGCCGGACCTGTCCTGGCTCGGACTCAGCGCCGACGGCTCCATCGTGTTCTATGGCTACGTCGCGCTGGTGGCCGTCGCTGCCTTGCTGCTCGTCGCGCGCATCGTGCATTCGCCGTTCGGCAGCGTGCTGATCGCCATTCGCGAAAACGAGCGCCGGGCGATGGCCATGGGCTACGCGGTTGGCGCCTACAAGATCGGCGCCTTCACCCTCTCCGGCGTGGTCTGCGCCTTGGCCGGCATCCTGCAGGCGCAATACACCTACTTCATCAACCCGGATTCCATGAGCTGGCAATCGAGCGGCGAGGGCATCCTAATGGTGATCATCGGCGGCGCGGACGCCGTGATGGGTCCGTTCATCGGCGCGGCCGTCTTCGTCCTGGTGAAGCAGGGCCTCAGCCTGATCACCGGCGAATACAACCTGTTCTTTGGCATCTTCTTCATGCTGGTCGTCGCGTTCTTTCGCGGCGGCGTGGTTGGTGCCTTCCGCACCCTGATCGGAAAATGGCGATGAGCGCGCTCGAGGTCCGCAATCTCAGGAAGGCGTTCGGCGGGCTCGAAGTCATCGCAAACCTGAACCTGTCCGTTCCCGCCGGCCAGCGCCGCGCCGTGATCGGCCCGAACGGCGCCGGCAAGACAACGCTGTTCAACCTGATCACCGGCTGGCAGCCCCCCACCAGCGGCGAGATCCTGCTGCACGGCGTGCCGCTGCGGTCGGGACGCCCCGACCTGGTGACGCGCGGCGGGCTGTCGCGCTCGTTCCAGAAGAACATGCTGCTGGACAGCGTGACCGTGCTGGAAAATTTGCGCGTCGCCTGCCAGGCCGCCGATCGTTCGCGGCACTCGTTCCTGCGCTCGCCCGCCAGCTTTCCCGACGTCCGGCGCAAGGCCCGCCGCGCCGCGGAAAAGATGCACCTGGACAATTGCCTCGACCGCACCGTGAACGAACTGTCCTACGGCCAGAAACGGCAATTGGAAGTCGCCGTCGCGCTGTGCGCTGAGCCGAAGATCCTGCTGATGGACGAACCCGCGGCCGGCACCTCGCCGGCCGAGCGCACCAATCTGATCCGGCTCATCAACGAATTGCCCGCGGATCTCACCATCGTGCTGGTCGAGCATGACATGGATGTCGTGTTCGCGATCTGCGACGTCGTCACTGTGCTGAGCTACGGCAAGGTGTTGGCGACCGGATCGAAGGACGAGATCCAGGGCAACCCCGAGGTCATCGAAGCCTATCTGGGGAAGCAGCATGCTTGAGGTCCAGGATCTCCATACGTTCTACGGCGAGAGCCATGTGCTGCAGGGCGTCAGCCTGTCGGTCGCGCCGTCCCAATGCGTGGCGCTGCTCGGCCGCAACGGCGCCGGCAAGACCACGACGCTGCGTTCCATCCTCGGCCTGACGCCAGCGCGACGCGGCGAGGTGACGTTCAAGGGCGAGGTCATCACGCGCAAGCCGACGCATCAGATCGTCCGGCTCGGCGTGTCCTATGTGCCTGAGGACCGCGGCATCTTTGCCACGGTCACGGTGGAGGAACATCTGGCGATGGCGCGGGGCGCCAGCCGTGGCCGGCCGGCCCGCAAGGACATCGGCTACGTCTTCGAGGTGTTTCCGCGGCTTGCCGAGCGACGCCATAGCCTCGGCGGACAGTTGTCGGGCGGCGAGCAGCAGATGCTGGCCATCGGCCGTGCACTGATCGCCGGGCCCGATCTGCTGGTGCTCGACGAGCCCAGCGAGGGCCTCGCGCCGGTGATCATCGAGAAGCTCGAGGAAGTCCTGCTGGCGGTGAAACGTATGGGCGTGCCGATCCTGATCGTCGAGCAGAACTATCACCTCGCCACGCGCCTCGCCGACTACGTCTACGTGCTGAGCCAGGGCTCGGTGAAATTTGCGGGGGCGACGGAAGCGCTCACCCGGGACGAGAACATTCGCCGCACCTATCTCAGCGTCTGAAGCCGAATTGAATCGGGGCGAAGCCCCACGACGACCAGGAAAAAGGATGATCAAATGTCAGGTCCACTCACAGGTGTCCGCGTGCTCGACCTCACGGCCGTGGTGTCGGGTCCGTTCGCAACCATGTTCCTGGCCGACCAGGGCGCCGACGTGATCAAGATCGAGCCGATCGGCGGAGACAGCGCCCGGCGCAGCCGCGCCGCGATCGACAAGGCTGGCGAATTCTCCGCGATGTTCATTTCCGCGAACCGCGGCAAGCGCTCGCTGTCGATCGACGTGAAGAGCGACGCCGGCCGCGAGGTGCTGGCCAAGCTGGTCGCGCAGTCCGATGTGCTGGTGCAGAATTTCCGGCCCGGCACCATGGAGCGGCTTGGGCTCGGCGCCGAGGAGCTGCGAAAGCGCCATCCGCGCCTGATCTACGTTTCGATCAGCGGCGTCGGCGATACCGGGCCTTACGTCAAGAAGCGCGTCTACGATCCCATCATCCAGGGACTGTCGGGCTTCGCCGACATCCAGTCGCAGCCGGTCACCAACCGCCCGCAGATGATCCGCACCATCGTCTGCGACAAGACCACCTCGGTCTACACCGCGCAGGCGGTCACCGCCGCGCTCTATGCGCGCGAGAAAACCGGGCAGGGCGATCACATCCAGGTGGCCATGCTCGACGTCATGATCTCCTATCTGTGGCCCGAGGGCATGATGCAGTACACGGTCGTCGGCGCCGAAGCCGCGGCGGCCGATCCGAATGATCGGCCCGATCTCGTGTTCAAGACCAGCGACGGCTACATCACCGCCGGCACCATCTCGGATTCCGAATGGCAGGGTTTCTGTCGCGCGTCCGGCGATCCCGAACTCGCCAAGGACACGCGCTTTGCGACGCCCGCGGCGCGTTCGGTGAACGCCACCGCGCGCATTCACAAGATGGCCGAGTACATCGTGCAGCACACCACAGCCGAGTGGCTGGAGCGGCTCGACGCGGCCGATGTGCCCTGTGCACCGATCCTGCGGCGCAGCGAGATCATCCACAACGAGCAGGTGGTCGCACGCGGCATCATTGCCGAATTCGATCAGCCGACGGTCGGGCGCGTGCGGCAGCCGAAGCCTGCCGCGCGTTTCGAGGTGAACGAGGCCTCCATCGGAGGACCCGCGCCGCGGGTCGGCCAGCACTCCAGGGATGTGCTCGCCGAGCTCGGTTATAGCGCCAGTGACATCGATAGCATGATCGGCAATCGCGCCGTCCGCGTCGCCGTTTGAATCAGGAAGATCGAGGAAAGGATCACTACATGACCGAAACAACCAAGGTAGCCCTGCTCGTCGGCGCCGGAGACGCGATCGGCGCCGCCGTGGCGCGACGTTTTGCGCAAGGCGGCTTCGCCGTCTGCATCGCGCGCCGCGACGCCGCAAAATCGCAAGCGCTGGTCGATGAGATCAACGCCGCCGGCGGCGTTGCGCGGGCGTTCTCTACCGATGCGCGCCAGGAGGACAGCGTGAGGGCACTGTTCGCCGAAGTCGAGAAGGACGTCGGGCCGATCGAGGTCTGCCTGTTCAACGCCGGATCGAATGTCAGCAAGCCGCTGCTGGAGACCAGCGAAAAGCTGTTCTTCAAGGCCTGGGAACTGGCTTGCTACGCCGGCTTCCTCGTGGGCCGCGAAGCGGCAAGCCACATGCTGAAGCGCGGCGGTGGCACCATGCTGTTCACCGGCGCCACCGCCAGCGTCAAGGGCCGCACCGGGTTCACCGCGTTCTCCTCCGCAAAATTCGCACTGCGCGCCGTGGCGCAGTCCATGGCCCGCGAACTCGGTCCGCGAAATATCCACGTCGTCCACCTGCTGATCGATGCCGGCGTGGACAGCGAGGCGATTCATCTGCGGATGAAGGCTGCCAAGGGCATCGATGCCAGCGAGATTCCGCCGGATAGCCTGACCAAGACCTCGTCGATCGCCGAGGCCTACTGGTTCGCGCACCATCAGAGCCGCGATGGCTGGACCCACGAACTCGATCTGCGGCCCTCAGTGGAGACATGGTGATGGACGAGCAACTTGTTCTCTGGGGTGTCGGCACCACGCGCACGATCCGCGCACACTGGGCGCTTCATGAGCTGGATCTGCCATACGAATGCCGGCCCATTCTCCCCCGCTCGGGGGAGACCAAGACGCCCGAATACACCGCGCTGAACGCGCGGCAGAAGGTCCCGCTGCTGGTCGATGGGGATTTCCGGATCGGCGAGAGCGCGGCGATTGTCGCCTATCTCTCGCAGACCTATTCGACGCCGGATCATGTCCTGATTCCCAGCGAGAAGTCGCTGCAGGCCAGGTGGCTGGAATGGTGCTTCTTCGTGGTCGCGGAACTGGACTCCACCAGCCTGTACGTGATGCGCCGTCACGGCACCAATAACGGCCTCGCCCATATCTATGGCGAGGCGCCTGTGGTCGTGACCAAGGCCGGCGAATATTTTCGCGATCAGTTGAAGCATGTGGACGTCGCGCTGTCCGACGGGCGGACCTTCCTGATGGGTGACCAGTTCACCACCGCCGACATTATCCTGACGACCTGCCTGACCTGGGCGATCGATTACGGCGTCGGGATCTGCGACAGCGCGATGCCCTATCTCGAACGCACCAAGGCGCGGCCGGCCTACCAGCGCGCGGCGCTGGCCAATAAGCCGGTGGTGGTATTGCCGACCTGTTGACAAGTTCTAAAAAAGAACTGAATAAATCATCGACGGCAAAAATGCCGCGATAACGACAATCAAGGATTGTCCGCGACTGCCTCCGGCAGTCGCCTCAGGGAGGATACCCATGCGCCCAGCATCCCGGTTGGTGTCTGCGATTTCGCTTTCCTGCCTGCTCGGGGGCCCCGCCATGGCGGCTGAAGCCCCCGGAGTGACCGCCACCGAGATCAAGATAGGCGGCATTTTTCCGTTCAGCGGGCCGGCCTCCTCGATCGGCCTCACCGGCCGCGGCATCGTGGCCTATATCCAGTCGATCAACGACCGCGGCGGCATCAACGGCCGCAAGATCGACTACATCGCCATGGACGACGCCTACAGCCCGCCCAAGGCGGTCGAGCAGGCGCGCAGGCTGGTGGAAAGCGACGAGGTCTCGTTCATCTTCGGCCAGCTCGGCACGCCGGGGAATACGGCCGTCGCCAAATACCTGAAGGCGAAGGGGGTGCCGAGCATCGCCATCGTCAGCGGCTCCAGCAAATTCACCGACGTGAAGGACTACCCGCTGACCACCACGGGTCTCGTCAGCTACGACACCGAGGGCAAGATCTACGCGAAATTCCTCAGCCGGGCGCTGCCGACGGCCAAGTACGCGATCCTCTACCAGAACGACGACCTCGGTAAGGACTACGTCAACGCGTTCCGGTCGTTTATGAAGGCCGACTTCGACAAACGGGTGGTCACGGCCGCCTACGAGGTTACCGAGCCGACCGTGGATTCACAGGTGGTCAGCCTGAAGAGCTCCGGTGCCGAAGCCCTGTTCATTGCTGGGACGCCGAAATGCGCTGCGCAGGCGATCCGGAAGGCCGCGGAAATCGGCTGGAAGCCGATCGTGGTCATCAACTTTCCATCCGGCTCAATCGGCGGGACGTTGCGGCCCGCCGGCCTCGACAAGTCCGTCGGCGTGGTGGTCGGTACCATCAACAAGGATCCGACCGATTCAAAATGGGAGAACGACGCCGGCATCAACGCATATCGGGCATTTTTCGAAAAATACCTGCCCGGCGCGGACTTCCAGAATACCAGTTACCTGACGGGCTACATGCACGGCATGATCCTTGAGCAGATCCTGAAGCAGTGCGGCGATGACCTATCGCGAAAGAACATCGTCGCGCAGTCGAAATCGCTCAAGGACCTGGTCCTTCCGGTTGCAGCCACCGGCATCAAGATCAATACAACCGATTCGAGCAACATGATCTGGACCCAACTGCAGTTGCAGCGCTGGAGCGGCACGAACTGGGAGCCGTTCGGCGACATCCTCGACGCGAACTCCGAGTGAGGCGCGGCATGGTCGTCCAGCAACAAGAAAAGGACGGCATCGCTGGCTCTCCGGTTCGGCCCGCCGCAAGCCGCGAATCAGACCGCGGTGCGGCTGGCTTTAGGCTTGGCAGGCGCCTTCGCCGGCAAGGTCTCCTGACGCGCGCCGGGGCCTGGATGCGTGTGCACCTGCTTGGCGTTCAGCGGCTCGCCGCATTCCGAGCAGATCATCAGCGGATCGAACATCTTGCCGCAGCTCTTGTGCTCATGGAGCAGCGGCTTGCCGCGGGAATCCACCATGTGCACGTTGCCCCAATGCACGATCGACATGATTATTGGATATAGGTCGAGGCCCTTCTGGGTCAGGATATATTCGTAGCGCTTCGGCGATTCCATATAGGGGATGCGGCGCAGCACCCCGAAACGCACGAGCTTCTTGAGCCGTTCCGCGAGCAGATGCCGCGTGATGCCGAGCGAGGACTGAAATGCCTCGAACCGCCGCTTGCGCAGGAAACACTCGCGCAGGATCATCAGGCTCCAGCGGTCGCCGATCACGGCCACCGTGCGGGCCAGCGAGCAGGGCTCTTCCTCGAGGGCATCCCATTTCATCGTGTCATTCCATCCGTTTGCGGCGTCCGTCGGGCGCCGCCGCTTGCCATTCTAATAAGGCACTGACGCGAGGACAATAACCTTGTGACCTTAGCAGTTCCATTTCACCTGAGCGGAGTCGTTTCCGCATTGACAGTTCTAAAATAGAACTTTATCGTCGCTGCAATGGCAGGCGTCGGCGGGCGACTGCTGGACCAATACGCAGGACGAGGAGAAGCGCCGTGACCGCTGCAGTGAAGGTCGAATTCCATTTCGATTTCGGAAGCCCCAACGCCTATCTGGCGGAGATCGCGCTTCCCGGCATCGAGAAGCGCACTGGCGCCACGTTCGAATACATTCCGGTCCTGCTCGGCGGCATCTACAAGGCCACCGGCAACATGTCCCCGGCGGAATCGCTGCGCGGCATCAAGAACAAGCCGGAATACCAACGGCTGGAGACCGAGCGCTTCCTGCGAAAGCACGGCGTCACCAAGTTCAACTACAATCCGTTTTTCCCCGTCAACACGCTGATGCTGATGCGCGGCGCGGTGGCGGCGCAGTTCGAGGGCGTGTTCGAGCCCTACTTCCGCGCGGCCTACCATCACATGTGGGAAGAGCCCAAGAAGATGGACGACCTCGAGGTATTCCGCGCCGCCTTCCAGGCATCGGGCATCAACATCGACAGGCTGATCGTCCGCGCGCAGCGGGACGACGTCAAGCAGAAGCTGATCAAGGACACCAACGCGGCGGTCGAGCGCGGCTCGTTCGGGTCGCCGACGTTCTTCGTGGGAGACGAGATGTTCTTTGGCAAGGACAGTTTGCGCGATGTCGAGGAACTGATCGTCGACCTGTCCTCGGTGCGGCAGGCGAAGCGGGTCTGAGCCCATTATTCGGCGCGCCGCATACTATCGAAGTCGCGTTCAAGCGGCTCGTTCTTCGGGAGAATAGCGATGTTGACGACGGCAGAAGCGGACAACTCCATAGAGGTGCTGGGCAGCTTGCCGCCGCGCCTTCATTTCGTGATCGACCGCCACGCCGCGGAGACGCCCGACCGCGTCGCCCTGGTCGAGGACGGCTATGCCTGGACCTATGCGCAACTGCACCGCTCGGTCGGCGAGATCGCAGACGGGCTGACGGCGCTCGGCATCCGGCCGGGCGATCGGCTCATGCTGGTCAGCGAGAACAGCATTGCGCTGGCCGGTTTGCTGCTGGCCGCCAGCCGCATCGACGCCTGGGCGATCGTGGTCAATCCGCGGCTGTCGGCGCGCGAAATCGACCAGATTCGTGATCACAGCGGCGCGCGTCGCGTGCTGCTGACGGTCAGCGTATCGAAGGAGGCGGAAGCCCACGCGTCGCGCTATGCGGCGCAGACGATCACGATCGGTCCGCTGCGGGATATCGCGGCAACAGCTTCCAACGAGCAGACCGCGCCGGAGCCGGTGCAATACAGCCCACGCGACCAGGTCGCCGTATTGATCTATACTTCCGGCACCACCGGTACGCCGAAGGGCGTGATGCTGACGCATGAAAACCTGCTGTTCAGCGCCAAGACCACGGCGGACATCCGCCGCATGACACCTGCCGACAAGCAGTACATCGTGCTGCCGATCTCCCACATCGTCGGAATCTCCTTGCTGGTGATGACGTTGATGACCGGTGCGACAGTGCGTCTGGTCAGCAAATACGATCCCGCGGCGCTCGCTAAAGCCATTTCGGAAGAAGGCATCACCATCCTCAACGGCGTACCCGCTACGTATCAGCGCCTGCTGGAATACAAGGCCGTTGCCGGCCTCGACAGGCTCGATCCCGGCTCGCTGCGGTTGATCGCGGTGGCCGGCGCGCCGCTCGATCTCGACCTGAAGGAGCGCGTGCAGCAGGAACTCGGCCTGCCGCTTCTGAACGGCTACGGCATTACCGAATGTTCGCCTGGATTGTCGGGCGTGCGCATCGATGCGCCGCGCGACGATCAGGCGGTGGGATCGCTGCTCCCGGGCATCGAGGCGAAGATCATCGGCCTCAATGGCGCGACGAAGCAGTCCGGCGAGGTGGGCGAGCTGCACGTCCGCGGTCGCAACGTGATGCGCGGCTACTACCGCGCTCCGGACCTGACCGCCAAGGCGATCGACCCGGATGGATGGTTCAACACAGGAGATCTCGCCCGCTTCGAGGGCGACTGCCTGTTCATCGTTGGTCGCACCAAGGAAATGATCATCCGCTCCGGCTTCAACGTCTACCCCGCGGAAATCGAGGCGGTGCTGAGTTCGCATCCCTCGGTGGTGCAGTGCGCCGTGGTCGGGCGTTCCGTGGAAGGCAATGAGGAGGTCGTGGCCTTCGTGCAGTTGCTGCAGGGCACCGACACCAGTGCGTCGGACCTGATGGCGCATGTGTCGCCGCAGCTAACCTCATACAAGCGGCCGTCCGAGATCATCGTACTGCCGGCGCTGCCGGCGACATCGACTGGCAAGATCCTCAAGCACAAACTCGCGGAATCGCTGCGCGGCCAGTGAATGCCGCGCGATCATTTTAGCCTTCGTCAGGAGAATTCAGTGGAACAGCGCAATGCAACGGTCGCCGTGGTCGGCGCCGGAGATTTTATCGGTGGCGAGATCGCCAAGAAATTTGCCGCCGAGGGGTTTACCGTGTTCGTCGGCCGCCGCCAGGGCGAGAAGCTGGAGCCGCTGATCAAGGAGATAGAAGCCGCCGGCGGCACCGTGTTCGGCCGCGCGCTGGATGCGCGGAAGGAAGAAGAGATTATCAGGTTCATGGCCGACGCCGATGCGCACGCGCCGCTGGAAGTCTGCGTGTTCAATATCGGCGCCAACGTCAATTTTCCGATCGTGGAGACCACCGAACGGGTGTTCCGGAAAGTCTGGGAAATGGCCTGCCTGTCCGGCTTCCTCGCCGGGCGCGAGGCGGCGCGCCACATGCTGGCGCGCGGCAAGGGTAACATCTTCTTCACCGGCGCCACCGCCAGCATGCGCGGCGGCAAGGGCTTTGCCGCCTTCGCCAGCGCGAAGTTCGGTCTGCGTGCCGTTGCGCAGTCGATGGCCCGCGAACTGGGACCGCAAAACATCCACGTCGCGCATCTCGTGATCGACTCCAGCGTCGATACCGAATGGGTGCGGCAGCTGATCGTCGGCCGGGAAGGGCCGCAGGCACTGGAGAATCTCGATCCCAACCGCCTGATGCGTCCCGCCGCCGTCGCGGAGTCCTACTGGGCGCTCTACCAGCAGCCGCGCGACGCCTGGACGTTCGAGGCCGAGATCCGGCCGTTCGGCGAGAAGTGGTAGAGGCGCGGCCATGGAACTGAACCTTTCCAGGGAAGACGCCGCCTTCCGCGACGAGGTTCGGTCCTTCATTGCCGCGAACTATCCGGCGGAAATGCGGGTGCCCAATCCCGAGACCGACCTCAGCAAGGAACAGTCGCTGCTGTGGCACCGCATTCTGCACAAGAAGGGCTGGATCGCGCCGCTGTGGCCGAAGGAGTTTGGCGGTCCCGGCTGGTCGCTGACGCAGCGCTTCATCTGGGAGCAGGAGACCTCTCGCGCCGGCACGTTGCCGCCGCTTGCCTTCAGCGTGACGATGGTCGGACCGGTTATCTACACTTATGGCAGCGAGGCGCAGAGGCAGAAATTTTTGCCGCGCATATTGTCGGGCGACGACTGGTGGTGCCAGGGCTATTCCGAGCCGGGCTCCGGCTCCGATCTCGCTTCGGTACGCACCAAGGCGGTGCGCGACGGTGATCACTACATCGTTAACGGCCACAAGACGTGGACGACACTGGCGCAGCATGCCGACTGGATCTTCTGCCTGGTGCGGACCGATCCGTCAGCAAAGCCGCAAGCCGGCATTTCCTTTCTGCTGATTGACATGAAGACGCCGGGCGTGACGGTCCGCCCCATCATCACCATCGACGGTTCGCACGAGGTCAACGATGTGTTCCTCGAAGACGTTCGGGTCCCCGTCGAGAACCTGATCGGCGACGAGAACAAGGGCTGGACCTATGCCAAGTTCCTGCTCGGCAATGAGCGCACCAGCATGGCTGGCATTGGACGTTCGACGCGGTATCTGCGGCGCCTCAAGGACATTGTTTCGGCGGAAGTCCCAGAGGATGATCCGGCGTTTGGCGAATTTGTGCGCGATATCGCCCGTATCGAACTCGATGTGCTTGCGCTTGAAGCCACCGAGTTGCGGGTTGTTGCGCAGATGTCGCGCGGCATTGATCCCGGTCCGGCGGCTTCGCTGTTCAAGATCAGGGGCACCGAGATCTTCCAGCGCATCACCGACCTGACGCATCGCGCCATGGGCAACTACGGCCTCGCTTTGCGCGAACATCCTGCCGGGGGCAACGTCTTCATGCCCGGCCCGGACTACGGCCACACCGCGGCCGAAAAGTACCTCAACTCGCGCAAGCTCAGCATCTACGGCGGCTCGAACGAGATCCAGCGCAACATCATCGCTAAGGCGGTGCTGGGTCTCTGATCCGGAACTGGAGAAAGCCATGGACATCCAATTCACCGAAGAACAAGAGCTTCTGCGCAACAGCGTTCAACGTCTGCTCAAGGATGAGTACGACTTCGACGCGCGCCGCCGCATTGTCGTGAGCGAGGACGGCTGGAGCCGGACGCATTGGAAGAAGTTTGCGGACATGGGTCTGCTCGCCGCGCCTTTCGCGGAGGAGTTCGGCGGATTCGGCGAGGGCGCGCTGGCGACCATGATCGTCATGCAGGAGTTCGGGCGCCGCCTGGTGGTCGAGCCGTTTTTCGAGACAGTGGTGCTGGCCGGCGGGCTGATCGAGGCCGAGGGGACCGATGCGCAGCGCCGCGAACATCTCACCGGCATTGCGGCGGGCGAGTCGATCTGGGCGCTGGCCTGGGCGGAGCCGGGAGCCCGCTACGACCTGAACAATGTTTCTACGACCGCGCGGCGCAGTGGCGATCATTACATCCTTTCCGGCGCCAAGGCGGCCGTCATCGGCGCGCCGTGGGCTGACCGTCTGATCGTTTCGGCGCGCACCTCCGGCGACCGCCGCGATCGCCAGGGCGTCAGCCTCTTCATTGTTGATCGACAGTCAGCCGGGCTGCATCTGCAGAGTTTCAAGACCATCGACGGCCGGCGGGCCGCGGAAATCACCATGAAGGACGTCCAGGTACCCGCGGCGGCCTTGCTTGGCGGCGAGGGCGAGGGCGCGGCGATTCTGGAGGCCTGCCGCGACAGGGCTATCGGCGCGCTGTGTGCCGAAGCGGTCGGTGCGATGTCGGAGTTAAATTCCGCGACCCTCGATTACGCCAAGACGCGCAAGCAGTTTGGCGTCGCGCTCGGCACGTTTCAGGTCCTGCAGCACCGGATGGTTGACATGTTCATCGCCCATCAGGAAGCCGTGTCGCTGACGCAGCACCTTACCCTGACCCTTGCGTCGAAGGACTCGGGGACCACAAAGCTGGCGTCCGGCGCCAAGACCAAGGTCGGCTATGCCGCTCGCTTTATCGGCGAGCAGGCTATCCAGCTGCATGGCGGCATGGGCATGAGCGACGAACTCGTTGTCGGTCACTACTTCAAACGGATCGGCGCGATCGATATCCAGTTCGGCGATTCCGCGTTCCATCTAATGCGCTTCGCGCACACCAACTAAAACAGCGATTTTCTCGGCTTGGTTCCGGGCCATACCAACATTTGAGGCACAAAATGACCGAAGCCGTTATCGTATCGACCGCCCGCACCCCGATCGGCAGAGCTTACAAAGGTGCGCTCAACAACACTGAAGGGGCAACGCTGATGGGCCACGCCATCTCGGCGGCCCTCCGCCGCGTCAATATCGCCGGCGCGGAGGTCGAGGATGTCGTGATGGGCTGCGCGATGCAGCAAGGCACGACCGGCAGCAATATTGCCCGCAAGGCTCTGCTGCGCGCCGGTCTGCCCGTAAGCGTCGCCGGCACCACGATCGACCGCCAATGCGCGTCCGGACTACAGGCCATCGCACTGGCGGCGCGTTCCGTGCTCTATGACGGCGTCGAGATCGCGGTTGGTGGCGGCGGGGAATCGATCAGTCTGGTTCAGAACGAACATCTCAACCAGTGGCATGCCGTCGATCCCGAACTGTTGGCGATCAAGGGCGACGCCTACATCGCCATGCTGGACACAGCCGAGAATGTCGCGAAGCGCTACAACATCTCGCGCGAGCGGCAGGACGAATACAGCCTGGAAAGCCAGCGCCGCACCGCCGCGGCGCAGCAGGCCGGGCGTTTCAACGACGAGCTGGCGCCGATCACGACGACGATGTCGGTGACGAACAAAGAGACCGGCGTGGTATCCTACAATGCTGTCACGCTTTCCACCGACGAAGGCCCGCGTCCGGACACCACCGCGGAAGGTCTCGCCAACGTGAAACCGGCCAAGGGCCCCGGCTTCACGATCACCGGCGGCAATGCCAGCCAGCTCTCTGACGGCGCCAGCGCCACCGTGATCATGAGCGATGCGCTGGCCGCCCAGAAGAACCTGAAGCCACTCGGCATCTTCCGTGGCTTCGTCTCCGCGGGCTGCGAGCCCGACGAAATGGGCGTCGGCCCGGTCTATGCCGTGCCACGCCTGCTAAAGCGCCATGGCTTGACCGTCGATGACATCGACCTCTGGGAACTCAACGAGGCGTTCGCGGTGCAGGTGATCTATTGCCGCGACAAACTCGGCATCGATCCGGAAAAGCTCAACGTCAACGGTGGATCGATCGCGGTCGGGCATCCTTATGGCATGACCGGCGCGCGCCTCACCGGTCACGCGCTGATCGAAGGCCGTCGCCGCAAGGCGAAATATGCGGTTGTCACCATGTGCGTGGGCGGCGGCATGGGGGCCGCTGGCCTGCTCGAAATCATCCACTGATCGCAACAAAAACCCGTACGCGGAAACCTGGAGACTCTCATGAGAACAGCCATCACGGACTTGTTCGGCATCGAACATCCGATCGTTCAGGGCGGCATGCACTATGTCGGCTTCGCCGAACTCGCCGCCGCGGTTTCCAATGCAGGCGGTCTCGGTATCATCACGGGTTTGACGCAACGCACTCCGGAAAATCTGGCCAAGGAGGTCGCGCGCTGCCACGACATGACCGACAAGCCGTTTGGCGTGAATCTCACCTTCCTGCCGACGTTCGACGCGCCGCCCTATCCGGAATACATCGCCGCGATCCGCGAAGGCGGCATCAAGATCGTCGAAACCGCCGGCCGCAGCCCCGAGCAATACATGCCGGCGCTGAAGGCGGCAGGCATCAAGGTGATCCACAAGTGCACCTCGGTCCGCCACTCGCTGAAGGCCGAGCAGATCGGTTGCGATGCCGTCAGCGTCGATGGCTTCGAATGTGGTGGTCATCCGGGCGAAGACGACATGCCGAACATGATCCTGTTGCCGCGGGCGGCAGAGGAACTCAAGATTCCGTTCGTCGCCTCCGGCGGCATGGCCGACGCGCGCAGCCTGGTCGCGGCGCTCGCGCTTGGAGCGTCGGGCATCAACATGGGCACCCGCTTCATCGCGACGAAGGAGGCGCCGGTGCACGACAACGTCAAGAAAGCGCTGGTCGCCGCCAGCGAACTCGACACCCGCATCGTGATGCGGGCGCTTCGCAACACCGAACGCGTGCTGAAGAACGCCGGCGTCGAACGGTTGATGGAGATCGAGCGCGAGAAGGGACCGAAGCTGGTCATCGCCGATATTCTCGACGAGGTCGCGGGCGTCTATCCCAAGGTCATGATCAACGGCGACATGGATGCGGGCGCCTGGAGCTGTGGCATGGTGGTCGGGCTGATCAACGACGTGCCGACGGTGAAGGAGCTCATCGACCGGATCATGACCGATGCCGAGAGCATCATCCGCCAGCGCCTGACCGGCTTCCTCGACGCCCCGCAGCAAGAACCGCTGCGCGCCGCTAGCTAGTTCGGCCGGAGTTTCAGCGCGACTGACATTCTGCTGTCGTTACGCGCCGCCGAACGACGGCTTGCGCTTCTCGATGAAGGCACGAACGGCTTCTTTGTGGTCGTTCGTGCGCGCGGCGCGGACCAGGGTTTCAGCTTCCTGATCGAGCGAGGTCAGGAAATCCGAGGTTATGGCGTGGTCCAGATTATTTTTCATCCCCGCGAAAGCCAGAGCAGGGCCCTCGGCGAGGCCCTTGGCGAATGTGAAGGCGGTGGCGCGCAGCTCCATGTCGGGCACCACGCGGTTGACAAGGCCGAGCGCCTCGCAGCGCGCCGAGTTGATGCGCTCGGCGGTAAACATGAGTTCGCGCGCGCGCGACGTGCCGACGAGTTGCGTCAGCAGCCATGCGATGCCGTAGTCGCCGGTCAGTCCGATCCGAGCATACCCTGTCGCCATGATCGCCGATTCGGCCGCGATGCGAATGTCGCAGGCCAGCGCGATCGCCATGCCCGCGCCCGCCGCCGCTCCAGGCAGTGCGGCGATGGTGGGCTTGCGCACCGCGACCAGGGCGCCGGTCAGCGTTCGCTGGCGAATGCGCAGATCTGCCACCTTGTCGTCGAACGGCACCTCGGCCTTTGGCGCGTTGCCGGCCATGCCTTTTATGTCGCCGCCGGCGCAAAAGGCGTCGCCGGCGCCGGTAATCAGGAGTGCCCCGACATCGGGATCGTCGCCGCATTGCTTGATCATTCGGCGCAGAGCGGGCGAAAGGCGGTCGGACAGCGAATTTCGCGCCTGCGGCCGGTTCAATGTGATCGTTGCAACTCTCTCACTGATCTCGCACAACAGTTCGTTGGTGCCGGTATCGATCGTGCGCGCGGCGTCGCTCATGTGGTTCACTCCCGTTTTATATGGGATGATGGTAGTAATATAAAAATGCACGTCAAGCCGCGGCTGGAAGATACGCCCAGGCGGCGTTAAAATAAGGAAAGTGAATTCATGAGCGAACATCTGAAGACCGAACTGATCGACGGCATCCTGACGCTGACGATCTCGCGTCCCGAGAAGAAGAACGCGTTGACCGGCGCGATGTACAACGCGATGTCGGAAGGCCTGGAGCGCGCGGAGACCGACAGCGCCGTCAAGGTAGTGCTGTTTCAAGGCGACGGCGACAGTTTTACAGCGGGCAACGATCTGGCGGATTTCAGCGCGCAGTCCGTGGCGAACGACACCGGCGACAGCCCGGCGTTCCGCTTCATCGGCAATCTCGGCCGCGCGACCAAGCCGCTGATCGCCGCGGTACAGGGCAACGCCGTCGGCGTAGGCACGACGATGCTGCTGCACTGCGACCTGGTGTATCTCGCCGACAATGCGCGTCTCATTACGCCATTCGTCAATCTGGCGCTGGTTCCCGAGGCCGCATCGAGCTGGTTGCTGCCGGCGCGCATCGGGCATGTTCGGGCTTACGCGATGTTTGCTCTTGGGGAGCCAATGGATGCCGCCACAGCGCTGGCGTGCGGCCTGGCGAACGCCGTCGTGCCGGTGGCGGACGTTCGCAGCAGGGCGATGGCTGCGGCGGTTGCGCTGACGAAACGTCCAGCAGGATCGCTGATCCATACTAAGGCGCTGATGCGTGACCATCAGAAGATCGCTGCGCAAATCACGCAAGAGAGCTCGTTGTTCAAGGAGCGGTTGCAGACCGGAGAAGCGCGCGAGGCGTTTGCCGCCTTCGCGGAACGACGGGCGCCGGATTTTTCGAAAATTTAGACGCAACCCCTTCTCTGGAATTTTGGGTCGGACTGCGCAGGCAAGAGCTCGGCCAGTACGTGGCAATGCCTCTCAACCAGCACTCGTAGATGACCGTTCGGCCGGTTCGCGAACGAACACCATAAACAGCGCTCCTAATAGTGGACCCGCAGCCAAAGTGACAAAAGCCATATAGAACGAACTGGTAGCCTGAAATGCTATCCCAACAACAACCGGCACGATCACGCTTCCCAGTTGCCAGAAGGCGGCTGTTACACCTGTGGCAGACCCGGCACGCTGAATGCCGACGGTCTCTGCGACCATCGCTCCCATGAGTGGGCTGTAGACGAACGCGGCCACGCCGAGAAGTGGCGCGGCTATTCGAAACTGAAGTTCAGTCGTCAACACGCCGAACAACAACAGCATGGCCCCGAATGCGAGCAGGCAAATGATAATAGGTATCTTGCGAATGCCGCCGAACCAGTCGGACAGCAGGCCGACAATCGGCTTGCCGGCAATAGCGCCGGCGCCGACAAGGGCCACAATAAAACCAGCGCTGACGGGTGACAGTCCGTGACCGCGGATCATCAGTGCATTCGCCCAGAAGGCGAAACCCCAAGTACCCCAGAACGCGCCGAAGCCGGCCAGGGCGAGAAAGACAAGGTCGCGGTTCCTCAGGAGGATCGCCAGATCGGGCTTTGCCGTGATGGCGACCGGTTTATCGCTCGGCTTGTCGCGCAACAGAGCGTAACTCAATATCCCGATCAGGATCGTGACTGACCCTAAAATTTGATAAACGGCTTGCCATGAAACCGTCTGCAGGATCGTCGGCACGATTGCGTTGGTAACAAGGACGCCAAGCGACGAGGCCGTCAGGAACAGCCCCATGGCAAAGCCCCTGTTGCGCTTGTCGAACCACGCAGTAATGAGCTTGACGCACGCCGAATAGTCAGCGCCCGCAGCCAGACCCATTAAGGCCTGAATGATCAATCCCATCGTCACCGAGGCGGTGAAGCTGAACAGCAGCGTAAGGATTCCTAGCGGTATGATGGCGCCCGCGAGTACCACTCTGGGCCCGAGCCAGTCGCTACTGAACCCTCCGATGAAGTTCGCGACGACATATCCGATGTAGAAAGCAGTGACAAAAATTCCGAGAGCGGCAACCGGCATGCCGAGGGATTGGCCTACCGAGACCGCGACATTGCCCCAAGTGAGGCGATCGACGAAGCTAACGAGGAACGATAACCAAACGATGAACAGGATAACCCATCGATAGCTGACAAGGCTGGTGCCAACTTCCGCCGGATCAATCCTGCTGCTCTGTGAAACGTCCATCGAAATTCTTCCTTGATCATAAATTTCGCGGGCTTCTGCGAGCCCGTTTGATGAAATTATCGCTCGCGTAGGGAGAGGCAGCACTGACGCTGCTACATGTCGGTTCCCAGATAGACGCCATTGCGCGCCAGAGTCGCTTGCAGCGTGCTCACGTCAGTGTCCCGGCAAACGCCGTTGCTCTGGACGACCATGGCGGCAGCTGTCCCGGCCGCTTCACCCATCACGAAACAAGCCCCCGAAACGCGAGCTGCGGATTGCCCGCGGTGCGTCATGGAAGCGCAGCGACCGACAACAAACAAATTGTCGACCTGTTTAGGAAGAAGCATCCGAAACGGCAGATGATTGAACCCGCGGCTTCCTGGAATGTCGGGCCAGCGGAAGATAATGTCGCCGGCGACGTGGTCTTCGATGGGCCAACCATTCACGCCAATGGTGTCGGTAAAGCTCGCGCATTGAAGCACATCATCTTCGCTCAGTTGATATTCGCCAACGATCCGGCGTGTTTCGCGAATTCCCAGCTGTGGCGGCAAATCTACAATGTAGGCATTGGCAAACGCCGGGACGTTCTGCCGGAGAAATTCGAACGTATCCCTGACCTGGCGTCGTCCTTCGATCTCGCCATTGGTCAGTTGATCGGCATCGGTGCCATCGACCGCACTGCCATCCTTGTTGCCGACCTGGGTAATGTTGGCCCGCCACTCGATGCCGTGCTTCTGCGGGCGGATGATCGGTGTCTGGCGCGGAAATTGACGACCGGTATCGCGCGTCGCCGCCTGCATCATGCCGGCGATTGGCTCCCACGCCCTTGCTGCTTCGGCATCGCGGTCGACGTCGTTGATACGAAACATCGTCGATGGAAACATCATCGAACCGGCTCCATCGCCTAGTTCGTAAGGCGCGCCGGCCCAAGCTGCGAGATCGCCGTCGCCCGAGCCGTCGATGAAAATGCGGCCACGGACTCCGCGCCGGCCAGATTTGGTTTCGATAAAGAGCGTATCAATTTGCCGTTCCGTACTCATCAGCACACCGGCGCCGAGACTGTGAAACAGAATCTTCACACCGGCATCGAGCAACAACTGATCGGCCGCGAGCTTGTAAGCCGCGGTGTCATAGGCCTGAGCCTGGATCTTGCCAAAAACTGTGTGGGGCTCCTTGAGTCCATCCAGGCGTGCGATGCCGTTAAGCAGATCATCCGCGATCCCGTGCACAACCTGATCGATTTGGCCGAAACGATTGGCATGCAGGCCGCAGAAATTCGTCACGCCTGCGGCGGTCCCCATCCCGCCCAGGAAACCATAACGTTCGATCAAGAGGGTCGCGGCGCCCGCCCTCCCGGCAGCCACTGCGGCTGCGATGCCAGCAGGGCCACCGCCGAGAACAACGACATCGAACGTCCCGTAGAGTTCAGTCCGGCGAGCAGGCTCAGCGACAGTTTCGATCGTACTCATAGAGGTTCTCCGTAAGGCAAGGAAAGACGATAGCTAGACCGAAGGCATCGGCGTGGATTGCAAACCCATCGACTCGGGAGCCCGCGCTGCACGAGCGAGGCATGCGTCCCTGGTTGTGAGCGCCCCGTCAGCCTCAAGCAGACTTTTCACGATTGCCGCGGGAATACTGTGCACGGCATTGGCGTCACGACAGGCGACGACGGCCATTGAACCGGCTGCCTGACCGAGCGCCATCGCGGTCGCCATATGACGAGCGCCACCGTTCGCAGCCCGCGTGGCCGAGATCGTTCGGCCGGTAACGATCAGGCCCTCAACGCCGACAGGTATCAAGCAGCGCATCGGTATTTCAAAGGGCCCGGGCGGCACGAAGAGTTTGATCCCGGTTCCCTGCGCATCGTGAATGTCCATCGGACCGCAGCCCAATGCGATGCTGTCAGGAAACGTGACACCCGACAGGATGTCGTGTTCGGTCAGTGTATAGTCGCCGATAATCCGACGGGTTTCGCGCACGCCGATCCGCGGCGCGATAGATGCCAGCACAGCGTTTTCAAAGCCAGGCACTTCGCGCTTCAGGAATCCGATGATGCTTTTGACCTGCTGGCGTCCGATCCTCTCCGCGCTCGATGCTTGTCGCGGATCGAGTGGATCGATGTTCAGGATACGGCTCATGAGGCAGATTGCATCGACGCCGCCCGGCGTGCTCATGAACGACAGGCTCTCCCAGAATATTTCCCCGCGCCGCACGCCCTCAAGGGCGAGCGCGCGCTTCGTGTCCCGGGGGATCGCTCGGAACCGCGCCACATCGATATTGGAAAGCCGGAATACCAAGCTCTGCGGTTGCCTCCCACCGTGCTGGCCTTCGTCCTCCGGAGCTCTCATGGTTACACCGGCAAGATAAGACGGCGTGGCATCGCCGCTGGCATCGACAACAACGCGAGCCCGGTAAGCACGCCGACCGGCAACGTCCTCGACAATCACACCGCCGACGCGATCGCCATCCTTCAGAACGGCGGTGACGTTTGCGTGGAGAGCAACTTCAACACCGGCCTCCTCTGCCCATTCGTCCGCAACCCATTTCACGATCTCGGGATTGAACGGGAAATTGTGAATTGGAACGGGATTGGCCGAGGCTTCCGCGAGCATGTACTTGGTGAAGCCTTCGCTGCCGCCGGCCGCAACAATTCGCTGCGTAAACTCAAAGGGCAGGCCCCATACTGCCTGAATGCCGTGATTGAAGAATCCGATGTACTGGGCGACGTATCCCGTCGTCGCGGTCCCGCCGAGGCAGCCCTGCCGTTCGACTAAAAGGGTCCTTGCTCCATGCCGCGCGGCGGTGACTGCCGCCACAAGACCCGCGGCACCACCACCCGCGACGATCACGTCGTACTCCGCAGCAACTGTCGTGCTCAACTGCTCGACGACACTACCGTTCGCCACGCTGTCGAGCACCAACGCCCTGTCATAGCTCACCATCGGACAATTCCCTGAGGTTGCTTCCCTTGATTGTTTCTGTCGCGGCTGACCTCATCTGCCGCCCGGGGGCAGCAATAAAGGTCAGAATGCACTTGTCATTGTGTGCACTCTGTGCACATTTATGCACTAGGTGTACATTGACGCGAACGGGCTTGTCAAATGAAGATCGCCATCTCATTGGCCCTCCGGGACGGACAGGGGCGTCGTTTGCGACGCGATCAGGATGCTTAAAAAGATCGAAAAGCCTCGCAGCCAGTCATTCGTCACCGCGTTTGCGCGTGGGTTGACCGTTATCGAAGCGTTCGGTGACCGCGAGGAAGCGCTCAGCTTGGCCGAGATCGCAGAAAAAACCGGCGTCGATCGGGCGGTCGCGCGGCGGTCGCTGTTGACGCTGATCGAACTCGGCTATGCGGTAACCGACAAGAAAAACTATCGCCTGACGTCGCGGATTCTTCGGCTCGGCTATGCCTATCTGTCCCAGTCAGGGTTGGATGGCCGGCTACAGCCTTTTGTCGAAGCCGTCGCGAAGACAACGGGCGAGTCCTGCTCCATCAGCATCCTCGACGGCCTTGAAACCGTAGGCGTGGCCCATGCACCTTCAATCCATAAAATGGGTTTCTTACTGAAGCCTGGCACACGTATGCCTGCCTATGTCATGACCTCGGGCCGGGTTCTGCTCGCAGCTAAATCCGACGACGAAGCGCTCGCGTTGCTGCGGCAGATGGACCGTAAACCGCTGACGAAAGCGACGCAGACGTCGCTCGGCGCGTTGATGGAAGCGATTCGAAAAATCCGCGATGCGGGTTTTGCGACGATTGAAGAGGAACTTGAGATCGGCCTGCTGTCGATAGCGCTGCCTATCAAGAATCGCCGCGGCGAAACGGTTGCCTCGCTCAA
Source organism: Tardiphaga sp. (assembly GCF_028290785.1). GTDB lineage: Bacteria > Pseudomonadota > Alphaproteobacteria > Rhizobiales > Xanthobacteraceae > Tardiphaga. Next base: position 8,903 of record NZ_JAQGJD010000303.1, on the reverse strand, counting down.
TGTCAGTTCCAGCGCGACGCGCACTACATTAGCTGAATTATGCAGCGTTGCTTTACCCGTAATGCGAAATACTGCGAAGGAAATCGGAGCGATCCTCCCCTGACAAAGACTGTTGGGATTTTAATCCGTGCGGACAGGCTTACAAGTGAGAGAGGCCAAACCAGCAAGGCGATCTTCCGGACGCTCAAGTAATGGGATGGACCGACTGCTCCCCCCGTGCGACAGACCTCCCATCGCTCAGTTGAGTACCGGCCTAGTTTACTCAATCGATCGCGACCACCGCCTTGCCGGGAAGCTTGCGACCTCGCTCCAGGGCCGTCAGCAGCGGGATCGCTTCAGTTAGATGGACAGATTCAGCGATTGGAAGCCGGAGCTTTTTACTGCCCGCAGCCTGCGCCAGACCGTCGAGTATTTCTGCGCGCGCCGTGCAGATGATCGGCTTCAACCGCCTGTTGAAGAGCGCGCGCAGGAACTTCGCGGGCGTTGGGTCAATGTCAAGGAAAACACCGCCTTTGCGCAGCAGGCCTATACCCAGGGTGACTGGCATCGTTCCGGCAGTGTCGTAGACCACGTCGAACCGGACGCCGATACCAGAGAGGTCAGCGGAGCCATAGTCATAGATGGATTCCATCCCCATCGCCTCGGCGCGCTGAAGCGATTGTTCACTGCAGCTGCCAGAAACCGTGGCGCCCAGCATCTTCGCCAGCTGAACGGTCGTTTCACTGCCTCATTTCCAAACTAGGCCACTGAGGTCGGAAAGAGGCCAGTACGTAGAAAAATCACGGGCTGGTTGGTCATGGCCTCAGCCTATCACCGAATCAGGCTTCGAGACAGCCGCTAGGGATGGCCCCAGATTGCCAGCGCGCCGGCATCGCTCGGTCAATGAAACTCGCACGCTGTCAGCGGTATCGCTGCAACGGGCGGTCTCGCTTATTTGTTCGGCCGGGTGGGGTAGATCAGCGACATGTCCTCAAAATCCTCTGCGGGCAATTTGCCGCGCCCGGCGGCGGCATGCAGTTCCTGCAGCGGCATGGAGGCCAAGGCGGCGCTGGGCAGCTCTGGCGAATATGTGTGCGAGCGCAAGACAGGGGTGGCAGCCGCAAGTACGGCAATCACCGCCGCGATATAGATTATCGGACGCATCATGGTCATCTCCAGTTGCCCCAGCGTCGCATAGGTCTGCGGGACGGCTGACGAGGTTCAATCATGACGCGCCAAGACTCCGCGACTGGTCGGCCCGACGCGGACTTGGAGGGGACCCGTCGGGCGTGACCGGTAGGAACATCAACCTGGACCGACGACGGGGTAGACCATCAAGTGGCCGTCTGCGTCACCCAAATGGGTAAAGCCGGCCGGGTAGCATTGCAGACGCGCCAAAGCGCCCCGGATGAGGCTAAATCCTACAGGTTCTGCTTCGACTATTTACATTGACCAGAGGCGCGGCGACCAGCGACCTCTTTGGTGCAATAAGCGGTGCAGTACGTCCCACCGGACTTCTGACATCGCGGCATGCACTCTTCTACAGTGCAAAACGACTTTTGTTTTGCTTCCTTGGCGTAAGCAGAAGATGCTGCGCAAAGCGCAATAGCGAGAAGGAAAATTCCGGAAATTTTCATAACTGCCACCTTTAGCTGCAACAGAGATATCGCCATTTCAACGCAGTTAATTTGCGGGCGCACGGATCGCCCACGAATGCGCGCCGTAGCCCCCGACGGGAAAGCGGCCGGAGCGTGCTCTCGAAAGAACTCGCCCGGGACCTCGCTGGCAGGTACAAGCTTGGGGGCCAATGCTGCCGGCTGTGGACAGTGATCCGCAGCGCGGAAGGCCGCAAGCGCCCCGAAGGGGTAGGTTCGTGCCAGGCAGAGGTCTCCCTTCGCATCCTCCGGGGGGCGTAACTACGGTCCGATGGTTACATTGTTAGACTCTAGCCTCGAATTGCGTCTAAGCCGACGACATGAACAAACCAAATGCCGTTTCGCAGGCCATGATCACTCGGGCCATGAAAGCAGCCCTGAAGGCCGGATTGATTGTCACTGGTGTCAAGCCGGACGGCACTGTCCTTACCGCGATGCCAGGCAGTGTGAGGGCCGCGCCCGGAGATTACGACGACATCGCTGACCACCTTTGACAGGCGCTCAAGGGAAGTAACGCCGTGACGCTTCGTTACGGTCTGGTGACGCCGGATAGGCGGTAGGCGATCCGGCCGCGGTCCCCTGACTGCGGCCAGGTCTGGCAGGCAGGCAGGGATACGATTCAACCTGGACCGGCTGGCGCTCTTGATGGGAGACCGCGGCGCCAGTAGGGAAAAGTGGGGCCGCCGGGCGCCGCACAATAGCCGAGGGCCCCTGCGCGTAACTGAAATCGTGGAAAAGGCAAAAAGCCCCAGACCCAACTGTAGCCGCCGGAAAATCATTTCACCTTTGCGCAGCGCTTACTGTTCACTGCCGTAGATATCTCCAAAGATTAGATGGTCGTTACACGTAAAGCGGACGGCTTTCTTTCTCGCCAAGCGAAACGGGCATGAGCCGGACAATTACGTGGCCTAACCGTCGCCCTAGATCAGTCTCGAATAAGTCCAGCGGGCCCGACCTTGTCGCTGCGGGTCTTTTGCAAGGTTTTGATAGCTGCGTCTCGGGCGTTAAAAAAGACTCGACGTAACAGCAGGTCAGCCTCGCTGTCGTCTGCAGCGGCGATCGCAGCTTCGAGCTTCTCCCATTCCCGCACGGCTGCCGCCTGGCGCTGGGGCGTGAAAAAATCCAGCGGTCGATCGCGCCAGATGATGCCCCACAACGTATGGTCGAGCTGGTCGCGCAGGAGTCGGGCTAAGTGCTTGTTCCCGCAGCGCGCCGCGACCATACCGCCGAGGTGGGCGATAGCCCGTGCGAAATCTAGCGGTGTGGTAGCCTTGGCTTTCGCCATAGCGCGCGCCTCGGCGATCCCTGTGTGCAGTTCGGCGACAAATTCCACATCCTTGCGCCGAGCCAGATCGCGCGCGGCGAGCCCCATTAGTACGGCGCGAACGTTGAAGATTTCGACGATGGTGTCGAGCGTGACATCTACTACGTAGGCGCCGCGTCGCGGAAAGAAGTTGACGAGGCCGCGCTCCTGCAAGGTGCGGATCGCCTCGCGCACCGGACCGCGGCTGACGCCGTAAAGCGTCGCTAGCTCCTGCTCGCGAATTCGCTCGCCGCCGCGATAGTCGCCGTTGACGATGGCACGACTGACGTCGTCGGCGATCTGCTCGGGGATCGTGCGTGTCCGCTGACCGCGCCTGCGTATCGCCGGTTTCGGTTTCAAATCCAGCAAATCCTGATTCATGGTGGCGCGGCCTTGTCGCGATGGACTTCTCGCTAGAATAGCCGTGCCGTCAACTTTGTCCAATTGTTGACAATTGACATTGGCAAATCGCTGTGGTCGGCTACGGGCAATGCACGCGTCAACAGCGGCAAATCGAGGGAGGACCTGCCATGAAAAGCAGGACGATGTTTATGGCGCTGTCTCTGGCGCTGAGTCCGGCTCCCGCGCTGGCGCAAGCCACCGGCAGTCTCACGGTGGCGTTCGGCGCCGAGGGTACCACGCTCGACCCCACCAAATATTCCGCCGGCGTCGATCACTACTTCATAGGCCAGATGTTCGAGCAACTGATCCGCTACGACACCGACCTGAAGCCGGTGAACTGGCTGGCGGAGAAGTGGGAGCTTCAGCAGCAGGACGGCAAGGCGGTCATCGACATCTACCTGCGCCCGGGCGTAAAATTTCACAACGGCGACCCGATGAGCTCGGCGGACTTCGAGTTCTGTTATGAACGCCTGAAAGATCCCAAGGTGTCGCGCTGGTCGCATCTTCAGGCCAATGTGGAAAAGTTCGAGGTTATCGACGACCTGCATTTCAAGATCCATTTCAAGTCGCCGGACGGCGACTATATCGCAGGTGCCCTGCAGCTATGGGCACTGCCGAAGAAGTACTTCGAGAAGGTCGGCGAGGACGGTTTCGCCAAAGCGCCGGTCGGCACCGGCCCGTGGAAGTTCGTGTCGCGTTCGGTGAAGGAAGAGCTCAAACTTGAAGCTTTCGACGGTTATTGGAACAAGGATGCACGCCCCGGCGTCAAGGATCTTACCATCAAGATCATTCCTGAGGACCTGACCCGCGTCGCGGCATTCAAGTCGGGCGCAGTGGACTGGATCGACAATGTGCCGCCGTCCATGGTGGCAGAATTCAAGAAACTGCCGGGCGTCAAGACATTCACGGCCATTTCCGGCAACAATCTCTACATCGATTTTCCGACTTACAATCCGGCGTCGCCATTCAACAAGCTTAAGGTGCGCCAGGCTGTGGCGCAGGCCGTCGATATGGACGCCATTATCAAGAGCGTATTGTTCGGGCAGGGCGAGCGTTACGCCGAAGTCGGCAAGGGCAGCACCGGCTACAATGCCGATCTGAAGCCCTACGCCTATAATCCGAAGGCTGCAAAGCAGTTGCTGGCCGAGGCCGGCTATCCCTCGGGTTTCGAGACGCCGTGCTACAATCTCACCACGCCGCGCGAGCCCAACGTCAAGGAAATGGGTGAAGCGGTATTCGCCTATCTCGGCCAGGTTGGCATTCGCTGCAAGGCGCAGGGTCTCGAATACGGCGCCTGGATCAATCTCGGTCGCCGCGGCCGGAGCGGTCCGCCGGAGATGGACGGTGTGCTGATGTGGATGTGGAGCCAGGGACTGCCAGGCGATCCCGCCACGCCATGGGGCGGTCATTTGCACAGCTTTGTCGCCGGCAAGGGGTGGGGCAGCTACTCCTACACCGACGATAAGCAGGCTGATTCCATGATTGAACAGCTAAAGGGCACGATGGAGCAGCCCAGGCGCGAAGAACTGATCCGCCAGATCGCTCAGTACAAGCACGAAAATGTGCTCGGCGGCATCACCACCTATCGCCCGGTGATCACACTGGCATGGCGCGACAAGGTCGAGTTCAAGCCGTGGCCTTTCCCTGGCGCATGGCGCGGATTTCAGGAAATTAGTCTCAAGAAGTAATCGATCCTGAACTAACAGAAGAACGCTCATGCTCTCTTACATCCTGCGGCGTGTCATGCATGGCGTCGTCAGCATCATCGGCGCATCGATGCTCATCTTTGTGATCTCCCGGATGTCGGGAGATCCGATTGTGCTGCTGTTGCCGGTCGATGCGCCGCAGTCGGCGATCGACGCCATGCGCGAGACCATGGGCCTCGATAGGCCGATCTGGATGCAATACCTGATCTTCGCCGGCAAGGCGCTGACCGGTGATTTCGGCAATTCCTATCGCTGGCAGATGCCGGCGCTGAACCTGGTGCTCGACCGCCTGCCGGCGACCATTGAGTTGGCGCTGTCGGCACTGCTGTTCTCGATCATGCTGGCGGTACCGCTCGGCGTGCTGTCGGCGGTGAACCGCGGCGGCTGGATCGATACCGTTGGCAAGGGCTTTGCTATGCTCGGCCAGGCGATGCCCGGCTTCTGGGTCGGCCTGCTGCTGATCCTGGTGTTCTCGGTGCACCTGAACTGGCTGCCGGCCTTTGGTGCCGGCGGCGTCTCCCATATCATTCTCCCGGCGATTGCGCTGGGTTGGTATCCGGTTGCGGCCCAGACCCGTATCATCCGTTCGGCGATGCTCGACGTGCTCGACAGCGACTATATCCGCATGGGCCGTGCGCTCGGTGCGCCGGAGCGGCTGCTGGTGTGGAAATATGCCTTTCGCAATGCCGCGGTACCACTGGTCACCGTGCTCGGCGTCTATTTCGCATCGATGCTCGGCGGCGCCTTCGTGGTGGAAGTGATCTTCGCCTGGCCGGGCCTTGGCCGCACGGTGGTCGAGGCTGTGTTCGCGCGCGATTTTCCGGTGGTACAGGCTGGGGTGCTGTTTACCTCGGTGCTGTTCGTGGTGTCGAACTTGCTGGTCGATCTCAGCTACGGTCTGATCGACCCGAGGATCCGTCATGGTTGACGTCGATGCCTCATACGCCGAGATCGCGCGCCGGCCGTCGCAGATCGTGATGCGTCGGCTGTTCGGCTCCGGCATTCCCTGGTGGTCGCTGCTGATTTTCAGTCTGGTTGTCGTCGCGGCCATCGGCGGCGACAACATCACGCCTCACGATCCCAACGGCCTCGATCTCGGCTCGGCCTTCAAGCCGCCGTCCTGGCTCGAAGGCGGCAGCATCGACTACCTGCTCGGCACAGATAATCTGGGCCGCGACATTTTCAGCCGCATCATGGCCGGTGCCAGCGTCACGCTCACCGTAGCGATCTATGCCATCGTGATCTCCGGAGGCATCGGCGCGCTGATCGGCATGGTCTCCGGCTATTTCGGCGGCGTTGTCGATACCATCATCATGCGGGTGGTGGACATTCAGATGTCGATCCCGTCGCTGGCCCTGGCGCTGGTGATCGCCACCGTCCTGTCGCCGAGCCTGACCACGGTGATCGTCGTCATCTCGATCACCTACTGGACCTGGTATGCCCGCATTATCCGCGGCGAAATCCTATCACTGAAGGAGCGCGACTATGTGGCGCTGGCCAAGGTCGCCGGCTGCTCCACTGCCACCATCTTCGTCCGCCACCTGCTGCCCAACATTCTCAACACGCTCCTGGTGCTGGCGTCGCTTCAGGTTGGACAGGTGATCATCTTCGAGGCGTCGCTGAGCTTCCTTGGCCTCGGCATCCAGAGCCCGGACGTGTCCTGGGGCCTGATGTTGGCTGACGCGCGCAACTACATCGGCAATGCGTGGTGGGCGATCACCTTGCCCGGCGTGGCGATCATGCTGACATGCCTGTCGGCCAACCTGATCGGCGACTGGCTGCGCGACACGCTCGATCCCAAGCGAAGGCAGCTTTGACATGACCGATGCTGCAACGCTGCCGGCGGTGAGGCCGCCTCTGCTCAAGGTCGAGAACCTCAAGACCTATCTCCATCTCAAGCGCGGCGTAGTGCGCGCGGTGGACGGCGTTGATCTCGAAGTTGCCGAGGGCGAGACCCTGGGCATCGTCGGCGAATCTGGCTCCGGCAAGACCATGACCAGCCTCTCCATGCTGCGACTGCTGCCCAAGCCCAGTGGCCGCATCGTCGAAGGCTCCATCACCCTCGACGGCACCGATTTGGTAAAGCTCAGCGAAGCTGAGATGGCGCGCGACTGGCGGGGCCAGCGCATCTCCATGGTGTCGCAGGATCCGCTGACCTCGCTCAATCCGGTGTACAGTATCGGCGACCAGGTCGGCGCCCCGTTCCGTTATCACAATCTGGCCAAAGGCCGCGGCGCCGTGCGCAAGGCCGTGGAGGCGGTGCTGGCTCGCGTCCGTATTCCGTCGCCGGCCAAGCGCATCGACGATTATCCGCACCAGTTCTCCGGCGGCATGCGCCAGCGCGTGGTCACCGCCATGGCCATCGCCTGTTCGCCGCGGCTGCTGATTGCCGACGAACCCACCAGCGCGCTCGATGTCACCATTCAAGTGCAGATGATGGAGTTGTTCCGCGAGTTGCAGCGCGACAGCGGCGTCGGCATCATCATGATTACCCATGATCTCGGTGTGGCCGCCGGCATCTGCCACCGCGTCGCGGTGATGTATGCGGGCAGGGTGGTGGAGAGCGGCGACGTTCGCGAGATATTTCGCCATCCGGTGCATCCTTATACGCGGGGGCTGCTGAATTCGATTCCGCATCTCGGCCGCAAGCGCCGCCGGCTCGAAGCCATTGCCGGACAGCCGCCGAGCCTTATCGATCCGCCGAAAGGCTGCCGCTTCGCGGCGCGCTGCCCGCAGAGGATGGCGCGCTGCGACGATTACCCACCGCAGTTCGAGGTCTCCACCGGCCACCAGGCCGCCTGCTGGCTGGCGGAGCCGCGGCCATGACCGATACGATGACCATGACCGCCCCATCAGTTTCGCCGCCGCTGCCGCTGCTCGAGATCCGCAACCTGACCAAGCGCTTTTCCGTCCATGGCGGCGGTGTGGTACGCGCGGTCGAGAATGTCAGCTTCACGGTCGGCCGCGGCGAGACCTTTGCGCTGGTCGGCGAATCCGGCTGCGGCAAGACCACCCTGACGAAGCTGGTGCTCGGGCTGGAAAAGCCGACCTCCGGCGAAATTCTGTTCCATGGCGCGGATCTGGCGAAAGCGTCGGCAAAATCCATGCACGCCTATCGTCGTCAGGCCCAGGCGGTGTTCCAGGATCCGTATTCGTCGCTCAATCCGCGGATGCGTGTGAACAAGATCATCGCCGAGCCACTGATGGCTCATGGCATCGGCGACAAGGCCAGCCAGCGCGCTCGGGTGCTGGAAATGCTCGACGTGGTCGGCCTGCCCAGGACCGCCGCAGATCTCTACCCGCACGAATTCTCCGGCGGCCAGCGGCAGCGTGTCGCCATTGCCCGCGCACTGGCGCTGAAACCGGCGTTCATGGTTCTGGACGAGCCAATCTCGGCGCTCGACGTCTCGGTGCGCGCGCAGATCCTCAACCTGCTGGCCGACATCCAGGACGAGTTCGGCCTGACCTACCTGATCGTGGCCCATGATCTGGCGCTGGTGGAGCATTTCAGCTCCAGCGTCGGTGTCATGTATCTCGGTAGCATGGCCGAACTCGGCCCCACCGAGACTGTGTTCTCGCAGCCGAAGCATCCTTACACGCAGGCGCTGCTGGCCTCGGTGCCGCGGCCGGATCCCGATCACCGCGCTCCCGTCGGCGTCATTCACGGCGAGATTGGCAGCGCCATGGCGCCGCCGCCCGGCTGCAAATTCCATCCGCGCTGTCCCTACGCCGTGGAGATCTGCAGGACCACGCCGCCGGTCGATCGCGAACTGGCGCCGCGCCAGCTTGTTGCCTGCCATCTCGCCGAAACTATCATTCCGCCTGTCCAGACGATCGTCGCTTCACATTGATGAGTAC
>NZ_JAQGJD010000280.1 GCF_028290785.1 Tardiphaga sp. | reverse complement strand
ACGAGATGCAACACTTCGCCTTCCCGCTGCACGCGCCCGTGGAAGGCCATCATGGATGCACCGAGGATGATGCGGCGCTGCCGTTCGTACAGCGACGTCCAGATTACCAGGTTGGCGATGCCGCTCTCGTCCTCGATCGTGATGAACATGACGCCCTTGGCAGACCCCGGCTTCTGGCGTACCAGCACCAGGCCGGCGGTGGTGAACCACTTGCCGTCCCGCGCCGCCATGGCTTCGAGGCAGGTCACAACGCGCCTTCGCTTCAAGTCGCCGCGCGGGAACGTCAGCGGATGATGCCGCAGCGTCAGGCCGGCGTGCCGATAGTCCTCGACGACCTCGCTTCCGGACGTCATCGGCCGCAGTGCCACTGCCGGCTCGTTGATCTCGGCGATCGTACGTTGCTCGCGCGCCGTCGCCGCCGCGAACAATTCGAGCGGCTCGTCGCGCAGCGCCTTGATCGCCCACAGAGCTTCGCGGCGGGCCAGCCCGAAGGACCCCCGCATGCCATCGGCCTCCGCGATCATCACCAGCGAGGAGACCGAGTCGCCGGCCCGGCGCCAGAGGTCGTCGACGCCTGTGAGCGGTTCTTCGGCGCGGGCGGCGACGATTTCTGCCGCCTGCCGGTTCTGCAGCCCACGGACCATCCGCAGTCCCAGCCGAACGGCGAACCGTTCGTCGTCCATCCGCTCGAGGGTGCAGTCCCACCGAGACGTGTTCACGCAGACCGGGCGGTTCGGCACCGTGGTCGCGGGCGTCGCGGACGATCTGCGCCGGCGCGTATGCATGCAGATGTCGTCGGCCTGGTCCGGAACGAGCACGGCGATCAGGCCTTCGTTCCAGTCGGCGACGTCGGCCCAGTCGAGGATGCAGTTGGCCTTGCCGCCGCTTCTTGCCGACCGAGAGCAGGCGGCAAAGCCTCGAATAGGCCGGCCGATCGGTCGGGTATTCGCCTTCATCTGTTGCTGAATGGGATAGTCAGGCATTTCGGCCAAAGCGGCGACGGGGTCGCGTACCAAAAGCGAATACGACGTGTGCAAGATCATTGAAGAACAAGGACGCTTCAGCTGTTCCAGTTTGAAGCAAGGATGATGCTGCACATATCGATCCGCCGAAAGTTTGGATCCTTGAATGCGAGGACGTCGTCGTTAAAGGTTCCGAAGGTGCTGTCGGGACGGTGCTTCATGCCCTGATAGAACGCATCGATGATTCCATGTTTGAAGTCGGCCTCTCGGGGAAAGGCAGCGATGACGGCCTCGCGCTGCGCGTCGGTAAATTGGTCATAGCCGCGGCCGGCCACATCCATGCCGGCCCCCGCCTGCACCAGCGCGATCTCGGGGCGCATATATTCAGGTATGCCGGGCGTGGTGTGGAGCGCGACGGCATTCCAGACCGTTTCGATATCGCTTTCGGAAATGCCGCGCCCGCGAAGAAAATCACGTGCGGCATTGGCGCCGTCCACTTCAAAGCGTAGCTGGCTGTTTTCATAGTGTGCGCTGAGGCCGATGTCGTGGAACATGGCGGCGGTGTAGAGCAGTTCCGGGTCAAAGCTCAGTCCCGTTCGGCTCCCCGTCAAGGCTCCCCAAAAATAGACCCGGATGGAGTGATGGAAGAGCAGATCGCTCTCGGTGTCGCGGATGAGCTGGGTCAGTTCGCGCGCAATTTTGCTGTCCGGGATGCGCACTCCCGATATCGACCCGAACGTCATGGTCTGTCCTCACTGTTACTTGATCGGTCAGCGCTATCCTGATGTTCGAGGACGGCCTGCGGCGTGTTTCGGAAGCTGATAGCCATGCGATTGTAGGTGTTCATCAGGCCGATCGCGATCGTGAGGTCCACAAGTTGCTTCTCGTCGAAAACCTCGCGCGCGGCTTTGTAAGCGCTGTCCGGAATGCCAGTCTCGGCGACGAGCGTCACACTCTCCGCCCAGGCAAACGCGGCGCGTTCGGTCTCGCTGAAGAGACCGCCGCCCTCCTCCCACGCTTGCACTAGCGCAAGCTTCTCGATCTTCACCCCTCGTTTGATGAGGTCGCGGGTGTGCATGTCGAGACAATAGGCGCAGTTGTTGATCTGCGAGACCCTCAGATAGACGAGATCCACCAGTTCACCCGGCAAACCACTCTGCAGGACATAGCCATAGATACTGCCGAGCGCCTTGATCCCGTTGGGAGCGATTTGGGTGTAATCGAGCCTCTTGGTCATCGTTCTCTTCCTTTCGGCCTCATTTGGGGGGGCACTTTGTCGTCGGACTCGCTTGCCCTCCTTGAGGCCTCACGGAAGAACGCTGATGATGGTCTTCCCCTTGCGTCGCTCGGTCGGGTTCAAGGCGGCGACGGCCTCGTCGAGGGGCGAGACGTCGCCGATGTTCGTTCGCAGTCGTCCGTCCCGCACCCGCCGGACGATTTCACTCAGTTGGGCACGATCGGACTCGACAACGAAATCGACTGCAAGGCCATCGGCGGGCCGCGCCTCAGATGGCCCAACAATCGACACCAGTGTACCTCCAGCTCGAAGCAGCGCCACGGACCGCTTCTGGATGTCGCCGCCGATCACATCGAACACCAGATCGACTCGGCCGACATCTTCCAGCGTGTCGTTGTCTAGGTCGACGAACTCCTTTGCGCCGAGGTCGAGCGCCTTCTGACGGTCGGCGGCGCGCCCGGTACCGATGACGTAGGCGCCGGCCTCACGTGCGAGTTGCGTCACCATCGAACCGACTGCGCCGGTCGCGCCGTGCGCGAGAACGCACTGCCCCGCCTGAAAGCGGCCGTGCTGGAACAGTCCCTGCCATGCGGTGAGGCCCGAGATTGGCAGGCTCGCGCCCACCGTGAAATCGACGTCGCCCGGGAGCGGCGCGAGGTTGCGTGCCTCGATCGCCACATACTCGGCCAGGGCGCCATCGCGGTACCAGTCCGCGAGGCCGAACACTCGCTGTCCCACCGACAGTCCCGTCGTGCCGTAGCCGAGGGCTGTGACCACCCCAGCAAGCTCATGGCCGGGGATCGATGGTGTTCGGTCACGGTCGCGGCGATCGATCCAGGTCGAGGGCCACTCCAGCTCAGTCGGGACGAATCCCGACGCATGAATCTGAACGATAACGTCGTTTATGGCTGCCGCCGGCTCGGGCCGCTCCGCCAGCTTCATCCCGGCCGTTCCCGCAGCTTGGTCCGTTACCACAATTGCCTTCATGTGAATTGTCTCCTGTGGAATCGGCCCAGGTGTCCGAGCCATTGTTCGCTCACGACTTCTGAACGTTGGTCTTATTTGACGGGGGTGGTGAGCACCTTGTCGTCGGAATCGACGACGAAGACCGCGAGCAACTTCGCCGGCTTGCTCTTGCTCGCATTACGGCTGATCGAATGGGTGGCGTTCGGCGGTTCGGACCAACTCTCGCCCGCCTTGTAGATGCGGGTCTCGCCGTCGTTCACCTTCGACTCGATCGCACCCGAGATCACATAGGCGTAGATGAAGGCGGACTTGGCGTGCATGTGCGGCGGCGATGCCGCGCCCGCTGCATAATCGACTTCGACAGCGACGAGCGACTTGCCGGGGATGTTCGGAATCGCCTGATTGAATTTCGGCGTGACCGTTTCTGCCCGGACGTCATGCGCCGAGACAGGCCCGGCCGCCGCGACGGCGAGAGCGGCGCAGGCAACGGCGACAAGGGTGCGGATCTTCATGGGCTTTTTTCCTTCTGCAACCCCGAAGATGGCCCTTGCTGGGCCATAGAAAAGTACTAAAAATGCAAAGAAATTATGCACTACGAGACCATGACCAAGCCGCTGAACCTCGGCCTTAACCGCACGGCAAAGACACCTTTGGCGGAGCAGATCCGACGGGGGGTGACGACGGCCATCGAGGCTGGCGTGTTGGAGCCCGGCGCGCGGCTGCCCTCATGGCAGGATCTTGCGGCCCAGCTCGGTGTCGCGCGTGGCACCGTGCGGACCGCCTACGAAAAGCTGGCCGCCTCCCAGTTGATCGAAGCTTCGCGCGCGGCCGGCACCCGCGTCGCGCTGCGTCCGCGCGCCGTCACAAAGAGCGAGCAGCCGCCGGACGCAGGCTCGTTCATGGAGACCTACCGGGAGATGACGCTGGGACCAGCGCTGTTCCAGATGGGTGTGCCAGCCATCGAGACCTTTCCGGCCACATTGTTCGCACGCATTCACGCACACGCCGTCCGTACCGAGGCGAGCGCTCCGCCGATCTATCCTGATCCGCGCGGCGAGCTCGAGCTGAGGCGGGAAATCGCAGGCTATCTTGCCCTCGCCCGCGGCATCAATTGTTCGCCATCGCAGGTCATCGTCACCGGCGGTTTCAGCGCCGGGCTCGGCCTGACACTCAGCGTGCTTGGTCTGGCCGGACAAACCGCCTGGGTCGAAAATCCCGGCTTTCCGTTCACCAGGAAAGGACTCGAGCTCGCACGCCTGTCACTCGCGCCCATCCCGGTCGATGCGGATGGCATCGATATCGATCATGGCCTGCGCCATCATCCCGGCGCGAAGCTCGTCGTCGTGACGCCCGGTCAGCAGGCGCCGCTCGGTGCCACCTTGTCGCTCGAGCGGCGTCTTCGCCTACTGGCATGGGCCGCCGTGAACAAGGTCTGGGTGATCGAGGACGACTATCTCAGCGAGCTGCAACTGGTCGGCCGGGCTGCACCGGCGCTGGCGTCGCTCGACCGCGATGCGCGCGTCATTCACATTGGCTCGTTCAGCAAGACGATCAGTCCGACCGTTCGCCTCGGCTTTTTGGTTGCGCCGGCCGAACTGGCCGATAGGTTCGCAGAAGTGGCCGCGTGTCTCGCGCCGCCACCCGGCCCTGCGGTGCAACTCGCAACCGTCGAATTCATGCACGAGGGCCATTATATGCGCCACCTCCGGCGCACCAAGCGCGCCTATGCCGCCAAGCGTCAGGCGCTGCTGGATTATCTCCAGGCTTTCGTTGGTGCCGATCGCATCGCGGCACCGGGTCTGGCTGTGCTGCTGAAATTGCCGAGGGGCACGTCGGACATCGCCATTGCGCGCGAAGTCTCGGCGTTCGGCATGTCGCCGTCGCCGCTGTCGGCATGGCATGTGTCGCCTGATGGCGCCGAGTCCGGACTTCTGCTGGGTGTCGCTACCGCGCCGACAAAGAACCTTGCAGGGTCCTGTGACCGGCTCTTCGAAGTCATCCGTCGTTTCAGCTGATTAATTTCAAGACTGAACCGTCGCCATTGACCGGACCATCTTGCCCTCGTGTAGCAGGGAGCAGGAAGAAGCCCGTCGGGCGGCGCGGTCTCCTTCGTCGACGTCGACCAGTTTCTTCGGGAGCGCCCGAACGGTCCTCAACACCAAGCATTAAAGCTGCGGTCCGAGCGACGTTCACCTGTATTCTGCTAACGGCGACGTCTCCCGTCACGGAACAGTGAGATTTCGGCGGATGCGGAGGCGGAGTGGACGCGTGTCGTTGCAGGTCGCGATCATGAAGGTTTTGTCGGGCCATCCGAACCGATGTGCCGCGCTCGCAGACCTGAACGCCGATTTGGCCGTCTTGAACGCAGTCCCCGATTGGACATCAAGGATGCGGCGCCTCGCTCTCCGCCGGCCCGATCTCGACATCTTCAGCCAGGGGATGGTCGTCCGGGACAGCGATGGTCGGACGCTTACGGCAGCCGGC
>NZ_JAQGJD010000274.1 GCF_028290785.1 Tardiphaga sp. | reverse complement strand
TTATCGAGATCGAACGGCTTGGTGATCATCTCCATGCCGGGCTGCAGAAAACCTTTCGCGATCGCGGCACTTTCGGCATAGCCGGTGATGAACAGGATCTTGAGTTCCGGCCGCGTCTCGCGGGCCTAGTCGGCGAGCTGGCGGCCGTTCATACCGGGTAGTCCGACATCGGTGACAAGCAGATCGATCCTGACATCGCGTCGCAGGATACCGAGACCGGATGGCCCATCGACGGCTTCGAGAACGCGATAGCCAGCATCGTGCAGCATTTCGACGATGACCCCGCGCACCACCGCTTCGTCCTCGACCACCAGCACCGTCTCTCCGGTGGCGGCATATTCGTCGCTGCGCACCGAAATCGCGGAATCCGGCGTGGCCTCGCCATGATGCCGTGGCAGATACAGATTCACCGTGGTGCCCTGCCCGTTGACGCTGTCGATGCTGACGTGACCGTTCGACTGCCGCGCAAAGCCGTAGATCATCGACAGCCCCAGACCGGTGCCCTGTCCGATCGGCTTGGTGGTGAAGAACGGGTCGAAAGCGCGCGCGACGATCTCCGGCGGCATGCCTGTGCCGGTATCGGTGACGGCAATATTGATATAGTCGCCCGGCAGCAGCGCCGGCGCGTCTGGCCGGGGGGCCTCGATGCGCTCGTTGGTCGTCGTGATGGTCAGGCGACCGCCGTCCGGCATGGCGTCGCGGGCATTGATAGCGAGGTTGAGCAGCGCGCTTTCCAGCTGGTTCGGGTCGCACAGCGTGCACCACAGGTCTGGCGCCGCGACGATCATCAGGTCGAGCCGCTCGCCAATGGTCCGGCGCAGCAGATCTTCCAGCGACACCACCAGTGCATTGGCATCCACCGATTTCGGAATCAGCGGCTGCCGCCGCGCAAAGGCCAGCAGCCGATGGGTCAGGGCGGCGGCGCGGTTGGCCGAGGTCATCGCCGCGTTGATGTAGCGCGAGACATTCTCGGTGCGGCCCTGGTTGAGCCGGGTCTGCATCAGGTCGAGCGAGCCGACGATGCCGGTGAGCAGGTTGTTGAAGTCGTGGGCGATACCGCCGGTGAGCTGGCCGACGGCCTCCATCTTCTGCGACTGCCGCAACGCTTCTTCGGTAATTTTCAGCCGTTCGCTGGCGGCTTCGCGCTCGCGGGTTTTTTCCTCGACGCGCTGTTCGAGCGTCGCGTTCAACTCGGCGAGCTTGGCGGCGAGCTGGCGCGCCTCCTCCTCGCTCTTGCGCAACGCCCGATCGGCGTTCACCTCGTCGGTGACGTCGGTATGCGCGCCGACCAGCCGCAGCGCGCGGCCGTTTTCGTCGCGCTCGATCAGCGACTTGACCGAGATCCAGCGCACCTCGCCGTCGCTGGGCCGGATAATGCGGTACTGCACGCTGTATTCGCTTACGCCGGCCCTCACCGCTTCCTTGAACTTGGCCTCGGTGGCTTCGCGGTCTTCCGGATGAATGCGGCGCACCCAGTCTTCGTGGCTCTCGTTGACGGCATCCGGCGGCAGGCCGTGCACCAGCAGGTATTCCGGCGAGCGGCGGTTGCGAAAGCCGGTGCGCAGATCGACTTCAAGCCCGCCGATGCGTCCAATCTGCTGGACACGGGCCAGTTCGGCCTCGCGCTCGCGCAGCGCGATGGTCGCCTGATGGTCGCGGGTCACGTCGCGGCAGATGACAAGCACGCCGCCGACGCCGTCGCCCTCGTCGATCGGGCTAAAGCTGTAGGTCCAGTAAACCTCCTCAAGCCGGCCGAAACGTGTCACCGGCACCAGTTGGTCCTCGTGCCAGGTGGCTTCGCCGCCGGACATGATCTGCTCGATCTGCGGCCCGATGATCGGCCATATCTCTTCCCAGCATTCGCGGCCGCGCTGGCCGAGTGCCGAGGGGTGGCGCTCCGGCCCCATCGTCTGGCGGTAGGCATCGTTATAGAACTGGATCAGCTCGGGACCCCACCAGATGAACATCGGGTGGTTGGTGTTCAGCAAAATGCGTAGCGCGGTACGCAGGCTCTGCGGCCATCCGGCCGTCTCCCCGATCGGGCTCGACGCCCAATCATACGCACGCATCAGCGCCCCCATCTCGCCGCCGCCGGCGAGAAAGTCCGTGGAAGCCGTTCTGTGGACGTCGAGCATGCGGCGCAATCGGGTACGCTAAGCCATCTGGATAGCAGGGAAATCTACCCGGCCGTCACCGCCAGCGCAAATCGCGAGCGGTTCCCGTGATGATGTTACTTCATCAGTCCGGCGGCGGTCAGTGCGCGGGTGATCACGGCGTTGATATCGAGGCCGCGGCGCCCGGGCGGATGGCGCGGGCTGAACCGGCGGTCACCCTCGGCGCGAGGCCTTGGCGCGGACGCGGTGACGATGGCGTCGGCCGGCACCTTGGCCGGGGCGACCGTAATGACCGTATTGCGCGGCGCGAGTTGTTTGGTCAGGCCGAAGAATTGCGCGATATGATACGACGACGCAATGCCGGCCTCGAGCAGGAACGCGCCGGCGGCGCCGTAGGGCTCGTCCTGGCCGGTGATCGCCAGCGGCGTGCCATGGGCCATGTTCGTGATGGTGTAGGATTCGACGACGCTCTCACCGTCCGCATCCCACCAGACTTCGCGCGGATAGCCGTCCACATCGGAGGACGCCATCGGCGCCGGCGGCAGGCCGTGCACGTCGAGCCACTGCTTGACGATCTCGCCCGCATTGGCCGGATTGACGGTGCGATCGGCGCTGCCATGCCATACCGAAACCTTCGGCCACGGACCGGCATGGCTGGACGCCTTACGGACTAGGCTTCCGAGATCGCTGGCCGGACGCGCGGGAGAGCGATACATGCCGCCCAGCGCTTCCTGCATGGTGTTGGCGATGCCATAGGGCAAGCCGGCGATGATCGCGCCGGCAGCGAACACCTCTGGATACGTCGCCAGCATCACCGAGGTCATAGCGCCGCCAGCCGACAGGCCGGTGACGTAGATGCGCTTGCGATCGACATTGTGCTCGACGGCCATGGCTTCGATCATCTGACGGATCGAAAGCGCTTCGCCGCTGTCGCGCGTAGTGTCTTCCGGGCTGAACCAGTTGAAGCAGGTATTGCCGTTGTTGGACGATTTTTGCTCGGGCATCAGCAGCACGAAACCGTATTTGTCGGCAAGCGCCGACCAGCCCGTACCGGCATCGTAGCCCGCGGCCTTCTGGGTGCAGCCATGCAGCACAACGACGAGCGCCGGCTTGGGCGTCACGGTCGCAGGCACATAAGCGAACATCTTGAGGTCGCCGGGGTTGCTGCCGAACCCCGTGGATTCGACGATCGGACTACCGCCTTCCCGCTTCAGGGCTGCGGTCAAAGCTCCCAAGCCATTGATTCCGGGGACTTTTGGTAAGTGGCGGAGAAATTCGATGTTATCGGCTAGGGACACGGCAGCTCCTGGGTCGTCGGCCTTTTACAACAGCACTGCTGACATATGGTTGCTGCACTGCAAAATAAAAACAAAACAGCCGCATAATACCTATCAATCAAACGAGAGGCGGCCATCGCGCAATCCCGGTCTGCCGTCATCTGGTGCAGGGTTTGGCGCCCAGCGCCACTCGGTCGTGGCGGCATCGCGAGGCCTGCGGCGAACTGGCTAACCGCCCGGTCGGGCAAAAGAAAACCCCGCACGGTCAGCCCATGCGAGGTAGTCGAGGGAGACATGTGCGTCCAGGACTACTTCTTCATGTCGTCCTTCGCGCCGCTCTTCTTCATGCTGTCCTTGTGCATCGAATCCTTGGACGTGCTGTTCTTCGACATGCCCTGGGTGCCAGACTTCGCGGCGCCGTCCTTCGACATCGTCGATTCGGTGCCCATCTTGCTGCTGTCCTGGCCCGCGGGACCGGTAGCCTGGGCGGATGCGGCACCGGCGGAAACAGCGCCGATGGCGGCGGCACAGATTGCGGAGAGGATGATATTTCGCATTTCACGCTCCTGTTTGGAAGTTCGAACTATCAACAGGGCGACATGTGAAACGTTCCGGCCAAACGCTGCGAATCAAAAGTTGGTAATATCATCCGTGACGACTGCAGCCGGAAAATCCGCGGATCAAATGGCGCCGGCCAGATGCAGCAGCACGCCCCCGGGGAGATCGCTTTTCCCCCGTCTACAACATATCGGATTTCGCCCTCCTGACTGTCAAGGCGCCGTCGGGCCCGCGGCACGGAAAGAGTGTCGCAATCGAACTGTAGTGTCGCGGCAGTTCAACCTTTGGCCCGATTGCTGCATGGCTTTCCCAGACTATTCCCAGCCATCCGTGTGATCGAGACCACCGATGTATGACTACGACATGATCGTGATCGGCTCCGGCCCCTCCGGCCGGCGCGCCGCGGTGCAGTTCGCCAAGCTCGGTCGCTCCGTTCTGGTGGTGGAGAAAGGCCGGCGGGTCGGCGGCGTCTCGGTTCATACCGGCACCATTCCGTCGAAGACCCTGCGCGAGACGGTGCTCAACCTGTCCGGCTGGCGCGAACGCGGCTTCTACGGCCGGTCCTACCGGGTCAAGCAGGACATCGGCGCGCCGGACCTGATCGCGCGGCTGCAGAAGACGCTCAACCACGAGGTGGAGGTGCTGGAGCATCAGTTCAGCCGCAACGCGGTGCGCACCATGCTGGGCGAAGCGCGCTTCACCGGACCGAACCGGATCGAGGTCACCACGGACAAGAGCGAGATCAGGACCGTCACCGCGGCGCATATCCTGATCGCCTGCGGCACCCGGCCGTTCCGGCCGGACTACGTGCCGTTCAACGGCGCGACGGTGTTCGACAGCGACGAAATCATCGAGCTGCCGAAGCTGCCGCGCAGCCTCGCGGTGATCGGCGCCGGCGTGATCGGCGTCGAATACGCCACCATCTTTAGCGCACTCGACGTCGCGGTGACGCTGATTGAGCCGCGACCGACGTTTCTGGATTTCATCGACAAGGAATTGATCGACGAATTCATGCATGAGCTGCGCGACCGCAACGTGGCGCTGCGGCTCGGCGCCGCCGTCAGCTCGATCGAGGTATCCGAGAGCGGCGCCATCGTCACCCGCCTCGCCGACGGCCGCAACGTCTCGTCCGAAATGCTGCTGTTCGCTGCCGGCCGGGTCGGCGCCACCGACCGGCTCAACCTCGACGCCGCCGGGATCGTGGTCGATCACCGCGGCCGCATCAGCGTCGATCCCGTCACGCTGCAGACCAGCGTGCCCCACATCTACGCCGCCGGCGACGTGATCGGCTTCCCCTCGCTGGCCTCCACCAGCATGGAGCAGGGCCGCGTCGCCGCCTGCCACGCGCTCGGCATGGAGCCGCTGGCGCCGCCCGAGTTCTTTCCCTACGGCATCTATTCGGTGCCGGAGATTTCCACCACCGGCCTCACCGAAGAGGAAGTGCGCCAGAAGGGCATTCCCTACGAGGTCGGCGTGGCGCGGTTTCGCGAGACCTCGCGGGGCCACATCATGGGACTGAACAGCGGCATGATGAAAATGATCTTCTCGACCAAGACTCGCCGGCTGCTCGGCGTGCATATCCTCGGCGAAGGCGCCACCGAGCTGATCCATATCGGCCAGGCCGTGCTGAACCTGAAGGGCACGATCGACTACTTCATCCAGAACACATTCAACTACCCGACGCTGGCGGAAGCCTACAAAATCGCCGGGCTGGACGCCTGGAACAGGATGTCGAGGTAGCGGATCGGCCCCTCCACGTCATTGCGAGCGAAGCGAAACAATCCAAAGAGCCGCATGCGCAGTCTGGATCGCTTCGTCGCAATGGCTGCTCGCAATAACGGCTTGGCAACCGTGCGCTTATCTCACAATCATCCGCAACACGGAATATCCCCGCATTGAAAGCCCGCGGCGACAGGCTTACGCTAGCGCCAAACAAGAACAACAAATGGAAACGCCGCATGGCACGCGTCAAGTTTGGAGCCTTTCTGGCTCCGCATCATCCGATCGGCGAGCATCCGATGCTGCAGTTCCGCCGCGATCTCGATCTCGTCGAGCAACTCGATGCGCTCGGCTATGACGAATTCTGGTGCGGAGAGCATCACTCATCGGGATGGGAAACCATCGCCTCGCCGGAGATGTTTCTGGCCGCCGCCGGCGAGCGCACCAAGCGGATCAAGCTCGGCACCGGCGTGGTGTCGCTGCCCTATCACCACCCCTTCAACGTAGCGCAGCGCATGGTGCAACTCGACCATATGACCGGTGGACGCGCCATTTTCGGCTCAGGCCCCGGCGCGCTCGCCTCCGATGCGCATACGCTCGGCATCGACCCGATGACCCAGCGTGACCGCCAGGACGAGGCGATCGGCATCATCCGCCGGCTCTTCAATGGCGAACGCGTCACTGCCAAGAGCGACTGGTTCACCATGAACGACGCGGCGTTGCAGATTCTGCCGCTTCAGGAGGAGATGCCGTTCGTGGTGGCGTCGCAGATCTCGCCGTCAGGCATGACGCTGGCCGGCAAATACGGCATCGGCATCATCTCGCTGGGCTCGATGTCGACTCAGGGCCTGATGGCGCTGCCGACGCAATGGGGTTTTGCCGAAGACGCGGCGAAGAAGCATGGTACCA
>NZ_JAQGJD010000196.1 GCF_028290785.1 Tardiphaga sp. | reverse complement strand
ATCATGAAGGAAGGCACCAATGTCCGCGGCCTCAACACGGCGGCAACGCTGTGGGGATCGGCGGCGGTCGGTTCCTGTGCCGGCGCGGACATGATCGCGCAGGCGGTGGCGCTGACCGCGTTCGTGCTGGCCGGCAACACGCTGCTGCGGCCGCTGGTCAACGCCATCAACCGCGCGCCGCTCGACGAAAAATCATCGGGAGCGACGTATTATTTCAAGCTGACTGTTGCCGATCACGTCCTGGCGGAGATGCGCGACCAACTGGTCGAACGGCTGGAGGCTGCGCATTATCCGGTCGCCGTCGTCGATGTGGTCGATCTGGGCGACGACCAGCAGGAGATCGTCGCCACGCTGGTCAGCACGGCGATCGATCCACGGGAGCTCGACGTGGTGGTCGCCGATCTCAAGCGCAGCCCTGGCGTGATCCATGCGACGTGGGAAGTCAGCACCAAGGATTGAGTGATCGGGCGGCCGGACGCGTTTGATGGGCGCGGCGATATGACGTGGAACCTTGGGGTGCGAGCCCCGTTGACCACATGATATAACCGAGGTGCCCGCCATGACGCCGATCCAGAACAAGCGCGCTTATCGCAATGACCTGCTGCTGGCGGGCATGATGGTCGCCGCCGGATTGGCGGTATCCGCCGCGTCGCTGGTACAGTTGGCGCCGCACCACCAGCAAATGGCGCAGGCGACGGCACCGCTGCAATCGACCCCGGGGGCCGAAACCAGGCCCGCCGCCCCGGCGGATCCGGCCACCACCGGCGCCCGTCCGTCCGAAACGCCGCCGCAGCCTGCCCGGCCCGATGCCGACGCGCAGAAGGCCGGTGCCGCCCCCGCCCTGCCACCGGCACCCGCTGAAAAGATCGCCCCGCCGATTCCGGCGAAGTAGTCGCCTGCGAATTGGTCTCGATTGTTTCATGAGCCCTGCCCATAATGTTGCAGCGCATCCGCGCCGACAGGGGGCCCCGACATGAAAATCGACGACGTCCGCAACACCGCTTATTCGATGCCGCTGACCAACCCGTCATTTCCGCGCGGGCCGTATCGCTTCTTCGACCGCGAATATTTCATCATCACCTACCGCACCGATCCCGAAGCGCTGCGCGCCGTGGTGCCGGAGCCGCTTGAGATCGTCGATTCCGTCGTCAAATACGAGTTCATTCGGATGCCGGATTCCACGGGGTTCGGCGACTACACCGAGACCGGGCAGGCGATCCCGGTGCGCCTCAATGGTGTCGAGGGCGTCTACATTCATTCGATGTATCTCGACGACGATGCGCCGATCGCCGGCGGCCGCGAGCTGTGGGGTTTTCCGAAGAAGCGCGCGACGCCGAAGATCGCGGTGGAGAGCGACGTGCTGGTCGGCACGCTGCATTACGGCTCGGTGCTCTGCGCCTCCGGCACCATGGGCTACAAGCACCGTCCGGTAGACCATGATGCGGTGCTGCAGGCGCTGGGGGTGCCGAACTTCATTTTGAAGATCATCCCGCATGTCGATGGCACGCCGCGGATCTGCGAACTGGTGCGCTATCACCTCGAGGACATCACGCTGAAGGACGCCTGGACCGGCCCGGCCGCGCTCGGCCTGTTTCCGCATGCGCTGGCGGACGTCGCGAGGTTGCCGGTGCGCGAGGTCGTCTCGGCGCTGCACTTCAAGTGCGACCTGACGCTGGGGCTCGGTGAAGTGGCGTTCGATTATCTGGCGAGGTAGCAACCCGCGCGGTGTCGTCCCCGCGAAAGCGGGGACCCAGAACCACGGTCGATGTGGTTAATACGGCAAGCTGCAACGGTCGCGTGTTATCTTTGGCGACAGCGTGTATGGGTCCCCGCTTTCGCGGGGACGACACGGAGTTGGCCTTTACCTCACCAGCACGTTCTTGAACTGCCACGGATCGCTCGTGTCGATATCCTCAGGGAACAGGCCCGGGCGGCCTTCCAGCGGCGTCCAGTCGGTGTAGTAGCCTTTCACCGGGCCGAGATAGGGGCCCTGGATTTCCAGCAGGCGGTGGAAATCCATCTCGTCGGCCTCGACGATGCCTTCGGTCGGGTGCTCCAGCGCCCATACCATGCCGCCGAGCACGGCGGAGGTTACCTGCAGGCCGGTGGCGTTCTGGTAGGGCGCGAGTTCGCGCGTTTCTTCGATCGAGAGCTGCGAGCCGAACCAGTAGGCATTCTTGCCGTGGCCGTAGAGCAGCACGCCGAGTTCGTCGATGCCATCGACGATCTCGTTCTCGTCGAGGATGTGGTGCTTCTCCTGCATCTTGGCCGCGCGGCCGAACATCTCGTGCAGTGACAGCACGGCGTCATCCGCCGGATGATAGGCGTAATGGCAGGTCGGCCGGTAGACCGCCGTGCCCGAGGCGTCGCGCACCGTGAAATAATCGGAGATCGAGATCGACTCGTTGTGGGTGACGAGGAAGCCATACTGCGCGCCGCGCGTCGGGCACCAGGTGCGCACGCGGGTGTCGGCGCCGGGCTGCATCAAATAGATCGCCGCGCCGCAGCCGGTCTCGTGGGTGTGCGCGTTCTCCGGCATCCATTTTTCATGGGTGCCCCAGCCCAACTCAGACGGCTGTACGCCTTCGGACAGGAAGCCTTCGACCGACCAGGTGTTGACGAACACGTCGGGCTCTTTCGGCTTCTTGGAGCGCTGGGTGTCGCGCTCGGCGATGTGGATGCCCTTGACGCCGGTCTGCCGCATCAGGTCGGCCCATTCGGCCTTGGTCTTCGGCTCCGGCGCGTTGAGCTGCAGGTCGGCGGCGACGTTCAGCAGCGCCTGCTTGGCGAAAAAGGAGACCATGCCGGGGTTGGCGCCGCAGCAGGAGACGGCCGTGGTCGAGCCGGGGCTGCGTGCATTCTTGGCGGTCAGCGTCGCTTCGCGCAGCGCGTAGTTGGAGCGCGCTTCCGGTCCCTTCGAGGCGTCGAAATAGAAGCCGAGCCAGGGCTCGTTGACGGTGTCGATGTAGAGCGCGCCGAGCTCGTTGCAGAGCTCCATGATATCCGTCGAGCCGGTATCGACCGACAGGTTGACGCAGAAGCCCTGGCCGCCGCCTTCGGTGAGCAACGGCGTCAGCAACTCGCGATAGTTCTCCCTGGTCACACCCTGCTGGATGAAGCGCACGTTGTGCTTCTCGCAATGCGCCTTGCGGCCCTCGTCCTTGGGGTCGAGCACGGTAATGCGCGACTTGTCGTAATCGAGATGCCGCTCGATCAGCGGCAGCGTACCTTTGCCGATCGAGCCGAAGCCGACCATCACGATGGGGCCGGAAATTTTCGCGTAAATGGTCGAGGGGGTAGTCATCGATGGCGCTCCAGACAGTCAAATGACGAAGCGGCGGACAGGAGCCGCGCCGTTCGCGTGGATAGGAAGAACAGGATCAGGTCGAGCGACGTTTCGCCGTCACTTCGATTTCGACTTTCATCTCGGGCTTGTAGAGCCCGGCAACCACCAGCAGGGTGGCGGCCGGCCGAATCTCGCCGAGGTGCGCGCCGGTAACGGCGAACACCGCGTCGGCGTCCGCGGCGCTGGTGATGTAATAGATCGCGCGGACGATATCGGCCATGGCGAAGCCGGCCTCCTCAAGCGCAGCTCCGATGGTCTTGAAGCAGTTCTGTGTCTGCGCCGTGACATCGTCGGGCAGCACCATAGTGGTGTAATCGTAGCCGGTGGTTCCCGACACGAAGGCGAAATCGCCATCGACCACCGCACGGCTGTAGCCGGCGGTCTTTTCGAACGGCGAGCCGGTGGAAATCAGGCGGCGGGTCATTGCGGGCCCCTTGGAATGAAACAGGCCCCGCAATGCCGTGTATTGGCCTTCAAATCAAGCCGCGCGTGCGACTTTGGCAGCGCGGTAAGGGACTGCCTTGCCGGTCGCCACGATCATGCCGGCCGCACCGCCAAGGGCGCCTGCGCGCAGTTCGAGGCCGAGCAGGCGGTTGCGCTCGAACGGGCCGGGCAGTGACAGGTTCTCCATCTTCGCCGAGGAGAAGCCGAAGCGGCTGTAATAGGGTTTGTCACCGAGCAGGACGATGGCGCCATGGCCAAGCGTCGTTGCCGCCGCGATGGCGTGTTTCATCAGCTCGGCGCCGATGCCGAGTTCGCGCGCGGCGGGATCGACGGCCAGGGGGCCGAGCATCAAGGCGGCTCGGCCCCCGGCATCTACGTGCCAGAGCCTGATCGTGCCAACCAGCCGGCCCTGATGCACCGCCGAGAAGGCGAGGCCTTCGGCGGGCACGCGTCCGTCGCGCAGCCGCTGGCAGGTGCGGGCATGGCGCGCAGCGCCAAAGCACACATCCAGCAGAGATTCACGCGCGGCGATGTCGGAGCCGCGTTCCGCACGGATCGCGTACGGGGCGGCTGCGATGCTCAGGGCAACAGAGGTGTCGGTGGCAGTCGTGTGCAGGACAGTCGTCATGGCATCATATTCCCCGCTGCGCGGCGCGCAGCGTTGTCATCCGGATGGAAGGTGACGGGATGGGAGCCGGCAGACCGGCTCCCCGATTACTCAGAGCAGAAAGCTCAGATGTGGAACGTGCGCAGCGGCGGGAAGCCGTTGAACGCCACCGCCGAGTAGGTCGACGTGTACGCCCCGGTGCCTTCGATCAGCAGCTTGTCGCCGATCTCCAGCGTCACCGGCAGCGGGTACGGCAGCTTCTCGTACATCACGTCGGCCGAATCGCAGGTCGGGCCGGCGAGCACGCAGGGCGTCATCTCGGCGCCGTCATGCGGCGTCTTGATGGCGTAGCGGATCGACTCGTCCATGGTTTCGGCGAGACCGCCGAACTTGCCGATGTCCAGGTACACCCAGCGTACATCGTCCTCGTCGCTCTTCTTGGAGATCAGAACGACTTCGGTCTCGATGATGCCGGCATTGCCGACCATGCCGCGACCCGGCTCGATGATGGTCTCCGGAATTGCGTTGCCGAAATGCTTGCGCAGCGCGCGGAAGATCGAACGGCCGTACTGCACGACCGCCGGGACTTCCTTGAGGTACTTGGTCGGGAATCCGCCGCCCATGTTGACCATGGAGAGGTTGATGCCGCGCTCGGCGCAATCGCGGAACACCGACGACGCCATCGCCAGCGCACGGTCCCACGCCTTCACCTTGCGCTGCTGCGAGCCGACATGGAACGAGATGCCATAGGGCTCCAGGCCGAGACGCTTGGCGAGCTCGAGCACATCGACCGCCATTTCCGGATCGCAACCGAACTTGCGCGACAGCGGCCACTCGGCGCCGGCGCAGTCGTAGAGGATGCGGCAGAACACGCGGGCGCCGGGCGCGGCACGCGCGATCTTCTCGACCTCGGCGGTGCAATCGACCGAGAACAGGCCGATGCCGAGCGCATGGGCGCGCGCGATATCGCGTTCCTTCTTGATGGTGTTGCCGAACGAAATGCGGTCCGGGGTGGCGCCGGCGTCGAGAGCCATCTGGATCTCCTGCACCGACGCGCAGTCGAAGCACGAACCCATGGAGGCGAGCAGCGACAGCACTTCCGGCGCCGGGTTGGCCTTCACCGCGTAGAACACGCGGGAGTCCGGCAGCGCCTTGGCAAAGGTCTGGAAGTTGTCGCGCACGACCTCGAGATCGACCACGAGACAAGGCTCGAGGTCCTGGCCCTCATTGCGGCGGGCGCGGAGGAAATCCTGGATACGTTCAGTCATAGCACTCTCCCGAACGGCCCAGCGACGGGTCGCGTCCAAAATATGATGACGATTCAGCGCTCTCGGACCCGGACGCGCGATGGAGGCGCGGCAAAGCCGAAAGTACAGACCGTAAGTGCTGCCGTGGATTGGTTGGGAGTGACCCTACCGCACACCTGGCAATGAAGGACAAGCCTCTTCGGTAATCGCGCTGGCTGATGGAAAGCCAGCAGAGACCAAAAAAGCCCGATCCGTCGTTGCTTTAAGTCGCGTCCCCCGTTGAGAACGAGGTGCGCCGGTTCGCCTCCGGCTGCCAGTCACGGTTGCAAGGATCAAAGTCACCTTCATCGGCATCCCTGGAGAGAGATGCTGGCCATCCGATCTTCTAAGATCGACTGACCCTCGGCTTCTTCGTCCCTTGGCGGCTGTCCGGCCTCTTGTCCGGATACCTACCGACTGACACACGACCACAGGCACGTGCGAAATTGGGCAAGAGTGCAATTAGGGTGTTTAGGTGGGGGGTGCAAGATTTTTCTTGGGTTGAAGACCGATTTCTTCAACACAAACGCTCGACGTTGCAAACAAGACGCAGCCAGGCGCCGAACATGAACGGATGTTAAGTTAGCTTAAGGAAGCATGAGCGTTTGGAGCTGACCGGCAAGGGGGTTGAGAAGCTTCGCTCCTTCTTCCTTCTCACCTTGTGGGAGAAGGTGGTGCGGACGAAGTCCGCGACGGATGAGGGGTAAAGCTAGGCTCGGAGTTTGTAGCACCCCTCACCCGGCCGCGCTGCGCGCGTCCACCCTCTCCCACAAGGGGAGAGGGGAAGTAAGAAAGAAGCTCAGACCCGCCGCGTGAACGGTTCGATGCGCTGGGCGGCGCGGACGAAGGCCACCATGATGGCAGTGCCGGCGAGAAACAAAATCACCTGCAGGATGTGCTCTCCGGTGGTGTCCAGCCCGAACAGGATCGACAGCGCCCAGCCGCCGGCAAAAGCGGCGCCGAACACTTCCGCGCCGATCAGGATCGCTGCCGAGATCACGGTGATGACGCTGGGCCAGTAGATACGGCGGGGGGCGGTGGAAGCGGTCATGTCTTGAAGTCCTGTTTCGGGCCGCAATCTCTCCGAAAAAGCCTGCTGCGGCAAGCACTAATGGGCCCAAAAAAGCCCCATCGCGTGGTATAGATGCCGCACTCGATTGCACGGCAAATCAGGATTTGTGATGTCAGAAACCTTGGATTCAGTAGCCCCCACGCAGATGCCCGACAACCCGCTGCTGAAACCCTGGATCACGCCGTTCGAGACGCCCCCCTTCAACGAGATCGAGCCCGCTCACTTCATGCCGGCATTCGAGCAGGCGTTTTTCGACCACGCCGCCGAGATATCGGCGATCGTGAACGACAACTCGGCGCCGGACTTCGCCAACACCATTACGGCGCTGGAGCGCTCCGGCAAATTGCTCAGCCGGGTATCGGCGGTGTTCTACGATCTGGTCTCAGCGCATTCCAATCCGGCGATCCTGGAGATCGACAAGGAAGTGTCGCTGCGCCAGGCGCGGCACTGGAACCCGATCATGATGAATGCCGTGCTGTTTGGCCGCATCGCAGCGCTGCATGACAATCGCGCCAGCCTCGGTCTGACCTCCGAGCAGATGCGCCTGCTGCAGCGCACCTACACGCGCTTCCACCGCGCCGGCGCCGGCCTCGACGACACGGCGAAAGCGCGGATGGCGGAGATCAACGAGCGGCTCGCCCATCTCGGCACCGCGTTCAGCCATCACCTGCTGGGCGACGAGCAGGACTGGTTCATGGAAATCGGCGAAGGCGACACCGACGGCCTGCCGGAGAGCTTCGTCGCCGACGCCCGCGCCGCAGCCGACGAGCGCGGCATGGCGGGCAAGGCGATCATCACGACGTCGCGCTCCTCGATGGAGCCGTTCCTGAAGAGCTCGACGCGGCGCGACCTGCGCGAGAAGGCCTACAAGGCCTTCACCGCGCGCGGCAATAACGGCAACGCCAACGACAACAACGCGACCATCGTCGAGATCCTCAGGCTGCGCGAGGAAACCGCCAAGCTCTTGGGCTTCCCGACCTTCGCGGCCTATCGTCTCGAGGATTCCATGGCGAAGACGCCGGAGGCGGTGCGCGGCCTGCTGGAGCGGGTGTGGAAGCCGGCGCGCGCCCGCGCCATGGCCGACCGCGACGCGCTGCAGCAGTTGATCGCGGAGGAGGGCGGCAATTCCGAGCTCGCCGCCTGGGACTGGCGATTTTACGCCGAGAAGCTGCGGCAGCGCCGCGCCAATTTCGACGACGCCGCGATCAAGCCGTATCTGTCGCTCGACAACATGATCGCCGCCTCCTTCGACACCGCCACCAGACTGTTCGGCGTCACGTTCGAAGAGCGCAAGGACGTCCCTGTCTGGCATCCCGACGTCCGGGTCTGGGAGGTCAAGGACGCCCGTGGCAAGCACAAGGCGCTGTTCTATGGCGATTATTTTGCGCGGCCGTCAAAGCGCTCCGGCGCCTGGATGACCTCGCTGCGCGACCAGCAGAAGCTCGACGGCGATGTCGCGCCACTGATCCTCAACGTCTGCAATTTTTCCAAGGGCACCGATGGCCAGCCCTCTCTGCTGTCGCCGGACGACGCGCGCACGCTGTTCCACGAATTCGGCCATGGCCTGCACGGCATGCTGTCCGACGTCACCTATCCCTCGCTGTCGGGCACCTCGGTATTCACCGATTTCGTCGAACTGCCGTCGCAGCTTTACGAGCACTGGCAGGAACAGCCGCAGGTGCTTCGGCAGTTCGCCAGGCATTACCAGACCGGCGAGCCGCTGCCCGACGACCTGCTCAAGCGCTTCATCGCGGCGCGAAAATTCAACCAGGGTTTTGCCACGGTGGAGTTCGTCTCCTCGGCGCTGATCGATCTTGAATTCCATACTCAGCCGGCCTCGGCCAGCGCGGATGTGGCGGCGTTCGAGAAGAAGGAGTTGGAGAAGATCGGCATGCCCGCGGAAATCTCGCTGCGGCACCGCCCGACCCAGTTCGGCCACATCTTCTCCGGCGACCACTATGCGTCGGGCTACTACAGCTACATGTGGTCCGAGGTGATGGATGCCGACGCTTTCGGCGCGTTCGAGGAAGCCGGCAACATTTTCGATCCCGCAGTGGCCAGGCGTCTGCATGACGACATCTATTCGTCCGGCGGCTCGGTCGATCCGGAACAAGCCTACATCGC
>NZ_JAQGJD010000260.1 GCF_028290785.1 Tardiphaga sp. | reverse complement strand
TCCCCGGCCTGCGCCTCGTTCGACCAGTTCCGCAACTTCGAAATTCGCGGCGACCGTTTTCGCGAGCTGGTGCTGGCGCTGGATGGCGTGAAGGCGATTTAGGAGGGGCCGTGTCCCGGACGCGGTGCGGCATTCTTATGCCGCTCCGCAGATCCGGGATCCCGGTTTCTTCTTGACAGCAACCGGGGCCCCGGAACTGCAGCGCACCACGTCGCAAGCGCGACGCGTTGCGCAGCGTCCGGGGAACGCTCCCAATTCCCTTCCAAATTTTCACAATCCGTTAACCGTCTGGCAACCACGATGGCGCACCAATGGGGATCATTTGCCCGCAGGTATGCCCATGATCTCCCGTGAACAACGCACCCCGCTCAGCGAATGGTGGTGGACCGTGGACCGGCTGCTGCTGGCGGCGATCATCGCGCTGATGCTGGCGGGGATCATCCTGTCGCTGGCGGCCTCGCCGCCGGTGGCGACCCGGATCGGGCTCGACCCGTTCCACTTCTTCAACCGCCATGTGCTGTTCCTGGTGCCGTCCTTCATCGTGCTGATCGGCGTCTCGTTCCTGTCGCCGCGGCAGATCCGGCGATCGGCGCTGCTGGTGTTCGCGATTTCCATCGTCTTGATCGTGGCAACGCTGCTGATCGGCCCCGAGGTCAAAGGCGCCAAGCGCTGGATCACGCTGCTCGGCATCAACATCCAGGCCTCGGAATCCGCCAAGCCGGCCTTCGTCGTGGTCGCCGCCTGGCTGTTCTCGGAGTCCGCGCGAAAGCCGGAAATGCCGGCGACCTCGATGGCCGTGGTGCTGCTGTTGATGCTGGTGTCGCTGCTGGTGCTGGAGCCCGATTTCGGCCAGACCATGCTGATCCTGATGGTGTGGGGCTCGCTGTTCTTCATCGCCGGCATGCGCATGGTGTGGGTGTTCGGCCTCGCCGCTACGGCGTCCGCCGGCCTGTTCACCGCCTATCTGCTGGTGCCGCACGTCGCCGGCCGCATCAAGCGCTTCATGGATCCCGCCTCCGGCGACACCTTCCAGGTCGATACCGCGATGGAATCCTTCGCCAATGGCGGCTGGTTCGGCCTGGGACCGGGTGAGGGCATCGCCAAACGCAGCCTCCCGGACAGCCACACCGACTTCGTGTTTGCCGTCGGGGCCGAAGAATTCGGCATCCTGATGTGTCTGGCGCTGCTGTCGCTGTTCGCCTTTATCGTGATCCGCTCGCTGTCGCGCGCCTATGCCACCGAGGACCTGTTCTCGCGCTTCGCGGCCTCGGGCCTCGCGATCCTGTTCGGCGTCCAGGCGGCGATCAACATGGCGGTCAACCTGCACCTCATTCCAGCGAAGGGCATGACACTGCCATTTATCTCGTACGGCGGTTCGTCGATGATCTCGCTGGCCTACAGCGTCGGCATGCTGCTGGCGCTGACGCGGATGCGGCCGCGAACCGAAATGGATTCGATCGGCGACGCCAATTCGATCAGAAGCTACGCGTGACCATGTCATGAGCGAAGCGCCTCTTATCCTGCTCGCCGCCGGCGGCACCGGCGGCCACCTGTTTCCGGCGGAGGCGCTCGGCGTTGCACTGATGAAGCGCGGGTTGCGCGTGCGCCTGGTCACCGATGCGCGCGCGCTGAAATACAGCGGGCTGTTCTCGCGGGATATGATCGACGTGGTGCCGAGCGAAACGTTTCGCGGGCGCAATCCGATCTCGCTGGCCCGCACCGGCATCATGCTCGCCGCCGGCACCGGCATCGCGCTCAATCTGATGCGCAGGCTGAAGCCCGCCGCCGTCATCGGCTTCGGCGGCTATCCGACGCTGCCCCCGTTGGTCGCGGCAAAGCTATTCGGCATTCCCACGATCATTCACGACTCCAACGCCGTGATGGGCCGCGCCAACCGGCTGCTGTCCAGCCGCGTCAGTGCGATTGCGACGTCGCTGCCCGGCGTGCTCGACCGCGATCCCGAACTGGCGAAGAAGACCACGACGACCGGCACGCCGATGCGTCCCGCCATCCTCGCTGCCGCAGCCGTATCCTATATCGCGCCCGATCTCACCGGGCCGCTGCGCCTCTTGGTGGTCGGCGGCAGCCAGGGCGCGCGCATCATGGCGGACATCGTGCCATCAGCGATCGAGCGGCTTGAGCCGGCGCTATGGAGCAGGCTGGTGCTGACGCAGCAGGTCCGCGGCGAGGACATGGCGCGGGTCCGCGCGGTCTATGACAAGCTCAAGATCAAGGTCGAACTGGCGCCGTTCTTCAGCGATCTGCCGGCGCGGCTGGCCTCGAGCCAGTTGGTGATCTCACGCTCCGGGGCCGGCACGGTCGCCGAACTCGGTGCCATCGGCCGGCCCTCGATCCTGGTGCCGCTGCCCGGCGCCATCGATCAGGACCAGTTCGCCAATGCCGGCGTGCTGGTCGATGCCGGCGGCGCCATCCGCCTCGCACAGAGCGAATTCACACCGGACCGCCTGGCGGCGGAAATCTCCGCGCTCGCCGCCGAGCCGGCGCGGCTGGCCACGATGGCCGCGGGCGCGCGAAAAGTCGGCAAGCTCGATGCCGCGGAACGGCTGGCGGATCTGGTGGCGAAGGTCGCGGGGATTTAAAGCCGCACGTTCTCCACCAGATAATCCAGCAGCGCCCGCACCCGGGCCGGGAGTTGCCCGCCGTGGCCGACGAACACCGCGTGGGTGGCTTCCAGATCGCCCGGATTGTAATTTTCCAGCACCGGCACCAGGCGTCCGGCCTCGATATCGGGATTGATATGAAGCCGCGACATCCGTGAGATGCCTGCGCCGGCAATGGTGAAATGTCGCATCGCTTCGCCGTCGCTAACCAGAGCATTGCCGGTTGGCGCCACGGTGATCGCCCCGCCGTTGCCATCGGCGAACGGCCAGCCCGCCGCTTGGCGCGAGAAACTGAAGCCGAGCAGGGTGTGATCGGCGAGATCAGCCGGCGTCTGCGGCGTGCCGCGCGCAGCGAGATAGCCGGGGGCCGCCACCACGACCATTCGGGTTTCGACAAGCTTGCGGGCCAGCAAACGCGACTCGCGCATCGGCCCAACGCGAATCGCGACGTCGGCGCGTTCTTCGAGCAGGTCGATGACAATATCTGTCAGCGTCACATCGACCGATATGCCGGGATAGCGCTGCAGGAAATCCGGAAGGATCGGCAGCAGCCGGTGCAGCCCGAACGGGACGCTGCTGTTGATATGCAACACGCCGCTCGGCGTGGCGCCTACCGCGGCCTCCCGCTCGGCCGTATTCATGTCGTCGAGGATGCGCATGGCGCGTTCGTAGAACGCCGTGCCTTCCGGCGTCAGCTGCAGTTTTCGCGTCGAGCGATTGATCAGGCGGACGCCGAGCCGGGCTTCCAGCCGCGCCACTAGCTTGCTCACCGCCGAGGGGGTCATCCGAAACGCGCGGGCGGCGGTAGAAAAGCCGCCGAGCTCGACCGCGCGGACGAACACTTCCATTTCGCCGGAGCGATTGACATCGAGCCGCGCCATGATGAGTTCAATTCACAAATATTGTGCCTACGGCCGGTCTACCTCATCAATGACTGTCGGTCCAGATTTGCATGCAGGGGCATGTTGCTCCGCAGCAATGGAGCCTGACATGCCTCTCGCCCTTTACGCGCTCACCGCCGGCGCCTTCGGCATCGGCGTCACGGAATTCGTCATCATGGGTCTGCTGATCGATGTCGGCGGCGACCTCGGCGTCTCCATCTCGGCCGCCGGACTACTGATTTCGGGCTACGCGCTCGGCGTGGTGGTCGGTGCGCCGATCATGACCATCGCCACCTCGAAATGGCCGCGCAAGACGGCACTGCTGGTGCTGATGGCGATCTTCACCGTCGGCAACCTCGCTTGCGCGCTGGCGCCTGACTACTGGAGCCTGATGGCAGCGCGCGTGCTCACCGCCTTTGCGCATGGCACCTTCTTCGGGGTCGGCTCGGTGGTGGCGACAACCCTGGTGCCGGCCAACAAGAAGGCTTCGGCCATCGCCATCATGTTCACCGGCCTGACGGTGGCCAACATTCTCGGCGTGCCGTTCGGCACCTGGCTGGGGCAGGGCTTTGGTTGGCGTTCGACCTTCTTTGCCGTGACTGCCGTCGGCGTTGCCGCTTTCGCCATCATCGCGCTGTTCGTGCCGCAGGATAAGGAAAAGCCGGCGCCGTCTAACCTGAAGCAGGATCTCGCGGTACTCGCGCGTCCGCAGGTGCTGCTGGCCCTGCTCACCACCGTGCTGAGCTGGATCGGCGTATTCGGCGTTTTCACCTATATCGCGCCGATCTTGACCCGGCTGTCGGGCTTCTCCGACGCCGCGGTGTCGCCAATCCTGCTGGTGTTCGGCGGCGGGCTGGTGGTCGGCAATCTGGTCGGCGGGCGGCTGGCTGACCGCTGGCTGCTGCCCACGGTGCTGGGCAGTCTTGCCGCGCTGGCCGTCGTGCTGTTTCTGATGACCTTCGCTCTTCACAGCCAGATCGCTGTGGTGGCGTTCGTCGCGCTGCTCGGCGCCATGGGCTTCGCCACCGTGCCGCCGCTGCAGATGTGGGTGCTGGACAAGGCTGCCGGCGCCGGCCAAAGCCTCGCTTCCAGCTTCAATATCGCCGCCTTCAATCTCGGCAATGCTATCGGCGCCTGGATCGGCGGCATTGTGATCGCCAGCGGGTCCGGGCTTGGCGCGCTGCCCTGGGTCGCGGCGCTGGCCCCCCTGGCGGCCCTCGCGGTCGCGCTCTACGCGATCCACGCCGAACGCGCTGCGAAGGCCGCGGTTCCAGTGCCGGCGGAATAGGTCAGTCCGCCGGGAAACCGGTCAAACAAGCGCGGTTTTCGACATTTAAGCGTCATGGCCGGGCTTGTCCCGGCCATCCCCGTCTTGCATGAAGGGGGGCGATTCGTGCCAGCCGGGTTCCAGTAAAGACGCTCTTCGCGCTTTTGCCCCGGGCTGGACGAGAACTGACGAGACCTAGCCCATGAGATTGCCGCGCGAGATCGGACCCATTCATTTCGTCGGCATCGGCGGCATCGGCATGAGCGGCATCGCCGAGGTGCTGTGCAATCTCGGCTACACCGTACAGGGCTCCGACGCCTCGGAGAGCGCCAACGTCAACCGTCTCCGCGACAAGGGCATTGTGATCCACGTCGGCCACAAGGCTGACAACGTGTCCGGCGCCGACGTGCTGGTGGTCTCCACCGCCATCAAGCGCGACAATCCGGAACTGATGGCCGCGCGCGCGCAGCGCATCCCCGTGGTGCGCCGCGCCGAAATGCTGGCCGAGCTGATGCGGCTGAAGAGCTGCGTCGCCATCGCCGGCACCCATGGCAAGACGACGACCACCTCGATGGTCGCGGCACTGCTCGACGCCGGCGATCTCGACCCCACCGTCATCAATGGCGGCATCATCAATGCCTACGGCACCAATGCGCGGCTTGGGGCCGGCGAGTGGATGGTGGTGGAAGCCGACGAGAGCGACGGCACCTTCCTGAAGTTGCCCGCCGACGTCGCCATCGTCACCAATGTCGATCCCGAACATCTCGATCACTTCGGCACCTTCGAGGCGGTGCAGGACGCGTTTCGCCATTTCGTCGAGAATGTGCCGTTCTACGGCTTTGCGGTGATGTGCATCGATCACCCTGTCGTGCAGAGCATCGTCGGCAAGATCGAAGACCGCCGCATCATCACCTATGGCGAGAATCCGCAGGCCGATGCGCGGCTGGTGGATCTCAAGCCTGCCAATGGCGGCTCTGCCTTCACGGTCGTGTTCCGTAACCGCAAGGCCGGCACCACCGAGACCATCGACAAGCTCGTGCTGCCGATGCCCGGCCGTCACAACGCGCTCAACGCCACCGCGGCGATTGCGGTGGCCCATGAACTCGGCATGTCCGGCGACGCCATCCGCAAGGCGCTGGCGAACTTCGGCGGCGTGCGTCGCCGCTTCACCAAGACCGGCGAATGGAACGGCGTCACCATCATCGACGACTACGGCCATCACCCCGTGGAGATCTCCGCAGTGCTGCGCGCAGCGCGCGAATCCACCAAGGGCAAAGTAATCGCCGTGGTGCAGCCGCATCGCTTTACGCGCCTGCAGTCGCTGTTCGAGGAATTCTGCACCTGCTTCAACGATGCCGACACGGTGATCGTTGCCGAGGTCTATCCGGCCGGCGAAGCGCCGATCGCCGGCATCGACCGCGACCATTTTGTCCTCGGCCTGCGCGCGCACGGCCACCGCGAAGTGATCCCGCTGCAGGAGAGTGCGGGCCTGGCCGGCCTCGTGGCCGGGGTGGCGAAATCAGGCGACACCGTAGTCTGCCTCGGCGCCGGCAACATCACCCAGTGGGCCTATGCGCTGCCGGGCGAATTGCAGGCACTGGGATAAGTATTTCGATGTTCAGCACCGACATCGCCACGCACGCCGCTGCGCTCCCTCTCCCCCGGGCGCAGCGTAGCTGCGTCTGGCGGGAGAGGGGGCGCCACAAGCTCTGCCGCCCGTGGCGCCCCCTCTCCCGGCGCTTCGCGCCACCCTCCCCCACAAGGGGGGGAGGGGACTGAACATGACGTTCCCGGATATTTCGATAGATCTAAAAGCCGTGATGCCCGACTTGCGCGGGCGGTTGCTGGCCAATGAGTCGCTGGCGCCCTTGACGTGGTTTCGCGTCGGCGGTCCGGCACAGCTATTGTTCACGCCGGCGGATGACGACGATCTCGCTTACTTCCTCGCGCGTCTGCCGAAGGAAATTCCCGTCACCGTCGTCGGTGTCGGCTCCAACCTGATCGTGCGCGATGGCGGCATCGAAGGCGTCGTCATCCGCCTCAGCCCGCGCGGCTTCGGCGCAGCGACTGCGAATGGCGATACCGTCACTGCGGGCACCGCCGCACTCGATAAGCGGGTGGCGGAAACCGCGGCCGCGGCCAACATCAGCGGGCTTGAATTCTATTTCGGTATTCCCGGCTCGATCGGCGGCGCGCTGCGCATGAATGCCGGGGCCAACGGCGGCGAGACCAAGGACGTGCTGATCGCGGCCATTGGGATCGGCCGCGATGGTACCAAAAACAGCTTCGACAACGCCGCGATGCAGTTCGTCTATCGCAATTCAGGCGTCGATCCCTCCATCATCTTCACCTCCGCGAAATTCCGCGGCGTGATCGCCGAACCCTCCACCATTCGCGCCCGCATGGATGAAGTGCAAACCCATCGCGAGACCGCGCAGCCGATCCGCGAGAAGACCGGCGGCTCGACGTTCAAGAATCCGCCCGGCCACAGCGCCTGGAAGCTGGTCGATGCCGCCGGCTGCCGCGGCTTGCGCGTCGGGGGCGCGCAGGTGTCAGAGATGCACTGCAATTTCCTGATCAACACCGGCGATGCCACCGCCGCCGACATCGAGACGCTCGGCGAGACCGTGCGCGCCCGCGTGCTGGCGCACAGCGGCGTCGACCTGCACTGGGAAATCAAGAGGATCGGGGTTGCCTGACCGTCATTCCGGGGCGGGAGCAGCGTCAGCTGCGAGCGAACCCGGAATCCGGAGATGTTCAAAACATCTCGGGATTCCGGGCCTGCACTCCGGCCGGCTTCGCCGACTGAAGTGCATCCCGGAATGACAGAGCTTGGGGGCGTGGCGCGTTACTTGGCGGGAGTTGCGGCCGGCGCAGGCGCCGTTGTCGTGGCATCGGCTGCGGGGGCGACGATGTCGGGCAATTCCAGCAGCCGCTCCAGCGGCGCCGGCGAGACGCGAAAAGTGCCCTGGAACGGATGCTCTTGCAGCGCGATCAGGCCGAGCGCCACCACCGCGGCGGTGCCGAACACCACGAGCGCGGCAAGCATCGCGCGCGGCTTTTCCAAATGCACGAGCGTCAGCGCGATCTGGGTCATCACACCCAGGATCAGCACCGATATCCATTTCAGGTCGTTGGTGGTGTCCGCCGACAGGCTGAGCCGGTCGGTGCGGGCGTTACCGACCCTGACCGCCGCCGTGAGTAGCGCAGCGTGCACGGCGGCGCTGGCATCGCGGGTGATGGAGGGATCGCTGATCCGGCGCAGCAGATCGTCATAGGCGGTCGCGGTTTGCAGGGCATGGCTGCCTTCCAGCATCTGCGGCCATTCGTCCCGCGCTGCGGATCGCGCATAGTCCTTCAGCGCGATGCGGATTTCGTGCATGTCGGTGACCGACGCGACGCTCAGCGTATAGATATTGCGGAGCTCGCCGGCCTCGATCTGCACCGCGCGGACCGCCTGGCGGTTGCGCTCGCCGACGTCATTGGCGAGAAAGCCACTGAGCAGGCCGAACAGGATCGCCACCGCCGAGAAGAACGGCGCCACCACGCCGGTCAGGCTCTTGACGTTGCCGGTCAGCGGCGAGCGGAACGCCAGCGCGTAGAGCCCCAGCGCCGTGCACGCATACAGCCCGCACAAAGTGGCGAAGATGCCGAGGGAGGGCAGGTCGAGCCAGGCTCTAATCATCGCGCTTCTCTTTGTTGCCGGTTAGCGGACAGGCTCGCGCCCTAGTCGAAAATCAGCAATACCTGACTCGCGCTGCGCAATGCTATTGGCTGTTGGCGGGCCACGGCCGAGTCGAGGAGTACGTACAAATGACGGAAGCGAACCAGCCGACGCGTATCACCATCCTGTTCGGCGGTCTGAACAAGGAACGGCTGGTGTCGGTCGCGACCGCGCAGGCGCTGCATCTGGCGTTGCCGGAAGCCGAACTGTGGTTCTGGGACGCGGACGATCAGGTCTATCAAGTCCGTCCGCAGACGCTGTTGAACCACGCGCGGCCCTTCGAGGATCCGTTCAGGCCCGACAGCGCAAGCCTTGGCCGGCTCGAGCCGGCGCTCGACCAGGCGAGGGCCGACCATCGCCTGCTGGTGCTCGGCCTGCACGGCGGCACTGCGGAGAATGGCGAGTTGCAGGCGATGTGCGAGATGCGCGGCATCGCTTTCACCGGCTCCGGCTCGGCGTCGTCCAACCTGGCGTTCGACAAGGTCGCGGCGAAGCGCTTTGCCGCGATCGCCGGCGTGACGATCGCGGCCGGCGTGGCGCTCGACGAACTCGAAACCGCTTTGGCAACATATGGAAAACTGATCGCCAAACCGGCCCGCGACGGATCCAGCTACGGCCTGATTTTCGTCAACGCGAGTCAGGATCTGGTGGCCGTGCGCCATGCAGCGAAGACCGAGGACTATGTGATCGAGCCGTTTGTCGCGGGGGTGGAAGCCACCTGCGGAGTGCTGGAGCAGGCCGACGGCTCGCTGATGGCGCTGCCGCCGATCGAGATCATCCCGGCCGACGGCGGCTTCGACTACGAGGCGAAGTATCTGGCCACATCGACGCAGGAAATCTGCCCCGGTCGTTTCTCGCCGGAGATCAGCGCGGCGATCATGGCGGATGCGGTGAAGGCGCACCGGGCGATGTCATGCCGGGGTTATTCGCGCTCGGACTTCATCGTATCGGCCAATGGCCCAGTCTATTTGGAGACCAACACCCTGCCAGGCCTCACCAAGGCCTCGCTGTATCCGAAGGCGCTCGCAGCCCAGGGCATCGGCTTCGTCGAGTTTCTGCACGGCCAGATTGCGCTCGCTGAAAAACGCGCGGCGGGCACTTACTGAAATCCGGACGTCTCGTGTCCCGGACGCGGCGCGGCGCTGCTGTGCCGCTCCGCAGAGCCGGACCGCCCCAAGCGCCGTCACCCGCGATGGCCCCGGATCTGCGAAGCAGCATGGGACCAGTGCACCGCAGTGCTGCAGGTTCCATCCGGCACATTCACCACACCAGAGCTAAACTCTTGCATAACCGCATCTAATCGTGCCCTGCGCGGACCGCCTTTACACTTTGTTTACCAGGAAGTCCGAAGGTTAACGCTGGCGGCGCAGGTGCGCTTGGCTGCCGGGGCGTGAGCCGTGCGGAGTTCCGCAACGACCACTGCGCCGGCACGACCGGGCGTCATCTTGGCCGGAGCCCGCATAGGTGGGCCTAAAGGACGAGCGCGTGCAATGGATGGTGGAGGACGCCTCTCTCGGTCGATGAGATCGCTGGGGCCCCAAGCTGACCTGAAACTGGCTGCCATTGGAGCAGCCATCCTGCTTCGCGAGCAGTTGACCCCGCTTGCCCGTTTTCTGGCCCGTCTGCGCGTCCGTAAACCCGTCATTCGCGAACAGAGCCCGAACCGTTTCATCGCGACGGTCGAGCGTTACATTCCCCGCCGGATCGGAATCGCTGCCACCATCCTGATGCTGCTCGGCAGCGTCGCGCTGGGGGTGGTCAAGGGCAACCATCTCGACGAGGTGATCGAGGCGTTCAGCGATACCCGTAACGCCGCCGCGAATGCCGCCGGCTTCCGCATCGCCGCGGTGATCCTGAACGGGCGCAAGCAACTCACCCAGGACGAAATTCTGGCAATCGGCGGCGTCAACGGCCGCTCGTCGCTGCTGTTCCTCGATGCCGCCGTGGTCCGCGACAAGCTCAAGGCCAATCCGTGGATCGCCGACGCCAACGTGCTGAAGCTGTATCCCGACCGGCTGCAGATCGACGTCACCGAGCGCACCGCCTTCGCGTTGTGGCAGCAGGACGGCCGCCTCTCGGTGGTCGCCGATGACGGTGCGGTGCTGGAAACCTA
>NZ_JAQGJD010000225.1 GCF_028290785.1 Tardiphaga sp. | reverse complement strand
TCGAGCAGGCGCAACGCGCTGCTGCCGCCAGCCCGACGTCATTGGCCGCGGAGGTCTCGGGCAAGGTATGGCTTTTCACGCTTAGCCCAAAAGGCGGCAAGACCCCCGGCGGTTCCAGCGTCGCTGAGGTCGGCCCGGTGCCAATCTTCGGGGCGCCCGAATATCTGCTGCGGATCAATCACGCCAGCGGTCCTCCCGGCTCAAAAACTCCGGTGCATTCGCATCCCGGCTCCGAGTCGTTCTATGTGCTTGCCGGTCAGGTCAGCCAAACAACACCGCATGGGGTAAACCACACGGAGGCCGGTCAGACACTGGTCGGCCACGGTCCGGATATGCCCATGGAAGTGTCCAGCAGCGGAACGACCAACTTGGATCAACTAGTGATGTTTGTCTTGGACGCGACCAGACCCGCCTCAGTGCCCGCTAAGTTCGAGTGAGGGACACGCAGCCTTGTGGGCGTATAACAGAAGTCGCATTGGAGGCCGTGAGGGCAGCTTTTTGACCCCGGGCCGACATGCTTGGCACCCCCGATACTCGCCCGCATGAACCAAACCGCAGGACCGGGCCACTCATGCACAGCAGTTTGGCCGGTTGTCATTGCCATCGCTTTTGGCTGTGGCACGGTTCGGACGTCACCTTGGCGGATTGGAAACGTCAGTGCCCCTTCTCGACTTGCTCTACCTCGTTGTCGTCCAGCCGCTATTGCCGTTGCTGGCCGGCGCCGGCCTGTTCATGCTGACCCGTTCCCACTTGATCGCGGCAGGCCTTTCCGCCCTCGGCTTCGGCGCTTGGGGAGCCTTGTACTTTTCTCGCTTGTCACTGAACGGCCCTTTGTCGGGCGCGCTCTACGGATTAGGAGTCGACGGCGTCACCAGCGGGCTATTGGCGTTGGCCGGCAGCGGCTACGTGCACCTGATCGGAGCGGAGGCGCGACGCCTCGGCACGGAGCGGACGGCAATCGTGCACGCCGTCGGCATCGCCTTCGCAGCGACAGCATTTGTTCTGCTCTTTGTGACGCATGGCTCAGACAAGGTCGGAATCGGGCTCTATCTCTCAATGCTCGCGTGGTCGCTCGGGGCCGCGGCTGCGACCGGCAGCTTCGGCGGTGTCGTCGCCACGATGGCGTTCGTGATGGTCGCCATGGTGCATGGCATCTGGGGCGCTGCAATCGCCAGCGGTGTCCGCGATGCCGGCCAAGCCTATCTCGCGATCTTCACCATGCCGCCGTTGCTGGTGCCTGTTGTCGCGATCGCCGCCTTTGGCAGGTGGCTCGGCGGCGCCCTCCGCGTGCGCGCAAGCCATGGGCGACCAGGATAGGTGGGGTCGAGCGGATTCATGTCGCCTGTTGGCACTTAGACGACATCGTCATAGACGCCAATGTCCGCTTTGCGCCAGAAGCGGCCGTTAGGGTCTGGGCTCCACCAGCCCGTGGCCCATGGCCGTAGGGTAGATTTAGCGCGGAAGGCGCGTAACCCACCGGGCAATCTTGTTGCTAGTGTAGTGGTGGGTAACGGCGCAAGGGCGCCTAACCCACCCTACGGACTCTGAAGATATCAAGACCGGACCGCTATTCCGCGACGACGGGGACAAGCGAAACGGTCGGATCGTGCGCCGGGATGCTGCCAGCCTCTACGCTGCAGACCACACGATTGCGTCCGCCGCCTTTTGCGTCATAGAGCGCGTGATCGGCAGATCTCATGAGATCGGCAATTCCGATCATGGCGGCATTATACTCAGCCACGCCAATGCTGATGGTTGTCAAAATCCGATCCGACTTTGCGATGAGCGGATTTTCACCAACATCGCGGCGCAAACGTTCGGCCACCACCTGAGCCTGTGCCAAATCCGTTTCCGGCAGCAGCAATGCGAACTCCTCACCGCCGATGCGTGCGAGCACGTCGGAATCACGTTTGCAGGCGCGCGCGAGCGTCGTGAGATGAACAATCATCTGATCGCCGACTTCATGTCCGAAACGGTCATTGACCGATTTGAAGAAATCGATGTCGATCATCAGGAATGACACCGGCCGCCCATAGCGCCGTGACCGGGTCAATTCGAGATCGGCGAGCGACATAAAGTGACGCCGATTGTAAATCCCGGTCATTCCGTCTGTCGTGGCAAGCCGCTCAAGTTCTTCGGCATGCCGCACAATGTCGGTTACGTCGCTGTAGGTCAGCATTCGTCCGCCACCGGGAAGTGCCGCGCATTGGCAACGAATGACGCGTCCGCTGCTAAGGTGCTGATCAACGGGAGGCCGATCGCCAGCAACGACCCAAGCGAGTCGCTCGGCCACGTATCGCTTGAGCTCATCGGGCGAGACTGCGTAAGCGCTGCTCCGCCGCGCATGTTTCAGCATGTCGGCATAAAGCGGCTTGCTATCGACGAACTTTTGCGGAGATTTGAACATCGCATGCAGCGCGGGGTTGGCGTATCGCGCCCGCAATTCGTGATCGAGGAGCAGCACGCCGTTTTGGATATTGTCCAGCGCGGCGTAAAGCGTTGCGAGTTCCTCGGTCGCGGTACCAGGCCCCGGTTGCGCGCATGCAGCCGCTCCGCCGGGGGACACCTCTCCGCTGAGGTGTTGGAGTGTTGGGCTTCCTTCGCTCGGCCGCGATCTGGGCATTGCCTGGGTTCTCCGATGCGACTGCGGGCAGGCGTATTGCGAACATCGACCAGGCAACACGACCCGTTTTTCAGCGATCCCACGCCGCGCATCATCATGTGCGAAAGAATGGGAGAATCTTGCTGTACCCTATGGTTGTCGGGGACGTATTTTGGAGCAAGTGGTGAAGGCTTACTTAATTAAATAATCGGCTTAAATGATTAAAGGACCGACCGGCTTTAGCTGGATGTACGATCCGAACGGCCGAAACCCGCAGGAGCTGGCTGGATCACTTGGGTCCGTGCGTTGCGCCGGCGGTGGCGGATAACCCACCGGCATCGCTGTAGTGGGTTACGGCGCAAGGGCGCCTAACCCACCCTACGGCTTGTGTCCGGGTCGAGATCGGCGCCGTGCAGCGGCGATGCCAGCAGCAATTCGGCCACGGCATCTACGATGTGA
Organism: Tardiphaga sp.; assembly: GCF_028290785.1. Lineage (GTDB taxonomy): Bacteria > Pseudomonadota > Alphaproteobacteria > Rhizobiales > Xanthobacteraceae > Tardiphaga. The sequence goes on along the minus strand of NZ_JAQGJD010000225.1, from coordinate 2,903 downwards.
TCAGGGGCGCGCGGCGTAGCCACGCATCGGACTGCAATTGATCGAGCACGAACGTCGCGACGTCGTGCCGCGATATGCTGCCGCCGTGGAAGTCGGATAGATCCGCAATCGCCCGGATCGATCCGTGGCTTGGCTTGTCGTTCAGGACCGACGGGCGGACCAGAATCCACTCAAGCCCGCTGTTGCTGACGATCGATTCCTGCCGGTTCTTGTCGGCGTACACGTTGCGCAACAGGAGCGGGAAGATCAACTTGTCGAACACGAAGCCACCGTGTCCGACGCTGTCGCCTGCACCCATCCCTGTAATGCAGACCAGGCGGGAAACGTGCTCGTCCTTCATCGCGTTCACAAGCGCCCGCGTCGCGGTCGACAGCAGTGTGACTTCGCGAAACGGGCTCGCCGGCGTACCGAGGGCGCTGATGACGGCGTCCTGGCCTTTGAGAGCTTTGCGCAGCACGTTTTCGTCGCGGACGTCGCCGATCATCAGCCTGGCCGGTTCGAGATCTTTTGCCTTCTCGGGCGACCGCGCCACGGCGCTGACGTCGTGTCCGCGATCCAGCGCCTGGCGGACGATCAAGCGGCCGGTCGGGCCGGTGGCGCCAAGCACCAGTATCTTCATCGGGGCATGACGCGCTGTGCCGGTTTCGGAATTTTGCATGATATGTTCCTTGAAGGTCGTTGTTGTGAGCGGTGCGTGCGGCTCGACCGTCAGGTCTCGGCCGCGATCTGAGCCGCAAAGTCGCGATAAGACCGCAGCGGCCGGCCCAGCATCGAGGTCAGCCGATCGACATCGCCGGGCTCGGGAATCATCCCGTCCATGACGAAGCGCTCGGCCATCAGGCGCATATCGAGCGCCATCCAGCCCGGCATGAACTTGCGCAGGTTCTGCTCGAACGCTGCGGTGTCTTCCGCGGGATAGGCGATCTGACGGCCGATCACATCTGTCCAGATGGCGGCGACATCGGTGCCGGTCAGCGTGTCGGGCCCAACGAGATTGAAGCGATCGAGCGGCAGCGGCGCCGCAGCCTGCTCGCGGCGGATCAGCTCAATCGCGGCGATCTCGCCGACATCGCGCGTGTCGATCATGGCGAGACCTTTATGGCCGATCGGCATCGGGTAGATGCCGTAGCCGGTCACCACGTCCTTGATCGTGATGTCATTGTTCATGAAGTAGGCGGGGCGCAGGATGGTGGCGTGAAGACCCATCCGCTCGATCATCCGCTCGACGCCGAACTTGCCCGCGAAATGCGGCACATCGACGTAGAGGTCGCTGTGGATCACCGACAGGTAGACGATGCGCTCGATACCGGCCTCGCGAGCGACGGCGAGGGCGACCAGCGCCTGGGTATATTCGTCGGCCACCACGGCGTTGAGCAGGAAGAGCGTGGATACACCGGAGAACGCTTTGCGAAGGCTGTCGACGTCCAGCAGGTCGCCCTGCACGACATCGACGCCGGCCGGGAATGCGGCCTTCGAGGGATCGCGCACCAAAGCGCGAACGTTGGCGCCACGCTTGAGCAACTGTTCGACGACATTGCGGCCGACATTGCCGGTCGCGCCGGTAACGAGGATGGTCATGGGGGTCACTCCTGATTGAGCCGATTGGCACCCCCAAAATTATCGATCCACAATCAAACCGATAGACGCTATATCTGAACGCACTGTCTCGCTGGTGAAACACATGGATTTGCTCGCTCTCGCTGATTTCACTCTGGTCGCCCGACACGGCGGGTTTGGACGCGCTGCCCGGGCCACGGGACGCCCAAAGGCAACCCTGTCCCGCCGGGTCGCCGAACTGGAAGCTGCGCTAAATCTGCGGTTGTTCGAGCGCGGCGCGCGTGTGTTGAAGCTGACCGAGGAAGGCCGCGCGATTTTCGAGCGCGCGGGCCGGTTGCTTGCCGAACTGGAAGATGTGACCGCGGCCATCGCCGCGGGCGGCGAAAGGCCGCGGGGCAAATTGCGGATCAGCGCGCCACTGCTCTTCTCGCAGACCGCGATGGGAAAGATTGCTGCCGGGTTCGCCTTGAAATACCCGGAAGTGAGGCTGGAGGTTTCGACGGAAGACCGTTCCGTCGATATGATCGAGGAGGGATTCGACCTGGTGATCAGGGTCAATCCGGATCCGGATGACAGCTTGGTGGGACGAGTCTTCCTGCGCGATCGACTGGTGGTCGTGGCGAGCCCTGAATTCTCCCGGCCGCCCGCAGACTGCCCCGCTCCTGCTGTCGTGCGCTCGTCCGGAGATCGACTGACCTGGGCCGTGAAAACTCCCACCGGCCCGGAGACGATCGCGATCGAACCGGTTCTGGCACTGTCATCCCTCGTCATGGTCCGGGACGCGGTGCGGGCCGGCGTCGGCGCCGGCCGCCTTCCCATATCGCTCGTGAGTCACGATCTGGCCGACGGCTCGCTGGTTCATTGGGGCGATGTGGAGGGCGCCGACATCGCTTTGTGGACGCTGTATCCCTCGAGGCGGCTGCTCAGCGCCCGGGTGTCGGCGTTTCTCGACTATCTGAAACAGGCTTTCCCCACAGGGACGCCCGACGAACTGGCCGCCTATATCGGAAGATGATGCTCTCACGATAGCTCCGACCGCGCGCCGCGTGATGGGTTACGGCGCAAGAGCGGCTACCCCCCTACGGCCTATTCCTCCCACGGATTGAACAGCTTCATCCCGAACGCCGCAAAATCCTTCACGTTGCGCGTGACCAGCGTGAGGTCTTGGCCAGCGCGGTCGCCGCAAAGAAGCCGTCCATCACGGACAGTGCCACGCCGCTGCGGCGGCTCTGCGCCATCAGATCGCCCCAGCGTTCGGCCACCGCGTGATCGATCGGCAGCATTCGCTCGGCGAAGCGCGCCGGCAGATCGTCGGCCAGCCACGCGGCCATCGCGGCGCGGCGGCC
>NZ_JAQGJD010000203.1 GCF_028290785.1 Tardiphaga sp. | reverse complement strand
AAGGGGTTCGAGCGCATCACCGGTTGCCCGACCGCCAAACATCGCGGGCAGTTGCTGGCCTCCGCGCTGCGTTTTCGCGAAGCCGCCACCGGCCTGTTGATCGACGAGGGCGACGCCGAGGGCCGCGCCGTCAAAGCCACCCGACGGTGCTGGCCGCAGACCGAGATCGCCAAGGCCTGGATCGCCCAGGCCGAAGCCGGCGAGCCGGGCGCCGCCGACGAAGCCCGCGCGGCGCTGGTACGGCTGCAGCAGCATTACCTCACGCATCCCGTCCAGGGCGGCTGGTACGACCAGTTCGACGCCGAAGGCCGCTCGCTGGTGGAGGCTATCCCCGCGTCAACGTTCTACCATGTGCTCTGCGCCGTCGCGGAAGCCGACCGGGTGCTCGGCTAATGGTCTCGTACGCGCGCGAGGCGACATGACCTCCGAGACCGTTCGCTGGCTGGAAAGCTTCGGCCAGCTCGACCTCGGCTCCGCCGCCGTGCTGGCGGCTTTGTTCGTCGTGGCGGCGTTCGTGCCGATGCCGCGCGTCTTCCTGATGCTCGGCGCCGGCGCCGCCTTCGGCCTCCAGGCGCTGTGGGTGATCGTGCCCAGCACGACGCTGGGTGGCGTCCTGGCGTTCCTGCTGGCGCGCGGGTTGCTGCGCCGCTGGGTCGAGCGCCAGACTGGCCGGAAGCCGCTGTGGGGCGTGCTGGCCCAGGCCATCGACGACGAAGGCTGGCGCATCGCCGCCTTGATGCGGTTCTGGGGACCGGCGCCGAACTGCGTGCAGAATTACCTGTTCGGGTTGACCCATATCGGCTTGCTACCGTATTTGCTGATCACTCTGGTATTCACGCTGCCGCAGATCGCGCTCTACACCTGGGTCGGCGCCTCCGGCCGCGCGATCCTGCTCGAGAATGGCGAACTGCCGTTCAACCCGTGGCTGATGGGCCTGGCGGCGATTGTCGTGCTGACCATCGCCGTGCTGGTGTCGCGGCGGATCCGGAAGATATTGACCGTTACCGGGGCGGATCGACCGGCAGCTTCGTGCGGAACACCACGAAGTGCGACATCGTGAAATTGACCGCGAAGCTCGCCAGGATCGCCACCAGCTTGGCGACCAGCACCGGCATGAAGTTCGACAGCACCACCAGCGTGGTGGTGGTGACGATGACGCCGAGCACGCCCGAGGCGACGAAGCTGAAATAATCTTTGCGGCGCAGTACGCGACCGGATTCGGCACGAAACGTGATCATGGTGTTCATGACGTAGGAGCACGACACCGCCACCAGCCAGGCCAGTACGTTGGACGGCACCAGCTGCAGCCCGAGCACCGAATAGGCCAGGCTGAACACCGCCAGGTCGATCGCGGTATTGCCGAGGCCGATCACGCCGAAGCTGATCATCTTGGCGACCATCGGCCGCGCCAGCCAGTCTTCGGCAATTTGGGGCAGAAACAACTTCATGGGTAACGGCCGGTCCTCGATCAGGGCCGCTGCATAGCAGGATCGGGCAGGCGAGTCCGGCTTTTTCTGGCAATGCGGAGGGCGCGCGGTTGCATTGCTTCCCTCGCCCCGCACTTGCGGGGAGAGCGTGGCTTCGGGAAGCGAAGACGGTGAGGGGACTGTCGCGTGAAATTCTGGCTCCCCCGGAGCCTCGCTGGCGCGAGGCTCCTACCTCTCCCCGCAAGCGGGGCGAGGTAGGAAAGCACTCGGGCTCAGCCCCGCTCGTCGGCGATCACCTTGCCGTCGTTGGGCAGGCTGCCGGCGGCCACCAGTTCCACGGTTCCGCCAAGCTTGCTCACCGCCCGCAGGCTCACAGCCACCGCGTCCTGCAGCTCTGCGCTGGCCGTGGTGGCCTCCGCCTGCAGGGTCATCGCGTCGTTCTCGCCGTCGCGCGTCACCACCAGGCGGAGACGTCCGAGTTCCGGATGCCGCGCGGCGATCTCCGCGACCTGTTCGGGGCGCACGAACATGCCCTTGATCTTGGTGGCCTGGTCGGCGCGGCCCAGCCAGCCCTTGATGCGGATGTTGCTGCGGCCGCAGGCCGAGTGGCCGGGCAGCGCTGCCGTGAGGTCCCCCAGCGCCAGCCGGATCCACGGGTGGTGGTGATCCAGCGAGGTCACCACGATCTCGCCGACGTCGCCCTCCGGCACCGGATCGCCGGTGCCGGGCTTGACGATCTCCAGGATCAGATCCTCGTTGACGATCATGCCGTCGCGCGCGGTGCTCTCATAGGCGATGAAGCCGAGGTCGGCGGTGGCGAACGCCTGGTAGGCATCGACGCCAACAGCCTTGATCTCGTCCTGCAGCGACTTCGGGAACGCCGCGCCCGACACCATGGCGCGCTTGATCGAGGACATGTCGCGCTTCGCCGTACGGCCGGCATCGAGCAGGATCTTCAGAAAGTCCGGCGTGCCGGCATAGGCGACCGGGCGATAGGCCTCGATCAGCTCGAGCTGCTGTTCGACATTGCCGGGGCCGGCGGGGATCACCGGGCAGCCCAGCGCCCGCGCCGCGCTGTCGAAGATGAAGCCGCCCGGCGTCAGATGATAGCTGAAGGTGTTCAGCACGATGTCGCCGGAGCGGAAGCCTGCGGCATACAGCGCGCGTGCGCCGCGCCACGGATCGGGGTGCTTCGCCTCCGGCTCGAAGATCGGGCCCGGCGAGGTGAACAACCGGCCGAACGAGCCGGCGGGATCGGTGACGAAGCCGCCGAACGGCGGCCTGGCCTTGTGCAGCGCCGGCAGGTCGGATTTGCGCAGCAGTGGCAGTTTGGCCAGCGCCGCGCGGTTGACCACCGCGGCCGGGTTGATGCCCTTCAGGTGCGCCGCATAGGCCGGCGCCTGCATCGCATGGCGCAACGTATCCGGCAGCCGCGAAAACAGGTTGGCATGGCGATGCGACGGATCGCAGTTTTCCAGGGTGTCGAAATGCGGTGTCATCGATGGCTCCGTCTATGCGCCGTCATGGCCGGGCCCGTCCCGGCCATCCACGATGTCTCGCGAGAACGTGGATGCCCGGCATGCGCCGGGCATGACGAAAGAAAGGTTCTACAGCCACCTCTTGCGGCGCTTGAAGCTCTTCAGATTCTTGAAACTCTTGCGCTGGTCGCCGGCGCCGCCGAGGTAGAATTCTTTCACGTCCTCGTTGTCGCGCAATTCGTCGGCGGTGCCGTCGAGCACCACCTTGCCCTGTTCCATGATGTAGCCGTGGCTCGCAACGGACAAGGCCGCCCGCGCGTTCTGCTCCACCAGCAGAATGGTGACGCCGAGGTCGCGGTTGATCTTCTTGATGATGGCGAAAACTTCCTTGACCAGCAGCGGCGACAGCCCCATTGACGGCTCGTCCATCAGGATCATCTTCGGCCGCGCCATCAGCGCGCGTCCGATCGCCAGCATCTGCTGCTCGCCGCCGGAGAGGTAGCCGGCGAGGCCGGTGCGCTCCTTGAGCCGCGGGAAGTAGTCGTAGACCATCTCGATGTCCTGGCCGACTTCGTTGTCCTTTCGGGTGAAGGCGCCGAGCCGGAGGTTCTCCAGCGAGGTCATGTCGGACACAATGCGGCGGCCCTCCATCACCTGAAAGATGCCGCGGCGGACGATCTTGTCGGGATCGATGCCGTGGATGCGCTCGCCATCGAACACGATCTCGCCCCGCGTAACTTCGCCGTCCTCGGTCTCCAATAGCCCGGAGATCGCCTTCAGCGTGGTGGACTTCCCCGCGCCATTGGCGCCGAGCAAGGCCACGATGGCGCCCTTCGGCACCTCCATGCTCAAACCGCGCAGCACGAGGATGACGTCGTCATAGACCACCTCGATATTGCGCACGGCGAGCAGGGGCGGGATCGCGGGCGTCGCCGCGACTTTCGCCTCCGATTGAAGTGTAGTCTGCAAAGCAATCACTCCCGTTCGCGGCTCTATCTTTCCCTTCCCCCGCGTCTTCGCGGTGGGGAGGGTGGCCGGCCGTCAGGCCGGTCGGGTGGGGGGCGCCACAAGCTCCGGAGCCCGTGGCGCCCCCCACCCCGGCCTCCTCTTCGGCAATGCTAGCGCATTGCCTTCGATCGGCCGACCCTCCCCACCCCGCACAGCTACGCTGCGCGCGGGGGGAGGGAAACCGAGAGCGTCTCGCTACATCAATACCAACCGACAACTACCAACCGTGCCATTCCGGCTTGCGCGGCAGGTCGACCGTCTTGACCTTCTCGAGCTTGACGGTGCCTTTGGCCATCAGGTCGTTGAGATCGCCGTCGGTCGCGCCACTCACCTTGGAGCGATACAGATCCACCTTCGTGGTCGGGCGGTGGTCCTTGTCGGTCCAGGTCGAGGGATTGCAGACGCCTTCCATGCCGACGGGCACCCAGTCCTTCTTCTGATAGAAGCCCTTGGCGACGTTTTCGCCGGTGGCGCCGCCGTTCTTGGCGGCCCATTCCAGCGCTTCGCGCATGTACAGCGAGGTGCAGACCGCGGCGACGTAATGCACCGGGCGATAGATCTTGCCTGATGGATCCGACATCTTCGAGATTTCCGTCACGGTCTTCATGCCGGGCGCGTTGCCGCCCCAGCTCACGGCCGTGCGCAGCGGAAAGATCACGCCGTCGGCGGCGTCGCCCGCGGCCTTGGCGGCGTTCTCGTCCATGCCCCAGACGTTGCTCATGAACTGGATATCGACGCCGGCCGACTTGCAGGCCTTCATCACCGAGATGTTGGAGGCCGCGGTATTGCCGAGATAGGCGTAGTTGGCGCCCGCGCTCTTCAGGCTCAGGCACTGCGCGGAGTAGTCGCCCGGTGCCAGCGCGAACACCAGCGGCGGCAGCACGTCGAAGCCGAGTTCGGCGGCGATGGCTTCACCCGCGGCCTTCGGCGCGTTGGGGTAGGGATGGTTGGCGCCCATATGGACGAATTTCGGCTTGCCGGTCTTGCCCTTGGCCTTCCAGTCCTCCGCCGCCCAGGTCAGCTCGGCGCGCAGCGCGTCGGAATAGGATGGGCCATAGAAGAAGTTATACGGCGCGGGTTTGGCTTTTCCGCCGGCGCCGGTCGGATCGGTCAGCGCGGCGGAATACGAGCCGGAAATATCCGGGATCTTGTCCTGCGCCAGGAAGCCGGTGAGCGCCTCGGTGTCCGCGGTGCCCCAACCCATGATTGCCGCGACCTTGTCGGCGCCGGACCACTTCTTGTACAGCGCGATCGCGCGCGGCACCTGGTAGCCGTAGTCGTTGGAATCGAGGTTGACCTGCTTGCCGCCGACGCCGCCGTTCTTGTTGATCCAGGCGAAGGTATCCACCACGCCCTGGCCATAGGGCGTGCCGACGTCAGAGGTGCCGCCGGAATAATCGGCGAGATGGCCGACCGCGATCTGCGCCTGCGCGGTGGCGCTTGCGCCCGCGAGCAAAAGGGCAATGGATGCGGTACTTAGAAGCGATTTCATCGTCATGAGCAGTCTCCCGGTGGTTTTTTGTTGATGGTTCAGTCTAGCCAGTCTTGTTTCAACCTCAATGCGAAAACGGGTAGAGTTTCCAGTAGGTCTTGATCTGCCGCCAGCGGTGCGCGAGCCCGTCCGGCTCGAAGACCAGGAACGCGATGATGATCAGCCCGATCGCGATCTCGCGCAAAAACGTGATGTTGTTGTTGAGCTGCAGCGCGCGGTCGATGGCGCCGCCTTTCAGCTCCGCGGAAATCCACTCCATGCTTTCCGGCAGCAGCACCACGAAGGCGGTGCCCATGAGCGTGCCCATGATCGAGCCGGTGCCGCCGATGATCACCATTGCGAGAAACAGAATCGAGCGCTCTATGCCGAAACCTTCGTTCGACACCACGAGCTGGTTATGCGCGTACAGCGCCCCGGCGATCCCCGCGAAGAATGCCGCGAGGCCGAACGACAGCGTGCGGTATTTGGTCAGGTTGATGCCCATGATCTCGGCGGAGAGGTAGTGGTCGCGGATCGCCACCAGCGCGCGGCCGTCGCGCGAGCGCATCAGGTTGGTGACCAGCAGGTAGCTCGCCACCACATAGGCCAGCACCACGTAGAAATATTGCCGGTCGCCGCGTAGCGTATAGTTGAAGATCGAGAACGATTTGGCCGTCGCCGGCACCGAGCCGCCGGAGAACCAGTCGGCGCGTGAGAAGAAATCCAGCAAAATGTATTGCGCAGCCAGCGTGGCGATGACGAGGTACAATCCCTTCAGCCGCGCCGCCGGCAGGCCGAAAATGAGTCCCACAATGGCGGTGACGACGCCGGCGATCGGAATCGAGAAGAACACCGGGATTGGATAGTTGTTGGAGATGTAGGCCGAGGTGAAAGCGCCGAACAGGAAGAACGCGGCGTGGCCGATGGAGATCTGGCCGGTAAAGCCGACCAGGATGTTGAGCCCCAGCGCCGCGATGCCGTAGATGCCGATCATGATTAGCTGGCTGAGCCAGTATTCGCTGAGCATTTGCGGTGCGAAGCAGATCAGCACCACGCCGAGGATCGCCGCGTTGCGGCTGGTCTTGGTCGGGAAGATGGTGGTGTCGACCGCATAGGAGCTGCGGAAGTCGCCGGCGGGGATGAGCGAGGGAGTTGCCATGGATCAGACCCGCTCGATGTCTTTGGTGCCGAACAGGCCGTAAGGCTTGATCATCAGGATGATGATGAGCACGTAGAACGGCGCGACCTCATAGAGATTGCCCCAGTGCAGATATTCGCTATCGACGAACTGCGCGACATTCTCCAGCACGCCGATGATAATGCCGCCGATCACCGCGCCGCCGACCGAGTCGAGCCCGCCGAGGATCGCCGCCGGAAACACCTTGATGCCGTAGATCGACAGGCCGGACGACACGCCGTTGACCACGGCCACGACCACGCCGGCGACCGCGGAGACCATCGCCGAGATCGCCCACGCCATGGCGAACACGGTCTTCACGGAAATCCCCAGCGACTGCGCGACCTGCTGGTTGAACGCCGTGGCGCGCATCGCGAGGCCCCATTTCGAGACCCGAAAGAACCACGCCATGCCGACCATCATCAGCACGGAGACCACCAGGCTCATCACATACACAGTCTGGATCTGCAGTCCGGCGAATGACACCGACTGGCTCGTGAATACGCGCGGAAACGGCTGCGGGCTGACGCCATAGATCCATTTCAGCGACGCCTGGAACACGGCGGACAAAGCGATGGTCACCATGATCACCGAGATGATCGGTTCGCCGATCATCGGTCGCAGGATCACGATCTGGATAAGGATGCCGAACGCGAACATGAAGACCAGCGTCATCGGCATGCCCAGCCAGAACGGCACCTGATACTTGGTCAGCAGCGTCCAGCACACCCAGGCGCCAATCAGCAGCAACTCGCCCTGCGCGAAATTGACGACCTGCGTCGCCTTGTAGATCAGCACGAACGACATCGCGACGACGCCATACAGCGTGCCGACCACAAGGCCGTTGACGACGAGCTGGAGCAAGAGGTGGGTGTTCATGCGGATGTTCGCTCGCTGCCAGATGCGATCGTCCCCTCCCCCCCAAGCAAAGCGAAGCTTTGCAGGGTGGGGGAGGGTGGCCGCGCGTAGCGCGGACGGGAGAGGGGGAGCCACAGGCGAAGACCGTGCGTTTGGCACCCCCGCTCCCGAGCGAGTTCGGGGTGCATTTCCGCGTAACCCTCTCCCACGAGGGGAGAGGGTGCGGCTACGGGCGCCGGCGCGCGGTCTGAACGCAGACTCAGGTGCCCCCTCATTCCGCCGCCTCCATCGCAACATCTCTTGCCAGGTCGATCACCAGCAATGTCGTCCGGATCCGCTGCGTGGTGCCGTCCTGAAACCGGATCACGGTATCCACCGGGATATCCCGCGCCCCGCCATAGATGCCGTCAATGATATCCGCGTATTTCTCGTTGATGACGCTGCGGCGGACTTTTCGCGTGCGGGTCAGCTCGCCGTCGTCGGCGTCGAGCTCCTTGTACAGCAGCAGGAATTTAGCGATGCGCTGCGCCGGCGGCAGCGTGGCGTTGACGGCCTCGACCTCTTTCCGCAGCAGCGCGTAGACCTCGGGTCGTGACGCCAGGTCGGTGTAGGTGGTGAACGACAGCCGGTTCTTCTCCGCCCATTTCGAGATGATCGAGAACCGGATGCAGATCATCGCCGCCAGCACGTCTCTATTGTCGCCCAGCACCACGGTCTCGGCAATATACGGCGAGAACTTCAGCTTGTTCTCGATATACTGCGGCGAGAACCGTTCGCCGCGCGACGTCTGCGCGAGATCCTTGATGCGGTCGATCACCACGAGCTGCTTGTTGTCGTTGAAATAGCCGGCGTCGCCGGAATGCATCCAGCCGTCGCGCAGATCGGCGGCGGAAGCCTCCGGGCTCTTGTAGTAGCCGAGAAACATGTTGGGGTGCTGCACCACGATCTCGCCGACGCCGTGTACGTCGGGCTCGCGGATTTCGATTCGGATCTGCTCGCCCATCGCCACGCCCGTTGTATCCGGATCGACGGCCGAAGCCTCGTGCAGCGTGAACGCGCCGAGCGTTTCGGTCTGGCCGTACAGCGTGCGCAGCGGCACGCCCATGGCGCGGAAGAACTTGAACGTGTCCGGCCCCAGCGCCGCGCCGCCGGTGGCCGCCGAGCGCAGCCGCGTGAAGCCGAGCCGGTCGCGTAGCGCGCGGAACAACAGCGTATCGGCGACCGCGGACTTCTTGCCGTCGGCCAATGCTTTGAGCCCGGCCTTCATGCCGACATCGTAGAGCTTCTGCTTCAGCGGCGACGAATCCATCACGCGGGCGCGGACATCGGCGGCGATGCCTTCCCAAACACGCGGCGCGAACAAGACGAAAGTCGGCGCGATCTCGCGAAAGTCGTTCATCAGCGTGTCCTGCTGCTCGACGAAGTTGACCTTCATGCGGCTCAGCAGCCCTTTGCCCAGCGCATAGACCTGCTCCATGATCCACGGCAGCGGCAACACCGAGACGTATTCGTCGGACGAATCCTTCGGGTCGAAGGCGAGATAGGTCGCGCAATGGCCGAGCACGCGGCCGGCGGCGAGCATCGCCAGCTTCGGATGCGAGGTGGTGCCCGACGTAGTGCAGAGGATGGCGACGTCCTCGCCGCGGGTCTGGTCGACCATCCGGTCGTACAGGTCCGGCTCGCGCGCCGCGCGGGCGCGCCCCATCTCGGCGAGCTTGTCGGCCTGCAGCAAACGCGGGTCATCGTACTTCCGCATCCCGCGCGGATCGCTGTAGACGATGTGGCGCAGCGCTGGCACCCGGTCGGCCAGCGCCAGCAATTTATCGACCTGCTCCTCGTCCTCGGCGAACACGATCTTGGCTTCGCCGTAGTTCAGGAGATACGCGGCTTCCTCGTCGAGCACGTCGCGGTAGAGACCCAGGCTCATGGCGCCGACCGCGTGCGCGGCGATTTCCGCCGCCACCCAGTCCGGTCGGTTGTCGCCGATGATGCCGACCACGTCGCCCCTGACGATCCCCAGCTCGATCATCCCGAGCGCAAAGTCCTTCACGCGAGCCTGATAGTCGTTCCAGGTGAAGACGCGCCACAGCCCGAAATCCTTTTCGCGCAGGGCGATATCGCCGCCGTGTTCGCGCGCGTTGAGCCGCAGCAGTTTGGGATAGGTGTCGGCCTGTTGAACCCGGCCCGCATAATCCATCATGCCGCGCTCTCCGCCGCCGGCGTGTCGTCGGGATCGACCAGCACTTCGTCTTCCTCGCCGAGATAAGCGCGTTTCACATGCGGATCGGCGAGCACGGCGGCCGGGTCGCCCTCGGCGATCTTGCGGCCGAAATCCAGCACCATCACCCGGTGCGAGATGTCCATCACCACGCCCATGTCGTGCTCGATCATCATCACGGCCATGCCGAACTCTTCGTTGAGATCGACGATGTAGCGCGCCATGTCCTCCTTCTCCTCGAAGTTCATGCCGGCCATCGGCTCGTCGAGCAGGATGAGGTTCGGCTCCAGCGCCATCGCGCGCGCCAGCTCGACGCGCTTGCGCAGGCCGTAGGGCAGGGTGCCGGCGGTGGCCTTTCGCACGCTCTGCAGATCGAGGAAGTCGATGATCTCCTCGACCTTGCGGCGATGCGCCAGCTCTTCGGTGCGCGCGCCGGTCAGCCAGTACAGCGAGCCGGTGAGGAAGTTGTTCTTCAGGAGGTGATGGCGCCCGACCATGATGTTGTCGAGCACGCTCATATGGTGAAACAGCGCAAGGTTCTGGAAGGTGCGGCCGATGCCGAGGCCGGGCCGGGCATTGGGCGTGAGGCCGGTAATGTCCTGGCCGCGGTAGAACAGTTGCCCTTCGGTCGGGCGGTAGCGGCCGGAGATGCAGTTGACGATGGAGGTCTTGCCGGCGCCGTTCGGGCCGATGATCGAGAACTATTCGCCGGGGCGAACGGCAAAGCTCACCTCGGTGAGCGCACGCACCCCGCCGAAGCGCAGGGACACCCCGCGCACTTCCAAAGCGTACGTCACCCACATCCTCCCAGATACGGCGCTTGACGCGCTCTTTATCCACATTGCCGGAATGGTGCCGAGCTTACCTTGCCCGATCTGCCTAAGCCATTCTACTAATGACCTTCCGCGAGATCCTCACTACGGCAAATCGCTGTTGTGAAATGTCTCGCGCCTGACATTCTGCCAGCCAATTTGTCGCGTGGCGCGGCTTGCTGCGTCGCAACATTGGAATGAATGCCGGGATCATGATTGCTGCAGATCATCTCAAGCGTATCGCGCCGTGGGCGCGGGACCTGAACGAGCGGGAAATCGAGATTGCCCGTGGCGGTATTATCGAGAAGTCATTCAGCGCGAATGAATTCGTCTGCATGCGCGGCGATCAGTTCGAATTCTGGACCGGCGTCGTCAGCGGCCTGATCCGGATCGGCAACGTCTCGCGCGCCGGCAAATCCATCAGCTTTACCGGTCTCACCGCCGGCGCCTGGTTCGGCGAGGGCACCGTGCTCAAGAACGAAGCACGGCGCTACGACGTGGTCGCGTTACGCGATACCCGGCTGGCGATGATGGACCGCGTCACCTTCTTCTGGCTGCTCGAGAACAGCGTCGTGTTCAATCGCTTCCTCGTCGGGCAGTTGAATGAGCGCCTCGGTCAGTTCATGGCGCTGCTGGAATACGGCCGGATGCTGGATGCGACGGGGCGCCTCGCGCGCTGCATCGCCTCGCTGTTCAACCCCATTCTCTACCCGGACCTGACCCGTCATCTGGAAATCACCCAGGAGGAGATCGGCGCGCTGTCCGGGATCTCGCGGCAGAATGCCAACAAGTGCCTCAAGACGCTGGAGCGCGAAGGGCTGCTGCGGCTCGAATATGGCGGCGTGACGATCGTCGATCTGGAGCGCCTGCGCCGTTACGGGGAGTAGGGCGCCAATCCGTATTCCGGGGCAAGCTTCGGTCGGCAGAGCCGACCAGAGCTTGAACCCGGAATCCGGAGATAGTTGCGCGCTGAACATTTCGGGATTCCGGGTTCGCTCGGGCTGCGCCCGCGCGCCCCGGAATGACAGCCCAGGCCTCACACCTCAAGCCATTCCTTGCGCACGGCGTCGTTGGCCTTGAGCTCTGCCGGCGTGCCTTCGAATACGATGCGGCCGTGGCCCATCACGTAGAGCCGGTGCGAGATGCGCATGGCGATCGACAGCTTCTGCTCGACCAGCAGGATGGCGACGCCGCGCCGCGCGATCTCGGCGATGAGGTCGCCGACCTGCTGCACGATGATCGG
>NZ_JAQGJD010000188.1 GCF_028290785.1 Tardiphaga sp. | reverse complement strand
CAGGAAATCGCGCCAGTCGGCAGGGAGGGCAATCGTCTCGGTCGTCATGGGATAGCGGCGCTATAGGCGTGAGGTCGGTCCCCTTCCAACGAAAAACGCCCCGGATTTCTCCGGGGCGTTTGTCCGTGCCGACAGTGTCGATCAGTGATGATGGGAATCGCCCTCGTCTATAATCGGCAGCGTCTCGAACTGGTGAAACGGCGGTGGGCTCGACAGCGTCCATTCGAGCGTCGTCGCACCTGAACCCCAAGGATTGTCGGGCGCTTTCTTGCCGGAAAACAGCGACCACAGTAGGTTGATGAAGAACACCGCCAGTCCCGCTGCCATGATCGAATAGCCCCAAGCCGAGGCGACGTGGTTCCAATAGGCGAGGCCATCCTGGAAGTCGGGCATACGGCGCGGCTGGCTTTGCAGCCCCAAAAAATGCATCGGCATGAACAGCACGTTCACGCCCACGAAGAACACCCAGAAATGCACTTGGCCGAGCAACTCGTTGTACATCCGTCCCGACATTTTCGGGAACCAATAGTAGAAGCCGGCGAACAGGCTGAACACCGCGCCGAGGCTGAGCACGTAGTGGAAGTGCGCCACGACGTAATAGGTGTCCTGCATGTAATCGTCGACGCCGCCGTTCGCGAGCACGACACCGGTCACGCCGCCCACGGTGAACATGAAGATGAAGCCGATCGCCCACAACATCGGCGTCTTGAAGCTTAACGACCCGCCCCACATCGTCGCAATCCAGCTGAAGATCTTGATGCCGGTGGGCACGGCGATCACCATCGTCGCCGCAGTGAAATACATCTTAGTGTTTACGCTGAGGCCCGTCGTGAACATGTGGTGCGCCCACACGATGAACCCCACCACGCCGATCGCGACCATGGCGTACGCCATGCCGAGATAGCCGAAGACGGGTTTCTTGGAGAAAGTCGCGATCACTTGGCTGACCATGCCGAAGCCCGGCAGGATGAGGATGTAGACCTCGGGATGGCCGAAGAACCAGAACAGATGCTGGAACAGGACGGGATCGCCGCCGCCTTCGGCCGCGAAGAAGGTGGTGCCGAAGTTGCGGTCGGTGAGCAGCATGGTGATGGCGCCGGCCAGCACCGGCAGCGACAGCAGCAGCAGGAACACGGTGACCAGGATCGACCACACGAACAGCGGCATCTTGTGCAGGGTCATGCCCGGCGCGCGCATGTTGAAGATGGTGGTGATGAAGTTGATGGCGCCGAGGATCGACGACGCACCGGCGAGATGCAGCGCCAGGATCGCGAAGTCGACGGCCGGACCCGGATGGCCCGAGGTCGATAACGGCGCGTACATGGTCCAGCCGGCGCCGACGCCGTTGGCACCGGGCTCGCCTTCCACGAAGGTGGAGATGATGAGCAGCGCGAAGGCCGCGGGCAGCAGCCAGAACGAGACGTTGTTCATGCGCGGGAACGCCATGTCGGGCGCGCCGATCATCAACGGCACCATCCAGTTGCCGAAGCCACCGATCATCGCCGGCATTACCATGAAGAAGATCATGATCAGACCGTGCGAGGTCACGAACACGTTGTAGGTATGGCTTTCGTGGAAGATCTGGACGCCCGGATACATCAGCTCGATGCGGATCAGGATCGACATGATGCCGCCGATGATGCCTGCGCAGATCGCGAAGATAAGGTACATCGTGCCGATGTCCTTATGGTTCGTCGAATAGACGTAACGCCGCCATCCGGTCGGATGGGCGTGGGCATGATCGTCGTGCGCGTGGTCGTCGTGAGCCGGTGTTACCGCGGTCGTTGCCATTTTCAAATCCTGCTTTGTCGTCTCTTGGCAGTCTGGGCCTGTCGGCCCGCGGACCTCGCGGTCCCGTCGCTCTTAATCGTTGCCGCTATGAGCCGGAGCTCACTGCGCCGCGGGTGCCGCCGACGCGAACGAATTCGCCGGGTTGCTCGCAAACTTCTTCTTGGCGGTCTCTACCCAGGCTGCGAATTCCTGGTCGCTGACGACGCGGATCGCGATCGGCATGAAGGCGTGGTCCTTGCCGCACAGCTCCGAGCACTGGCCGTAGAACATGCCGACCTTGGTCGCCTTGAACCAGGTCTCGTTAAGACGGCCGGGGACGGCGTCGATCTTGATGCCGAAAGCCGGAATTGCAAAGGAGTGAATGACATCGGCGCCGGTGGTTTGGACGCGGACCACCTTGTTGACCGGAACCACCATCTCGTTATCGACGCCGAGCAGGCGCGGCATCTTGTCGGCGGCCATCAGCGAGTCGAACTCGAAGGGTCCGTTATCGGGATAGGCGTAGCTCCAGTACCACTGCTTGCCCGTCGCCTTGATGGTCAGGTCGGACTTCGGAATGTCCAGCTCCAGGAACAGCAGGCGGAACGAGGGCACCGCGACGGCGACCAGGATCAGCACCGGGATCAGAGTCCATGCGACCTCGATCAGGGTGTTGTGGGTGGTCTTGGACGGCACCGGGTTGGTCTTGGAATTGAACTTGACCACCACCAGGATCAGCAGCACCAGCACGAACAAGGTGATGGCGGTGATCAGCCAGAGCAGGAAATTATGGAACCAGGTGATGTTTTCCATCACCGGCGTGGCGGCTTCCTGAAGCTTGTATTCCCAGGGCGCGGGCTGCCCCAATTCGGCGAAAGCCGCGCCGCCAAAGGCGATACCGGCGAAAACGACCGCAAAACCCAGCAACCGGCGGCCAATCTGGCCATTCGACATCTTCATGCCGCGCGCGCTCCCATGTAAAATTCACGCATTCCGGCGTGTCGCCGTGACCTGCGGACCAGGCCGCATCCGGACAAACGGCACCAGGCCGCTTCGTTAGAATGCGTCGAAATCCAGCCTCTCAAACCATAATTCGCGCGCTGTCGCAATGCAGTAATGGGTTCGTCCGCGATGCATTCGAGGGTATTGCCCCGACGATGCATTTCCCCCATGGAATCAGGCGAAACTGCGATATCGATGGACGCGTGGTGCTTGACAGGCGCATTGTCCGATGTACGCACAGTTCCGGCGCCTGGCGGCGGGCTGATTCGCCCGGCGGGCGCTATTCCGTGCGGCGGATGCCTTCAAGGTGCCGTCATTGCCGTATCAGACCTTAGCGACGGACATTTGCCAAATTCTACTGCCAAGGGATCGACCCTGATGGGCCATTCGAAATTCCAGCACCTACGGGCTGCGGGCCGCAACGCTCGCTTTGTTGCAGCCTTGCGCCGCCTTGGGCTCGGCTGCGCCGCGATGGCCATGCTGGCGGCGCTGCCAACCGCGTCCCTGGCCCAGGGCGCAGTGCGCTCGGTGCACGGCGACTGGCAGATCCGCTGCGACACCCCGCCCGGCGCCCAGGCCGAGCAATGCGCCCTGATCCAGAGCGTTGTGGCCGAGGACCGCTCCAATGCCGGCCTCACCGTGATCGTGCTGAAGACCGCCGACCAGAAGAGCAAGCTGATGCGTGTGGTCGCCCCGCTTGGCGTGCTGCTGCCGTCCGGTCTCGGCCTCAAGCTCGACAACCAGGACGTCGGCCGCGCCGGCTTCGTGCGGTGCCTGCCGAACGGCTGCGTCGCCGAGGTGGTGATGGACGACAAGCTGCTCGGCCAGCTGCGCACCGCCAAGACCGCGACCTTCATCATCTTCGAGACCCCCGAAGAAGGCATCGGCTTCCCGCTCAGCCTAAACGGCATCGGCGAGGGCTACGACAAGCTACCGTAAGGTGCGCAAAGCCAGGGATACCGCCATTACCCCCGCCGGCTGGCGTAGTAATCGAAAAGCTGGCGCGCCTCGACCGAGAGCCAGTCCGCTTCACCGGTGATATAGCCCTCGACCTGCCCGGTGATGCCGATCAGGAAAGTGATCGGCATTCCGTAAAGCGCGAATGGCGTATCGATGCCGTCGCTTGCGTCGGCTCGCGCCACCAATCCGCCCGGATCGAGGCCAATCGCGAGGTTGCGGAGTTTCAACCGCTTGACGAACGGCGCGACCAGGGATCGATCGCGGTCGGTGGCGATCGCCACGACCGCCAGGTCGGTACGATGAGCTTCCGCGAGCCGATCCAGAATCGGAAGTTCGACCCGGCAGGCCGCGCACCAGGTCGCCCAGAAATTGACGAGCACGACCTTGCCGCGAAACGACGTCAGGTCGAGCACGCCACCGGCAAGGTTTGGTATTGGCGCCGGCGGGACGGGCCGCGCGCCGCGGACCTGCGTAAATTGATGCCGAACGGTCGCGAAAGACGGCGGCCCGGACGCGGCGCGAACCGGCAATGCCGGTAACGCGAGCAAAGTGCTCGCGCCCATGATCCCCGCGACAACCGCACGGCGGGTAGGAACACGATGCGACGTCATGCCAGATGCTCCACTGTCCAGGCTTAAATCCGCGCGTCAGGATCGTATGTAGGACCAGCCGGCTTCCTGCAATTCGACGATGCGCCCGGGCCCGCTCGGCACGAGATCGACGTTGTCGATCAGCGTGACCGGACGTCCCTCGTTGCGCTCCATGCCCAGCTTGGTCGCCTCGCAGACCACGAAGCGGATATTCGGATTGAGCGATCTCACCATGCGCAGCATATCCTTCACGGGCGAGGTGTCGGCGCGCAACATGTGGACGCCGGCATTGTAGGCAACGACCTCGATCATGAACGCCTCGTTGCGCTCCTGATAGTATTTTGGAAGGTTGAGCGCGGTCGAGATCAGCGCACGCATCGTGGTGGGATCGTCGCTGTTGATCGGGAGCACCAGCCGGTGCGGCACCACCTCAACTACCTTGGCCGGCGGCTTCGATGATGCCGCCTGCGACCCCGTCGGTAACAGGGTCACGGACAGCGGCACCGCAAAGGCCAGCAGGAGCCCCACGGCAAGCGTCAATGGATGGCGGGGGAAGTCCATCGCATCAGCCTTGCGATGTCTTGACGAACGATGCGATCTGGCCGCGCCCGGCAAAGGCGACCACGGCGCTCAAGGCCAGCAGGACGATGGCCGGGACGGCCGAGCCGCCGATCACAAAGAGATGGGTGATAATCGCGCCCATCATGACGCAGATCAGCAGCAGCGCACCGTAGACCGCCTTCTGCGGCAACAGCAGCAGGATCGCGCCGAATATCTCGAGGCTGCCGGTGAAATAGCGAAACCATTGCCCGAGTCCGATATGCTCGAACTCCTCGACGAGCATAGGGACGCCGTACCATTTGGCTGCGCCAGCGGCGGCAAAGGCCAAGGCGAGCAATCCCCTGACGCACCACAGCGCTACGAACTTCCATCCTGACGGCGACGAAGCAACAGCAACCGACATCGATAACTCCTGATTTGATCCGTTCTGCCCGGTCAATCGACCCAAGCCTTCCATCGCGAACATTCAGGAGTAAGATGAAAAGGACAAGTAGGATGCTTTTTGTGAGGCAGTATGAAAAATGTGACTATTGAGACGGACGGCGAAAGCGCTCCGCTGGCTGGCTGCCCGGAGACGTTGAAGTTTCGTCGCGCACTGGGCGTGCTCGCGGGGAAATGGAAGGGCGAAATCCTGTGGGAGTTGGTCCAGAGCAAGCGCCGCTTCGGCGAGCTGCGTCGATCGATTCCGGGCGTGACGCAGCACATGCTCACGATCCAGTTGCGCGACCTCGAGGCCAACGGACTGGTCAAGCGCACCATCTTCGCCGAAGTCCCTCCGCGCGTGGAGTATGAGATCACGCCGGCTGCCAAGGCGCTCAAGCCGGTATTCGACGAGCTGCTCAAATGGTCGCAGGAACACGGCTTTCCGACCGGCCCGCAAGCGACGAAAATACTACCGGACACGAAGGAATCGCGCGCACCGCGAAACGGAAGCAGGCTCTAAGCTACAGCCCCCAGCTCTGCGCTGCGATCATGATCGACGAGAGCCTCGAAGCGGTCCGCCTTACTCGCCCGGAACCAACGTCCTTACCGACCTGGTTGCCCGCCGCTTCGCGGGGCGCAATTTTCGCCGCGACAAATACAGCAGGAAGCCGGTCACCATGAACAGCGGCATCAGGCTTGCGGCGAGCATGAACAGCAGCCGGCCGGGCCAGCCGAGAATGGCGCCCTGGTGGATGTCGAGCACGCTCGCCAGCACCTTGTCGCCAAATGCCTTGTCGGCGTAGATCTCTTCCGACACCACGCGGCCGGTGGCGTCGATGCGAAATTCGTCGCGGGCGCCTTCGCGCGCAACATCGCGCGCCACGGAGCGAATCCGCAGCACCGTGCCGGCGCCGTTCGGCAATGTGACCTGCGCGGTTGCGTAGCGGCTGCCCTGTCGTTCCAGGAACGCCGACCACGCCCGATCCAGCGTCAGCGGCCCGGCGTCAGTGACGCTGGCGCGCACCGGCTTTGCCGGTTTGGGCTGCATCGTCGCGGCGACAGTGCGACTGGAAAACAGCCAGGTGGCGCCGTCCCGGTACCAGTCGAACGACCACCACAGGCCGGTGGTCGTCATCACCAGATAGATCAGCATCACCCAGGTGCCGGCGACGGAATGCAGCGACCACTGGAAGCCGCGACCGCGCATCGACAGGTTGGGCTTGAGCCACGCTTTGACGCTGCGGACGTGCCGCGGCCAGCGCAGCACCAGCCCGGAAATCAGCATGATCATCAGGCAGATCGCGGTCACGCCGGTGATTTGACGGCCCCAGCCCTTGGCATCGCCCGGCAGCAGCAGCCAGCGATGCAACTGGCGAACGGTGGCGAAAAACCCGTCGCCGCGCGCCGTGCCGAGCACGTGGCCGTCATAGGGATCGACATAGGCCGCAGCCGGCCGCGCGCCGCCCTCGCTGCGCGCAAAGCGGACGTGCACCGACGCCGCCGGGTCGCTGGACAGGGTCAGTGCCGAGACCCGACCGGCATCGCCAGCCTGCAGCCGCGCGATCAGGCCATCCGGCGTCAGCGGCGGCGCCGGCCGCGCCTCGACGTGCATGATGCCGGCGTTCAGCCAGTCGCCGATCTCGTCTTCGAAGCTCATGGTCGCGCCGGTCAGGCCGATCACGGTCAGCACCAGCGAAATGGCAAGGCCAATGATGGAATGGACCTGCAAAAATGCGGCCTTGATCGGGCGTTTGCTCATGAAGGACGGATATCTCGGTGAGGGAAAGGGACGGCGCCGGATCGGCGCCGCCGGCCGGCCAGCACCGGGCGGAGGGCACAACGCACCCGCACAATATCGGACGGCGGGATGCCTCGCCACCCGAGGGGGCTCCGGCCAGTTTGTAATACCTCTACGTTTACCGCCGCGATCCGCCATCCCGGTACCGCCCGTCGAGGGCCAATAGGCCCTCCCCTTTTGCGACGGCAGTGCCTATCTTCAGGACCACGTCGCCACAGGGCGCGCTTTCGGCGCGTACTGGGGCCGGAATCGCAGGTTACCGTGTTGTAAGAAGACTCTGTCGTCGGTTCTTCCTAGACATAACAACCTGTGGCGACGGTTTGCCGCCTCC
>NZ_JAQGJD010000167.1 GCF_028290785.1 Tardiphaga sp. | reverse complement strand
CCAGGCCGTAGCCGATCAGCTGATTCTGCCGCACGCCTTCGATATTGGCGAGATCCTTGATCCGCGATGTCGCCTCCGCCGAGGCAACCGACAGCAGCAGCGCAATGAGCGCCGCGCAGGCCGCCTGGCAGAACTGGATCGAAGGTAGGCTCGGCATCCTCTGCTCCCCGCTGAGGTTTGGGCTGGATCCGCCGCCACTCCCATGACGATGATCCAGCCAACCCTATGCGAGCGCCGTGCCAGTCGATTTTGGCGGTATAATCCATTGATATCATTGAATGTATTATTCTGGGCCGCTCTCCGCGGAAGTCTCGAGCCGAGTCGAAACTGCCGCTCGCGGCAGATTTTGCCGGGCTATTCACTATTGATTAACCATAAAAGCTCACCTTTCCGGATGAGGGTCCGTTTACGGATTCGATGTCATCGTCGAATCGCAGGCGCCCTCGCGGCCAGGTCAGGCCCTTACCCTCGCTGGATATGTCGATGCGCATCTACGGACCGAACGGCACCACCCTTGGATCGCCCTCGTCGGGCACCAAGCGCACCAGTTCGACTGGATTTTCGCTGCCGGATGCGGCCGGGGCTGCGGAGACGCGGCCGACCGTAGCGCCGCGCCCGGCCGCCAGCCTCGATGCGCTGCTGGCCATGCAGGGCGTCGAGGACGCCACCGAACGGCGCAAGCGCTCGGTCGCGCGTGGCCGCAGCGCGCTCGACGTGCTCGACGACCTCAAGCTGGGCCTGCTGGCCGGTGCCTTCGATAACTCCACCGTGGCCCGGCTGCGCGCCGCAGCCGCCGACCTGAAATCCTCGTCCGGCGACCCCGGCCTCGACGCCGTGCTTTCGGAGATCGAACTGCGGGTCGAGGTCGAACTGGCCAAGGCCGGCCAGGGAATGGCGAAAGCCTAACGGACCCCTGACCAAAGTCTAAGCCGGCGGGTGGGGGTCCTGCGGTTGGGTGAGTTCCGCTGCGAAACCCTGTGGTAGGCGCGTTTTCCGGCTTGCGGCCGATATTGTCTGTCACATGGCCTCGCTATATAAGCTGCGGCGCGGCAGTCATTTCCGCCGCCTTGCACGGACAGATGGATTGGCCTTGGACAAGTTGAAAAGCTATCGACCCTCCGAAAAAGAGCCTTTCATGAACGACCGCCAGCGCGACTATTTTCGCGCGAAGCTGCTGGCCTGGAAGGAAGAGATTTTACGGGAGTCCCGCGTCACCCTGCAGACCCTGCAGGAAGAGAACGTCAACCACCCCGACCTCGCGGATCGCGCCTCGTCGGAAACCGATCGCGCCATCGAGCTGCGCGCGCGTGACCGTCAGCGCAAGCTGATCTCCAAGATCGACGCCGCGATGCAGCGCATCGAGGACAATACCTATGGTTATTGCGAGGAGACCGGCGAGCCGATCTCCCTGAAGCGTCTTGAAGCCCGCCCGATCGCGACGCTGTCGGTGGAAGCCCAGGAGCGCCACGAAAAGCGCGAGAAGGTATATCGCGACGAATAGGTTCCGAGATTGCAACGGCCGCCTGATCAGGCGGCCGTTTGATGCGACGCCACGCACCGCCGCTGCACTCTGGCAGCCGTGGTTGCTTTAGTGCGGTGGGCTTGCCGCTGGTTTCTTGCCGCGCAGCCGAGCCCAGACCGGCACCACGATGAAGCTGGCCACCGGGACCAGCGCCGCGCCGAGTAGCAGGCCGAGCACGCCGGCACCCGCGGCCGTCACGATCCAGGTCATCGCTCCGGAGAGTACCGGTACAGCCCGTGCCGCTAGCGTCGCCGCCGCTTCTATCATGTGCTCGATCTGCGGTAGCCCGTATTCGGCGAGGCCGTGAACTACGATTCCACCGCCGACCCAGATCATCGCCGCGGTTCCGACCACGCCCAGTACGCGCAGGAAGTACGGCATGCCCAGCACCAGCAGGCGGCCGAACGTGGCCTTGAACCGACCCCACGGCGACTTCCGATCGCTCTTCGCCAGCGCGAGGCCGACGTCGTCCGCTTTGACGATCAGCGCGACGCCGCCGTAGACGATAACGGTGATGCCGATGGCGACGACCGCCAGAACGATAGCCCGGGTCACGAACGGCCCGTCGGGAATCGCTGCCAGGGTGATAGCCATGATCTCCGCCGACAGGATGAAATCGGTCTTGATCGCGCTTGCGACTTTGTCGTCTTCCATCGTCTTCGGGTCGATAGCGAGCGTTTGGACGTCGCCGCCAGGTGCATGGTGAGGCATGATGGCCTCGAAAACCTTCTCGGTGCCCTCAAAGCAGAGATAGGCGCCGCCGATCATCAGCAGCGGTGTGATCGCCCATGGCGCAAACAGACTCATCAAAAGCGCGGCTGGCAGCAGGAACAGCAGCTTGTTGCGCAATGAGCCGATCGCAATTTTCTTGACAATGGGCAGTTCGCGCGTGGCGTCGAAGCCGACCACATAGCGCGGCGTCACCGCGGCGTCGTCGATCACCACGCCGGCCGCTTTGGCGCCGGCCTTGGCGGCCTGTCCAGCAATATCATCGACCGACGCAGCAGCCACTTTCGCGAGGCCCGCGATATCGTCGAGAAGGGCGATTAGTCCAATACTCATGGCGGCCTCTGGCTGCGGTCGTTGTCGCTGCACTGCGAGACCGGATATGACGGCATGGATTAGACTGCGGTCTCCGCAATGGAAACCCGCAGCTCTGTCCATCTTGTCGCAGTTGTGGTGTTCTTGGCGGGTTGCGCGGTTCCGCGTCCCCGTATCGGAAGCCGAATATGACCAACATTGCCGCCGCCGCCAACATTGTCGCTGCTGCACGTCGCACGCGCACGCGTCTGGGGTCTCTGCTTCCAGACAATGCTCCGCAAGACGAGGCCGAAGGCTATCGCATACAGGACTGTGTCCATACGCTGCTGTCGGCCGACTTCGGCGCGCAGGCCGGTCACAAGATCGGCTGCACCAGCGCGGTGATGCAGACCTATCTCGGCATCCCGCATCCCTGCAGCGGCGGCATTTTTGCCAGCGGCGTGCACGCCAGCGGCGCATCGCTGCGCCATGACGACTATGTCCGCGTCGGCGTGGAATGCGAGATCGGCGTGCGGATCGGCCGCGACCTGTCCGCCGCCGCGGCGCCGTTCACGGCCGACGGCGTTGTCGATGCCATCGATGCCTACCTGCCGGCGATCGAGATCGTCGATGACCGCTATGCGGACTGGCGGACGCTGGGCGCGCCGACGCTGATCGCCGATGATTTCTTCGCCGCCGGCTGCGTGCTCGGTGCGCCGCGCGCGCGCGCGCAGGTGCCCGATCTGCTGTCGGTGGTCGGCCGCGCGGTGATCAACGGGATCGAGGTCGGCTGCGGCACCGGCGCCGACGTGCTCGGCCATCCGCACCAGGCGCTGGCCTGGCTCGCCAACCATCTCGCCGGGCAGGGCAACAGCCTGCGCGCGGGCGAGATCGTGCTGACCGGGAGCCTGGTGCAGACGGTGTGGCTAAGCGCCGGCGATGCGGTGGTGATGGAACTGTCCGGGCTCGGCCGCGTGGCGGCGGATTTCAGAGGTTGAGCCGCGCTTCTTGCGTCTCCACGGGGGAGAGGAGAAGAGAGCGACGGTGTTGCATCGACAACTCCATAAACGACGAAGGCCTTCCGTCAGGGGAGCTGACGGAAGGCCTTCGCGTAGGACACTTCACGGCGTGGGAGCGCGGTGTGAAGTGTGGGAGCTCTGAAATTTTAGAACGGCAGCAGCACGTCCATCACTTGCTGGCCGTAGCGCGGCTGCTGCACGTCGGAGATCTGACCCCGGCCGCCGTAAGCGATACGGGCCTGGGCGATCTTGGCGCTGTCGATGGTGTTGTCGCTCTGGATGTCCTCCGGGCGCACGATGCCGGCGACGATCAATTCGCGGATTTCGTAGTTGACGCGGATCTCCTGCTTGCCCTCGACGACGAGGTTGCCGTTCGGCAGTAATTGCGTGACCACGGCGGCGACGCTGGTTTGCAGGTTTTCCTGTCGCTGTACCGAGCCCTTGCCGTCGCTGGACGAACTGCCATCGGCGGTCAGCAACCGGCCGGGCAGTACGCTGGTCGCGGGGTTCGATATCAGCTTGCTGCCGAGGAAGTCGGTGACCCCGGAATCTTCCTTGTTGGTGCGGCTGCGCTGGGTCTCGTTGGCGATGTTGGCCTTATCGGTGAAATTGACAGTCACCGTGAGAATGTCGCCGATTTGGTGCGCGCGCTGGTCCTTGAAGAAGGCGCGCGAGCCGGATCGCCACAACGAGTTGGCGTTGTAGGACGCCACTTCCGGCTTCGGCATCGGCATCTGCACAGGCTTGTAGCCAGGCTGCGCCACCGGGTTCTCGATCGCGGCCAGCGCCGGCTTTTCGCCGATGGCGGAGAGCCGTTCCAGTGACGAGCAGCCGCCGGCCATCATGGCGGTCGTCAGCAACGCAGCGGAGAGCAGGGGACGGTTGTACTTGAACATCAACGTTACTCGGCTTTTCGGGACACTGGTACTTGTTCGTTGGCGGCGACCGCCACAGGTGCGGCAGCTTCGGAAGTTTTAGCTGGCGCCGCTTCGCTGGCCGGTGGCAGGCGCGGGGCGGGGACCGACACGGCAACCTGACCGCGGCCGACCACGACGCCGGAGACGGTGCGTTTGGACTGCAGGTTGATGACGTTGACGACGTCGCCTTCAGTGCCCGCTTCCATCGCTTTGCCGCGAATGGTGAGGTAAAGGCCGGCGGATTCGTAAACCAGCGTGACGGCCTGGTCGCGGCTCACCAGGTCGGGCTTGGTCAGGTCGGAGACCCGCAATGCCTGGCCGGCGCGCAACTGGCGCCGCGCCTGCATGCCGACGGCGCGGTCGCGGCTGGCGACGTCGTTGCCGACTTCGGCTTTCGGACGCCGCTCGACGATCACGTCGGAGGATTTCAACACTTCCTTGCTATCGACGCCGCGCGCCAGCACCGCGGCTTCCACGGTCTCGACCGCGCTGCCGGTGAAGCGCAGCTTGGTGACAGCCGCGTTGGCATCGTTGCCGATAGAGAAGGTGACGTCGAAGCGGGTGCTGCGCGGATCGTAGCGCACCGAGATCGGGTCGAGCGCGCCGCTGTTGGCGGCGTCAAGCCGCAGGCTCTGCACGTCGCGGTCGAACGTCAGGCTGAGATTGGCGGCGTCGCCTAGTCCGTTGCGGTGCTCCAGCGCCAGCGCCACCTGGGTTTCGATGTCCTTGGCCTCGACGCTACGCGACAGCCGGGTGATGGTGACGTCCTGGATGTTGCGGGTATCGACGCCGATCACCTGGTGGGTGCGCAACGTCGCGATGATTTTGGCGGCCGACAGCGACCCGACGGTGCCGAGATCGGGCGCGCGGTAGATCGCGATCTGCGCTGCCGGTCCGGCGTTGTCGATGACGTCGCCGATCCGCACCACATCGCCGGCGACAGTGACGTTCGCGCGTAGCACCGGCGAGGCGATGACCTCGTCGAGGGTCTGGCCGAGCGCCGTGGTGGCGCAGGCGGCGAGCAGGGAGGTGGCCAGCAGGAGCGAGCGAAAGACCATCATCAACTCCCTTAGCGGAACATGTTGGAAGTGGACTGCATCATCTGGTCGGCCGCGCTGATCACCTTGGCATTCATCTCGTAGGCGCGCTGTGCGGCAATCAGATCGGAGATTTCCGACACCACTTCGACGTTCGCCTGTTCCAGGTTGCGCTGCTGCAAATCGCCGAAACCATCGGCATTGGCGACGCCGTCCTGCGGTGCGCCGGAGGCCGGCGTGTCGGTGAACAAGTTGTCGCCGACCGAGAGCAGGCCCGACTTGTTGATGAAGCGCGTCAGGCCGATGGTGCCGAGCGTCTGCGGTGTGGTCGATCCGGCCACGGTGACCGAAACCTGGCCGGAGGCGCTGATGGTGAGACCCGACGACGCCTGCGGGACGGTGATGGTGGGCTGCAGCGGGTTGCCCTGCGCATTGACGATGCGGCCGGTGTTGTCGGTCGTGAACGAGCCGTCGCGGGTGTAGGAAAACGTGCCGTCGGTCATCTGGATCTTGAAGAAGCCTTCGCCGCGCACCGCGATGTCGAGGTCGCCGCCCGTGGCTGCCAGCGTGCCCTGGGTCATCATGCGGGGCGTGCCAACCGTCTTGACGCCGCCGCCGATATCGACGCCGACCGGGATGATCGTGCCCTGGTCCGACGCTTGCGCGCCGACCCGGCGCACGTGATCGTAGATCAGGTCCTGAAACGCGGCCGTCTGCTTCTTGAAGCCGGTGGTCCGCATGTTCGCAATGTTGTTGGAGATGACCTGGACGTTGAGTTCCTGGGCCGCCATCCCGGTCGCTGCAGTGTAAAGAGCGCGCATGGGTGTGTTTCCTTAAGCCGGAACGTCGGCGAGTTTTTCGATCGCGGAGCGGCGCATGTCGGCCTGCTGCTGCAGCATTGCCGAGATCTGCGTATAGGCGCGGGTGACGTCCATCATCCGGGTCATTTCCATCACCGAGCTGACGTTGGACCGTTCGATGAAGCCCTGATTGACCTTGGCGGTGGTCGAAGGCTGCGGCGCATTGCCCTCGCCCGCCGCGTACAGGTTCGAGCCTTCCTTCAGCAGCCGCTGCGCCTGCGAGAAGCTGACGAGGCGCAGCTTGCCGCGCACCGAGTCGATCCGGTTCACGCCTTCGAGCACGGTGATGTTGCCGTCGGGCGCGATGTTGATGTCCTTGTCGCTGGGCTGGAACACGATCGGACCGGAGGTGCCGAGCACCGGGCTGCCGGATTTGGTGACCAACTGGCCCTTGTCGTTGATCTGCAACCCGCCATCGCGGGTGTAGCGTTCGCCGCCGGGGGTTTGCACCACCAGGAAGGCATTGCCGTCGATAGCGACGTCGAGCGGGTTCTTGGTCTGCTCGTTGGGGCCCGACGACAGGTCGTGCAGCGTGGCGCGGTCCTGCACGAAGCTGACGCGGCGGTCGCTGCCGACGAAGTTGTCTTCATGGGCCGGGGTGCGCAGATATTCCTCGAACACCGACCTGTCGGCCTTGAAGCCGGTCGTGTTGATGTTGGCGATGTTGTTCGCGACGACGTCGAGCTGTCGCTCCAACGTCATCTGCCGCGATAGTCCGATGAGACCTACGTTCTCCATCGGTCATTCTCCCCTGAGTTCCCGCGATTGGCCCTCCCAGGCCGATCGCGAATCCTGCGAACCGCACAGCTCTCCCAAGCCGCGGCTCGCAGAGTGAGTAGCGAAAGCCGTGCCAAGTCGGAAAGTTTAATTATTTCAGTTAGTTGCTGTTTTTTGACGTTTGCGCGGGGCGGCAGAAAGGTCTTGTTGACCATATTGATCCGGCAAAATTTTCCTACCTGCAATGCAAAAGAAAGGTTCCATTAACCATTGCGACCTAGCGTCACAATCAACAGGGCCTTGGGCGCTGGCAGCATTTGTATCGCGTTTTTAAAGCCTGCTTTGCAGCATCGAGCTCATCCCAACCCCGAACGGGCAGGCGATGGCAGATAACGATTCCACGGAAGACGGCGCGGGCGAAGCGGCGGCACCGAAGAGCAAGTTCAAGTTGATCGCGATCGTGGTGGTCGGGCTGGTGCTCGCCTCCGGCGCCGGCGCGTACTTCTTTCTGTTCAGCCACCCGAAGGAAACCCATGCCGAGGTGGCGGCGCCGAAGCCGCCGTCCTTCCTCGATGTTCCGGAAATTCTGGTCAACCTCGCCGGGCAGCCCGGCGACCGCGTGCAATATCTCAAGGCCAAGATCGTACTCGAGATCAAAGACGAGAAGCTGGTCGAGCTGATCAAGCCGTCGATGCCGCGCATCACCGACATGTTCCAGACCTATATGCGCGAGCTGCGCGCCACCGATCTCAACGGCTCGGTCGGCATGTTCCGGCTCAAGGAAGAACTGACCAAGCGCGTCAACGCCGCGGTTTCGCCGAGCCAGGTCACCGCCGTGCTGTTCAAAGAAATCCTGATCCAGTGACGGGACCGAGCTAGATCATGGCCAGCCAGGAGCAAATGGACCAGGACGCCATTGCTGCCGAATGGGAAGCTTCTCTGGATTCAGAGGACCCCGTTGAGGCTGCGAAGGCGGCTGCCGAAAACGAGCTTACCGGGACCATGGCCGAGCAATGGGCCGCCATGGTCGATGACGGCGGCCGTGACATGGGCGCCGGCAAGAACGGCGGCGGCGAGCGCGTGTTGTCGCAGGAGGAAATCGACAACCTCCTCGGTTTCAGCGTCGGCGAGGTCCATCTCGACGAGAACAACGGCATCCGCGCCATCATCGATTCCGCGATGGTGTCGTACGAGCGTCTGCCGATGCTCGAAATCGTGTTCGACCGCCTGGTGCGGCTGATGACTACGAGCCTGCGCAACTTCACGTCTGACAACGTCGAGGTCTCGCTCGACCGCATCACCTCGGTGCGGTTCGGCGACTACATGAATTCGATCCCGCTGCCCGCGGTGCTCTGCGTGTTCAAGGCGGAGGAATGGGAAAACTTCGGCCTCGCCACCGTCGATTCCAGCCTGATCTATTCGATGATCGACGTGCTGCTCGGCGGCCGTCGCGGCGAGGCGTCGCTGCGCATCGAGGGCCGGCCCTACACCACGATCGAAACCAATCTGGTGAAGCGGCTGATCGAGGTTGTGCTGGCCGACGCCGAGCAGGCGTTCCGGCCGCTGTCGCCGGTGAGCTTCAGTATCGACCGGCTGGAGACCAATCCGCGCTTCGCCGCGATCAGCCGGCCCGCCAACGCCGCTATCCTGGTGCGGCTGCACATCGACATGGAAGACCGCGGCGGCAATATCGAGCTGCTGCTGCCCTACGCGACCATCGAGCCGATCCGCGCCGTGCTCATGCAGATGTTCATGGGCGAGAAGTTCGGTCGCGATCCGATCTGGGAAAGCCATCTCGCCACCGAAATCGCGCAGGCGCAGATCTCCGTCGATGCCGTGCTCTACGAGGCCGAAATTCCGCTGAAGCAACTGATGATGCTGAAGGTCGGCGACACCCTGCCGCTGGAAATGCGCGCCGACGCGCTGGTCCAGGTCCGCTGCGGCGACGTCGTTCTGAGCGAAGGTCGCATGGGCCGGGTCGGCGACCGCGTCGCCATCCGGGTTACGAAGCAGTTGCGCAAGCCCAACACAACCTTCGCGATGTTTGAAAAGGCCGACGAGCAAACCAAGATGATGGAGGCACAATGAGTCATTCACTAGGTATCGTGATCGAGAGTCTGGTCGCAGCCCTGCTGATCCTGACGATCGCCTACTGCATGTTGCTTAACAGCCGCCTGAAGCGACTGAAGGCGGACGAGCAATCGCTGAAGGCGACGATCGGCGAGCTCATCACCGTCACCGAAATCGCCGAGCGCGCGATCGGCGGCCTCAAGCACACCGTGCGCGACGTCAATGAGAACCTCGGCAGCCAGATTGCCGCCGCGACCGCCTTGGCGGATCAGCTCAAGGCCCAGCTTGCCGAGAGCGACAGCGTGCTGCGGCGGCTTTCGCGCATCGCCGTGGCGGCCCGGCCGCTGGCCGATGCCGAGCCGGCTGCTGCGGCCCCCGACGCACCCAGGGTGTCGGCGGCGCGCGCCAATGCCGCCGCGGCGCAGGCGTTCGCCGAGCGCAGGAGGCCTGACGGCATCGCTGCATGAAAGCCTTCCGGGACATTCGCGTCATTCCAGTCGTGCTGGTCGCGATCTTCGGCCTCGCCGTGCTGAAGATCGCCGGCCTGGTGATCGATGGCGGCTATGTGTTCGACTACCAGCCGCAGGTGGCGAAAAAATCCTGGGCGCAGCAGACGTTCAACTTCCCGGGCGGCCAGACGTCCGCTGCGGTGGACTCCGATATTACCGGCTCCTCGGGCCATGGCGCCAAGAAGGAAGAACCTGCCAAGCCGGCCGCGGCAGCGCCGCAGGTAGCGCCGCCAACCACGGTCGCTCCCGTTGAACCCGTCCCGACCGTTTCCCCGTCGGAACGCGCCATCCTGGAGCGGTTGCAATCGCGCCGCCAGGAACTGGAAGCGCGCGCGCGTGAGATCGATATTCGCGAAAGCCTGATGAAGGCGGCAGAGAAGCGCATCGAGAATCGCGTCGATGAACTGAAAGGCGTCGAGGCCGGCATCAAGACCGCTACTGAGCAGAAGGGCGAGGCAGGCGCCGCGCGCTTCAAGGGCATCATCACGATGTACGAGGGTATGAAGCCGAAGGACGCCGCGAAGATCTTCGACCGGCTGGAAATGCCGGTGCTGTTCGATATCGCCTCGCAAATCGCGCCGCGCAAGATGTCCGACATTCTCGGGCTGATGCAGCCGGAAGCTGCCGAACGGCTGACCGTCGAACTGGCGCGGCGCGCCAGCGGGGGGGACCGCTCCGCCTCGGTCGCCGACCTGCCCAAGATCGAGGGCAAGCCTATGCCGGCCAACCGGAATTAAAGGGATTCGTTAACAACTCCTTAGACCGCGGAATCTAGATTCAAACGAGGAGCGGGCGCCCGGCCGCCGATCGATCATCGGGCTGAAAGACACTCCGGAATGGCGCGCATGGCTGCCGTTGCAAGTTGGACGCTAGCCCGCGCGTGGACGCGGGCCGTTCGGCGTTGCGCGGGCCTCGTCGCTAGCGCGTTGCTGCTGACAATGCTGACGCCAGGCGTCGGTCACGCGCAGGACGTCAAGGGCACCGCGACGATGGTGGTGTCCGGCGGCTATGCCCGCATCGTGCTGAAGCTCTCCGAGGACGTGGAGTCCGAAGTCACCCAGGCCGGCACCATTCTGGTGATCCGTTTCAAGCGGCCGGTCGATGTCCCGGTTGATATCCTGTCGGACGCGGCGCCGGACTATATCGGCTCGGCGCGGCGCGATCCCGACGGCTCGGCGATCCGGCTGGCGCTGTCGCGCAAGGTCACGGTCAATTCGATGGCGGCCGGCGAGCGCGTCTTTATCGATCTTTTGCCAGATAACTGGAAGGGCATGCCGCCCGGCCTGCCGCAGGACGTCGTCAAGGAACTGTCCGAGCGCGCGCGGACCGCCGAGCGCGCGCTGCGCCAGCAACGCGCGGCATCGGAAGGCAAGGCGCGTCCGCCAATCCGGGTCCGGGCTTCGGTGCAGCCGACCTTCGTGCGCTTCGTGTTCGAGATGCCTAACGGCGTTGGCGTGTCGTCGGCGCTGAACGAGAAGATGCTGACGCTGACCTTCAATGCCGGGCTGGTGTTCGATCTCGCCGATGCCAAACTCTCGGCGCCGCCGAACATCGCCTCGATCGGACAGGCGACGGACGGCAACCGCACGGCGGTCGAACTCGGCCTGATCGGCGACGTCGATGTGCACTCGTTCCGCGAGGACAAGAACTACGTCGTCGATGTCGGCTTCCAGCAGGGCGACAAGCCATCGCCGCTGGCAAAGCTCCCGGTCGCTCCGGCCGCCGCGGCGAAGCCTCCGACCGGCGAGCGACCGGCTAGCGAAGCAACACCGCAACATTCCAGCGAAATCGCGCCGCCGACTTCGGAATCGATCGCGCGGGAGGCGACGTCGCCCAAGGTGGCTGAAATCGCGGCCAGGATTGAACCGGCCAAGGCTGAGTTGCCGAAGGTCGAGGCGCTCAAGCCCGAACCGCGCAAGGCCGAACTGCCAAAGGTCGAAGCGGCCGCGAGGCCCGCGCCGGCCCCCGAGGCGCCCGTTGTCGTCGCCCCCGTCAAAGAAACGCCTGCGCCGCCTGTCATTGCCGCCGCGCCCGTGGTGCCTGTTGTGAAGCCGACTCCGGCCGTCGTGGCCGAAAGCCCCGGCATGCCGGTGGAGGTCAAGCGCAGCAGCGACGGCCTGCAGATGAGCTTCGCCTTTGCCGCGCCGACGCCGGCGGCGCTGTTTCGCCGCGGCGACATCATGTGGCTGGTGGTCGACTCCACCAAGCCGATCGACGTGGCGGCGATCCGCCGCGAGGGCGGTTCGATCATCGCCGACGCCAGCATCGTCAAACTGGATAAGGGACAGGCGATCCGCATGCGCCTGAACCGGCCGCAACTGGCCTCGCTGACCCCCGGCGATGCGGCGGGCACGGGCGAGAGCTGGTCGGTGATGTTCGCCGATACCCGCCAGACCCAGTCGCTGCCGCTGTCGGCGATCCGGAATATTGCCGATCCCTCGCACGCCAACGTGGCGGTGCCGCTCAGCAAGCCCGGCCTCAAGCATCGCCTGATCGATCCCGATGCCGGCGATGTGCTGGATGTGATCACCGCGTTGCCGCCGCCGCGTGGCTTCATCCGGCGCCAGGATTTCGTCGAGTTCTCGCTGCTGGAATCGATCCACGGCGTGGTGATCCAGCTCAATTCCGACGAGGTCGTGGTCGATGCCAACATCGACAAGGTGACGCTGAGCCGGCCCGGCGGATTGACGCTGTCGGCGGCGGACGCGGCGCCGCAGCGCGCGTCATCGGTGGCGCGGCCGATCTTCGACGTCGGCCAGTGGCGCAAGGACCAGGAGGGGCCGTTCAAGGACCGCTTCGACGTGCTGGTGAATGCCGCATCGTTGGCCGACGACAATACGCGCACCGCGGCGCGGATGGATCTGGCGCGCTTCTATATGGCGCGCGGCATGTACCATGAAGCCAAGGGCGTCGCCGATCTGACGATTTCGGAGTCGAAGGTGGGCCAGGAAAATCCGGTCGCGCTGATCGTCCACGCCGTTGCCAGCGTGATGATGGGCCGTCCCGAGCAGACTCTCAAGGACGTCGCCAATCCCGTGCTAGGGCCCGGCTACGACGCCGAGCTGTGGAAAGCGCTCGCTTACGCCAAACAAGAGAAGTGGGTGCAGGCCCGCGAGAAATTCAAGAACTCCGAACTGGCCACCGCGTCGCTGCCGGCGGACCTGCAGCGCGTCGCGATCTCGCAGGCGCTGCGCGCCGCGCTCGAGGTCAAGGACTATGCGGGCGCTTCCGCGCGCGGCAGCGAGCTGGAACTGGTCGGCATCCCGCCGGAGATGAAGCCTTCGACGCTGCTGCTGTCGGGCTGGCTCGACGAGGCGCTCGGCCGCGACAAGGATGCGCTGTCGAAATACCAGGAGGCGATCGCCTCGCCGGACCGGCCGGCGGCGGCGGAGGCCAAACTGCGCGAGATCGCGCTGCGCCAGAAGCGTCTCGAGATCACCAATGAGGATGCGCTGAAGGAGCTCGAACTGCTGGCGGTGATGTGGCGCGGCGACGGGCTGGAAGTGCAGACGCTGCAGGTCCTGTCGCGGATGTATTCGGAGCTCGGCCGTTACAAGGAATCGCTGCTGGCGGCGCGCAGCGCCACCGAGCGGCAGGCCAACAGCGAGGCGGCGCGGCAGGTGCAGGATGACGCGCAGGCGTTGTTTTCGCAGATCTACCTGAGCTCGAAAGGCGACAACCTGCCGCCGGTCGATGCGCTCGCGATGTTCTACGAGTATCGCGAGTTGACGCCGATCGGGCGGCGCGGCGACGAGATGATCCGCCGCCTGGCCGACCGCCTCGTCGCCGTCGATCTGCTCGACCAGGCCGCCGAGCTGCTGCAGTACCAGGTCGATCACCGCCTCGAAGGGGCGGCGCGCGCCCAGGTCGCAGCGCGGCTATCGATGGTCTATCTGATGAGCCGCAAGCCGGAGCGCGCCATCGCGGCACTGCGCACGACGCGGATCGCCGATCTCGCCGGCGAGTTGCGCCAGCAGCGGCTGCTGCTGGAGGCCCGCGCGCAAAGCGACATCGGCCGCCGCGACCTGGCGCTCGATATCATTTCCAACGTCGGCGGCCGTGAGGCGATCCGGCTGCGCTCGGATATCTACTGGTCGGCGCGGCGCTGGCGCGAAGCCTCCGAGCAGATCGAATTGTATTATGGCGATCGCTGGCGCGACTTCACGCCGCTGACGGTAGCCGAGAAAAGCGACGTGATCCGCGCCGTGGTCGGTTATGCGCTGGCCGAAGACGCGCTCGGGCTGGCGCGTTTCCGCGACAAGTACGCGCCGCTGATGTCCACCGGCGCCGACAAGATCGCGTTCGACACCGCCAGCATGCCGGCCTCCGGCACTAATTCGGAATTCGCTGCCATTGCCAAGATGGCCGCGGCGGTCGATACGCTCGACGGCTTCCTGCGCGAGATGAAGGTGCGCTTCCCCGAAAGTAGCGCCAAGGCGGTAGTGCCTGGCGCCGCCGCGGATGCCGAGACCACCGGCTCGCTGCCGCCGGTCAAGGTGCGCAAGATCGAGATGACGCGGTAGGCACTCTTCGGTCGTGTACGGACGCGGGCACGAAGGGACGGCTACTGCCCGTAACTTTGCACCAGGCTCCCGGCCACCAGCGACCAGCCATCGACCAGCACGAAGAAGATCAGCTTGAACGGCAGCGATACCACCGCTGGCGGCAGCATCATCATGCCCATGGCCATCAAGACCGAGGCGACCACGAGGTCGATGATCAGGAACGGCAGGAACAGCAGGAAGCCGATCTCGAAGGCGCGTTTCAGTTCCGAAATCATGAAGGCGGGGATCAGGATGCGCAGCGACATGTCATCCGGCGTGGCAGGGATCGGCTCGCCGGACAGGTCCATGAACAGCTTGAGATCCTTCTCGCGGACGTTCTTCATCATGAAGCCGCGCAGCGGCACCGACGCGCGCAACAGCGCCTGCTCGACGCTGATTTCGTTGGCGACCAGCGGCTTGATGCCGTCGTCGTAGGACTTCTGCAGCACCGGCCCCATTACGAAGGCCGTGAGGAACATCGCCAGTGCGATGATCACCGAGTTAGGCGGCGCAGTCGCAGTGCCCAGCGCGGTGCGCAGCAGCGACAGCACCACCACGATGCGCGTGAACGAGGTCATCATGATCAGGATCGAGGGCGCGATCGACAGCACCGTCAGCAGCGCGATCATCTGGATCGCGCGCTCGGTCACGCCGCCATTGCCGGCGCCGAGATTGATGCTGATATCCTGCGCGGCCGCCGGATCGACCAGCGATCCGGCGGTGAGCAAAGTCAGAAGGAATACTACTCTACGCGGGAAGGACGCCGATCTCACGAACTTGACTTTGGACGCCCGAGCAGGGACGCCATCTCGTCTTCGAGATTTTCAAAGCCTGTCTTGACCGGCGGGGCGACCGTCGGCGCCGCGGCGGACTCGCCGCGGGTTGGGACGATCGAGACTTCGCTGGAAGCGCGTGGGGCCGGGCGGTTGGTCGGCGGCTCCGGTGTCACGGGCGGCGCGCCGATGCGAGGCTCGGCTTCGGAACGGGGTTCACTGGAGGGGCGGCGCAAGGCGGCTTCGAGCCGTTGCGCCATGTCGGCGAGATTCTGGTCCGCAGAGGAGATGGCGGGCGCCGGAGCCTCCGTGGGGGCGGGCGCAGCTGGCGGAGCCGGGGGTACCGCTGCGGGCGCAGGCGCGACCGGCGGGGTCGGCGCGACAGCACGTTCTACACGCAGCGGCGGCGTGGTGCGGATCGGTGGCTCCGCGCGCAGCGGCCGCGGCATCATCGATTCCGAGCGCGGCATTTCGCTGCGCGGCATCGGACGCGGCGGCGCCGGCTCGCTGCGAGGTTCGTTTC